>DASTAE010000253.1:0-23825 GCA_035712985.1 Actinospica sp.
CCTGCTCGTTCCCCTCCGTATTCATAGTCTTAGTGTACATCTGAGATAGTCGTCAGACCACTTCTACCCGCTGTTCGGCGAGCCCGACGGCCCGCACTACGAGTGCTGGACCATCCTCGCCGCGATGGCCGCCACGACCAAGCACGCCCGGTTCGGCGCCCTGGTCAGCTGCAATAGCTACCGCAACCCCGAACTGCTCGCCGACATGGCCCGCACCACCAACGAGATCAGCGGCGGCCGCGCGATCCTCGGCATCGGCTCCGGCTGGTTCGAGCGGGACTACACCGAGTACGGCTACGAGTTCGGCGACGCCCCCGGCCGTCTCCGGGCCCTGGGCGACGCGCTGCCCCGCATCAAGTCCCGGCTCGCCAAGCTCAACCCCGCCGCCGCCGACCTGCCGATCATGATCGGCGGAGGCGGCCCCAAGGTCACCCTGCGCCTGACGGCCCAGTACGCCCAGCTGTGGAACTCCATGGGCGACCCGGAGACCTACGGCGAGAAGGTCCGGATCCTCAACGAGTGGTGCGAGAAGATCGGCCGCGACCCGAACGAGATCGACCGCACCGTCATGATCAACAACGACGGCATCGACCGCATCGACGAGTACCTCGAGGCCGGCGCCACCCACATCATCCTCGGCTGCGACGCCCCCTTCGATCTCGAGCCCCTGAGCCAGGTCCTGAAGCTGGCCCGCGGCTGACAACCCGCAAGAAGCCCCCCGAGCGCCGCCGCCCACCACCCCGGTGACCGGCGGCGCTCGCCTGTCGGCAGCCTCCCGTATCGTCACCCCCGGACGCGCACTCCCCTTCCCTCCCTCGCGCCCGCCCGGCCACGACGACCAAGGAGCCCCCGATGATCGGACGCCTGATGAAGGCCACCGCCCACCCCGGCCGCGGCCCCGAACTGACCGCCCTCATGCTCCGCGTAGCCGAATCCCTCCGCGGCTACCCGGGCTGCGAGATCTACACCATCGCCCACGACGCCGCCGACCCCGACACCATCCGCATCATCGAGGTCTGGCACTCCGACGAGGCCGCCCAAGCCGCCCTCACCGCCACCCCCGCCGAAGGCGCCCCCAAACCCGCCGACGTCATGGCCCTCCTCGCCGCCCCCCTGGAACGCATCGACATCGTCGTCGCGGGCGGCGTGGGGGTGGAGTAAGGATCTTCGTCGCGGCCGGACGCCTCAGCCCTCGGTCTTCTTCGTCTCCGCGCCCTTGCCCGCCCCTGCCACCTCCGTCGCCTCGGCCGCTTCCGCGGCCAAGGCCACTGCCTCGGCGATCGTCGTGGGCTCGGAGAGGTAGTCGACGGTGTCCTTGAGCAGACTGCGGAACTGGGCCAAAGGGGAGCCGGGTTGGGCGGAGCCGCTGCGGACGGCTACGGCTATGTGGCGGGTGGGGGGATCGACCTTGATGGGGAGGATCTTGACCGTGTCGGGGACGATCCTGGGCAGGCCGAGCCTAGGGATCACCGAGACGCCAAGGCCGTGGCCGACCATGGCCACCGAGGCGGCGAAGTCGGTGGTGTTGTGGGCGGCCCTGGGCTGGAAGCCGGCCACGGCGCAGGCGGCCATGACGATCTCGTGGGTGGAGGTCCAGTGGCGGCTCAGCACCCACGGTTCGTAGGCGAGGCGGCTGAGGCGGTCCAGTTCGTCCAGGGCGCCCAGGGGGTGGATGGCGGGGACCACGGCCCGGTAGGTGTCCGCGAGGAGCGGCTCCAGGCTGATCCTGCGGTCCGCCAGCAGGGGGCGGTTGGGGGCGATCATCACGACGGAGAGGTCGAGTTCGCGGTCGAGGAGCATCGCCATCGACTCTTCGGACTCGACCTCGTCGATCTGGATGCTCCAGCCGGGATTGCGGTGCAGCGCGGTGCTGACGGCGTCGGCCACGAAGCACTGGAGCGCGCTGGAGAAGCCGCCGATCCGCAGCACGGCGGTATCGCCCTGCTGGTAGCTGCGCATGTCGCTCTCGGCCTGCTCGAAGCGCTCGAGGATCGCGTCGGCGTGTTCGAGCAGGATCTTCGCGGGCTGCGTCAGCACCACGCCGCGGCCCCGCTTCTCCAGCAGCGTGCACCCCGTGGTCCGGGCCAGCGAGTTGAGCTGCTGGGAGACGGCGGACGGGCTCAGATGGAGCGACTCCGCGGCGGCGACGACGGTGCCGTGGTCGGCGAGGGCTCGAAGCGTTCGCAGGTGGTTCGGATCTATCATGCAGATCACCTTGATGGTTCTATGCAGAACTATTCGATGGATGTGCAGATTACCGGACCGCCGGACGGCGGTCCATGCTCGGGGCCCTCGTCCCCCGTCCATCGGATCCGAATCCTGAGATCGACCTCTTCTTCGCCGAGCGCCGACCTCGGCCGTCGCGCCACGCGGTGACGGGGCGTCAGACGCCGGCGGCCTCGAAGCGGGTGGCGAGCTCCTTGGCGTGCGCGGCGGCGTCGGCGTGGCCCTTGGCGCGCAGCTCCTGGGCCTGCGGGATCAGCTCGGCCATCGCCGGGACGCGCTCGGCCAGGGTGAGCTGGACGGTCACGAAGCGCACGTCGAGGCCGAGGGCCTTGACCAGCACCGTCTCCAGGTACGGCTGCACGTGGTCCCAGCCGTCGCGCGGGGTGCCGGGGAAGTAGCCGCCGCCGTAGCTGGCCACGACGGTCGCCGGGCGCCCGGCCAGCGGCAGCGGGTCGACGCCGATCAGCCTGCCGTTCACCAGGATCTGGTCGAGCCAGGCCTTGAAGGAGCCGGGCACGGCCCAGTTGTACATCGGGACGCCGAACAGGTACGCGTCCGCCGCGAGGACCTCCTGCACCAGCGCCTCACGCGCGGCCAGGGCGGCCGCCTGCTCCGGGCTGCGCTGGTCCTCGGGTACGAAGCCGGCGGTCAGGGTCAGCTCGCTGAGCTGCGGGACCGGCTCGGCGCCGAGGTCGCGGTAGGTGACCAGGCCGCCGGGGTGCTCGGCCGCCCAGGTCTCGCGGAAGGTCGCGGACACCTCCTTCGACACCGAGTGCTGCGAGAACACAGAGGAATCGATGTGCAGCAGGTGAGCCATGAGTTGCTCCTTAGATCGTCTGATCGACATCTCGTCTCGAGGCAAGAATGTCTGTGAAGCAGATTATTTGTCAAGCGGGAGCAATACGGTAGGCTGGTGACATGGCCGAACACACCGCCACCACGCCCCGGACCGAGGAGCAGGAGGATCTCTCCTGGCTGCTCGCCAACGCCTTCCGGGCGCACCTGAGCGCGCTGCGCCAGGCGGTCGGCGACCTGCCGCACGGGGCCCGCGGCTTCGCGGCGCTGCGCCTGGCCGCCGAGCCGACCTCGCGCAACCAGGCCGAGCTGGCCAAGTTCCTCGGCCTGGACCGGACCGTGATGGTCTACCTGCTCGACGACCTCGAGTCGGCCGGCCTGGTCGAGCGGGTGCCCGACCCGAGCGACCGTCGCAGCAAGCTGATCCGGGCGACGCCCGCCGGGGCGGCCCGGCTGTGCGAGCTGCGGCTGGCGACGGCCGCGGCCGAATCGGAGCTGCTCGCCGACCTGTCCCCGGCCGAGGCCGAGCTGCTGCACTCGTTGCTCAGGCGCGTCGCGGCCCGCGGTGGCCGGTACGATCAAGCGCATGACGACTGCCAGGCCGACGCGAACGAGTGCTGATTCACTCGACGCCGAGTCCCTCTTCACCGTCGCGGCCGACTTCTGGGGCTACCTCGAGTCCGAGCCGCTGGACGGCTGGGAGCTGCGGGCCGGCGCCGGCTTCACCAACCGCGCCAACTCCGTCTGGCCGCTCGGTCCGCTGCGCCGCCCGCTGCCGCAGGCGCTCGACGAGATCCGCGCCTGGTACGCGCACCGGGGCCTGTCCCCGCAGGTGCTGGCCGAGATCGGCAGCGAGTTCGACGCCGCGCTCACCGAGCACGGCTGCGGCGCGGGACACGACGACGCCCTCCGGCAGACCGCGGCGATCGCGCCCGCGCTCGAGGCGCTGAACGGCCGTCAGCACCCGAACGTTCCGCTGTCCACGGCAGACCGACCGCAGGACCGGTGGCTGCGGCTCTACCGGCAGGGCGCGGTTCCGCCGCAGGCCAAGGAGATCCTCGGCTCCGGCGAGCGCTATCAGTACGCGACGATCTACGACGAGTACTCCGGCGAGCCGCTGGCCATCGGGCGCGCCGCGCTGGACCGGGAGTCGGGGACCTGGGTCGGCCTCGCCGGGATCGAGACGGCCCCGGAGGCGCGCCGCCGCGGCCTGGCCCGGCTGATACTCAGGACCCTGCTCGCCTGGGCCGCGGATCAGGGCGCCGAGCACGCGATGCTGGAGGTGCGCCGGGGCAACGAGGCGGCGCTCGCGCTCTACCGGCAGCTCGGCTTCGTCACCGCCCAGGAGTACCACTACCGGAGCCTCAGCGTCGCGGAGTGATCGACTAGGGTGTGCCGCATGGCGGAGAAGTCGAAGTTCGATACCGAGTCCACGGCCCGGCACTACGCGGCGGCCCGGCCCACCTACCCCTCCGAGCTCTTCGACGCCCTCGACGATCTACTCGGCCACGAGCTCGACGGGGCGCGTGTCGTGGATGTGGCCGCCGGCACCGGGATCTCCTCGCGCCAGCTGGCCGAACGCGGCGCCCAGGTGACCGCCGTGGAGCTCTCCGGCGCGATGCTCGCCGAGCTGGCTGCGGCCTCCCCCGGCGTGCGCGCGGTGCAGGGCAGCGGTCACGCGCTCCCGCTCGCCGACGACAGCGCGGACCTCATCACCTATGCGCAGGCCTGGCACTGGATGGACCCGGAACAGGCCCTGCCCGAGATCCGCCGCGTGCTGCGGCCTGGCGGGGTTCTCGCGCTGTGGTGGAACCAGACGGACCGCGCGCACGGCTGGGAGCGGGAGCAGGCCGAGCGGATCACGGCCGCCGCGGGGCCGGATTGGAACCGCTACTCGGCGTTCGAGCTGGCCGACCGCATCAAGCTGCCCGCGGACCTGCGCACGCACTCGTTCACCTTCGACTGGGAGCGCGTCGTCAGCATCGACACGCATCTGTCGAACGTCGCCTCGAAGTCGTACATCGCGAATCTCGGCGAGGCAACCGCGCCCTTCATCGACCGCGAGCGCGAACTGCTGCTGGAGCTCTTCCCCGACGGCCAGGTCACGGAGAAGTTCAGCACGCTGCTGATCGCGGCCCTATTCCTCTGACAGCCGCCAGACCTCGGGCAGGCCGGCCGCGGCGCCGTCCGCCGAGTAGTCGTGCACGACGTCGAGCAGGTCCGCCATCCGGGCCTGCCAGGCGATGTTGACCGGAAGCGTCTCAAGTTCCGCGAGCAGCCGCGCGTAGTCCTCGCACTCGACCAGGTGGAACAGATCGGTGCCGCTGCGCCAGATCGACCAGCGCTTCGCCCCGGCGGCCCGGATCGCCGCGGTGAGCTCCTCGGGCACTTCGCGGTGCGCCGCCTCGTACTCGTCGATCCGGTCGGCCCGCACCTTGGTGTGCAACGCGATTCGCATCATGCGTGTGTTTCTACCACAGACATCCGAGGTCTCGGCAGGCCCTCCGGCGGGACTAAATCCCGTTGCCCCGCGCGGCCCCGTATGGCTCAATGGAGAGCGGCGCGGCTGAGCGTCCGTGAGGTGCGGACCGGCCCGATCATCACCGTGGACAGGAGGACTCCAGTGTTGTTGTCGCGTGCATCCGCGCACCGCTGTGGCAGGCCCCTGACCCGGCCGGGCGTGTAGTTCCCCCACGGACCTCGCCGCGCCCTTCTCCTCGGGTGCCATCGCAGCACCTTCACTTACCTTTCGAACCCTGATGAGGATTCAGCATGCCCATGCACGAGCTGCCGGGTGGCGGCCGCGTACCCATCCGGCTTTGGGCCGACCCCGCCTCGATCGAGGAGCAGGCCCTGGCACAACTGCGCAATGTCAGCACGATTCCGCAGGTCGCGGGCGTGGCGGTGATGCCGGACGTGCACACCGGGATCGGCGCGACCGTCGGCAGCGTCATCGCGATGCGCGGCGCCGTGTGTCCGGCCGCGGTCGGGGTGGACATCGGCTGCGGGATGACCGCGGTGCGCACTTCGCTCACCGCGTCCGACCTGCCCGACGACCTCGGCGCGCTGCGCGACCGGATCGAGAAGGCGATCCCGGTAGGCCGGGCCGCGCACGCGACCCCGGTCGACGCGGCGAAGCTCGACGGCTTCGACGCCCTGAGCTGGTCCGGCTTCTGGAACGACTTCGACTCGCTGGCTCCGGCGGTGCACGCGCGGCGCGGGCGGGCCCTCGGCCAGATGGGCACGCTCGGCTCCGGCAACCACTTCATCGAGCTCTGCCTCGACACCGACGACCGGGTCTGGCTGATGCTGCACTCCGGCTCGCGCAACGTCGGCAAGGAGCTCGCCGACCACCACATCGGGATCGCGCGCGGCCTGAAGCACAACCAGGGCCTGGTCGACCGGGACCTGGCCGTGTTCCTGGACCGCACCCCGGAGATGGCGGCCTACCGGGCCGACCTGTTCTGGGCGCAGGAGTACGCGCGCTACAACCGGGCCGTGATGATGGCGCTGTTCCGGCGCGTCGTCGAGCGGGCCTTCAAGGCGGCCGCGCCGACCTTCGGCCGGACGATCTCCTGCCACCACAACTACGTGGCCGAGGAGACGTACGACGGACAGAAGCTGCTGGTCACCCGGAAGGGCGCGATCCGGGCGGGCTCCGGCGAGTACGGGATCATCCCGGGCTCGATGGGAACCCGTTCGTACATCGTCAAGGGCCTGGGCAACAAGGCGGCGTTCAACTCGGCCTCGCACGGCGCGGGCCGGCTGATGAGCCGGTCGAAGGCGCGCAGGTCCTTCACCAGGAAGGACCTGGAGCGGCAGACCGCGGGCGTGGAGTGCCGCAAGGACGAGGGCGTGATCGACGAGATCCCGGGCGCGTACAAGCCGATCGAGCAGGTGATGGCGGCGCAGACCGACCTGGTCGAGATCGCCGCGGAGCTGCGCCAGGTCATCTGCGTCAAGGGCTGATGGTCGATGCGAGAGCAAGCCGACCGGCGATCGGGCACAGTGTGGGGGCGCCCGATCGCCGGCCGTCGGTTAGCTGGATCGCGTGGTCTATCGGCTCCCCTGTTAGCCGACAGGCCCTGCGCCGCCTGACGGGAATCAGCATGGCAACCGTGCCTCACATCTGACTAACGCGCCGCTCTCCGCGCAGGTCAGGCGGGGTTTTTCGGGGCTTTCGCGCGGCGGTAGGCGCTCACCGTGGGGTCGCCGTGGACGTGGAAGCGCCACGGGGTGTCCGCAGCCTTGCCGACTCCGACGCGCGGGCCCGAGCGGATCAGGGCGCTGTCGAGAGGCTTGCCGAGCTCGAGCGTGAGCGGCCCCGTGGGCGCGCACAGGTCGGCGCCGTCGAGCTCGCGGGTGAGCCCGAGGGCCGTCGCGAGCCGACCGGGTCCGCGGGCCAGATCGGCGTCGGCGCGGGAGGCGACGCGGCGGGCGCGGGCGAGCGGCAGGCCGTCCACGACCTCCCCGGCCCGGATCAGCACTCCCTCACCGGTCCCCTCCGGCATGCAGACGGCGTTGACCGCGTAGTGCATCCCGTAGATGAAGTAGACGTACGCGTGCCCGGGCGGCCCGAACATCACCGCGTTGCGCGCGGTCTGCCCGCGATACGCGTGCGAGGCCGGGTCGCGGGAGCCCGCGTACGCCTCGACCTCGGTGATCCGGACGCTCACCCGGCCCTCGGCGGAGTGCGCCGTGAGCAGGCAGCCGAGCAGGTCGGGCGCCACGTCGGGCGCGGTCCTGGCGAAGAAGTCCCGAGGCGGCACCGCCTCACTGTACCGCCGCAGGAGATCGTCAACTCAGGGTTGACGATTGCGGTTCGTCAACCTACGGTTGACGCATGACGCCTACACCGAACCTCCAGGACCTCGTCCAGTCCGTGCGCGACGAGATCCCCGACTCCGACCCGCTCGGCCAGCTCTCGAAGGCGGCCGAGTACTCCACCGGCCTGACCGCGCTCGGCGACCGCCTGCTGGACCACTTCGTCTTCCAGTGCAGGCAGGCCGGGATGTCCTGGGCCGAGCTCAGCGGCGCGCTCGGGGTGAGCAAGCAGGCCGCGCACAAGAAGTTCAGCCACTGGTCCCCCAACTTCAACCGCTTCACCGACAAGGCGCAGCAGGTCGCGCAGGGGGCGATCGACGCCGCGCGCCGGCTGGGGCACGACACCGTCGGCACCGAGCACATCCTGCTGGCCCTCTTCTCCCCCGAGGACAGCCTGGCCGCGCTGACGCTGCGCCGGCTCGAGGTGCGGCGCGAGGCCGTGCTGGAGCAGCTCTTCGAGCGCCGTCCGGGCACGCCGCAGGAGACCGTCGGCGCGATCCCCTTCACCGTGCACGCCAAGACGGCCCTGCGCGACGCCCTCGACGAGGCCCTGGACCTGAACCACAACTACATCGGCACCGAGCACCTGCTGCTCGGCGTCTACCACGATCCGGCGTACGGGGCGTCCGAGATCCTCGACGCGCTCGGCCAGAGCCGGGAGACGGTGCGCGCGACCCTGCTGGAGGGCCTCGAACGCATCATCAGGGAGCGCGCGGGGCGCTAGCCACACCTTCTCGGCATCCGAGACAAGATTGACCGAAGTATGGACACTCTTGCTAGGGTCGCAATACCGCGATACCCGACGAAGGAGTCTGCTTCCGATGTCTGAGACGGCCACCTACACGCACGGCCACCACCCCTCCGTGCTGAGCTCGCACACCTGGCGCACGGCCGAGAACTCCGCCGCCTACCTGCTGCCGCGACTGCGTCCCGGCATGACCCTCCTGGACGTCGGCTGCGGCCCGGGCACCATCACGGCCGACCTGGCCAAGCTGGTCTCGCCCGGCAAGGTCGTCGGCCTGGAGTACGCGCCGGGCATCCTGGAGCAGGCGCGGGCGACGGCCGCCGAGCAGGGGGTGGCCGACCGCACCGAGTTCGTCACCGGGGACGTGCACGCCCTCGACTTCCCCGACGACACCTTCGACATCGTGCACGCGCACCAGGTGCTCCAGCACGTCGGCGATCCGGTCCGGGCCCTCAGCGAGATGCGCCGGGTCTGCAAGCCGGGCGGCTACGTCGCCGCGCGGGACAGCGACTACAGCGCCTTCTTCTGGTACCCGGAGAACCCCGTGCTCGAGGACTGGAACCGCTTCTACTGCCAGGTCGCCCGGGCCAACGGCGGCGAGCCGAACGCCGGCCGCCACCTGAAGGCCTGGGCCGCGCGGGCCGGGTTCGACCGCGCGGACATCGCCGCCACCACCTCGACCTGGTGCTTCAACACCGACGCCGAGCGCGCCTGGTGGGGCGCCTCGTGGGCGGACCGGGCCGTGAAGTCCGACTTCGCGCGGGTCGCGGTCGAGGGCGGTTTCGCGACACCCGAGGACCTGCGGCGGCTGGCCCAGGGCTGGCGCGACTGGGCCGCCGACGAGGACGGCTGGCTGTGCATCCCGCACGCCGAGATCCTCTGCCGCGCCTGACGGCATATCAAGATCACATCGGGTTACCATCGAGCAATGGGAGACAAGACGATGACGGTCGGGCCGACGTCCTTGGCTCGGGCCATGGCCGCCGGCCCCATCGTGTTGGACGGCGGGCTGTCGAACCAGCTCGAGGCGCAGGGCGCCGACCTGCGCGACGAGCTGTGGTCCGCGCGACTGCTCGCCGCCGATCCCGCGCAGATCACCGCGGCGCACGCGGCGTACTTCGCGGCCGGCGCGCAGCTGGTGATCACCTCCAGCTACCAGGCCAGCTACCAGGGCTTCGCGACGCGCGGTATCGACCACGCGCAGGCGGCGCAGCTGCTGCGGCGCAGTGTGGAACTGGCACGTGACGCCGAGTCAGCCGCCGCGCACGACGGCGACCGGCCACGCGAACGCTGGGTCGCCGCCTCGGTCGGACCCTACGGCGCGGTGCTGGCCGACGGCTCGGAGTACCGGGGACGCTACGGCCTGAGCGTCTCCGACCTCGAGGCCTTCCACGCGCCGCGGATCGAGACGCTCGCCGGGGCGCAGCCGGATCTGCTCGCGCTGGAGACCATCCCGGACGCGGACGAGGCCGAGGCCCTGATGAACGTGGTGCGCGGCTCGGGCGTGCCCTGCTGGCTCACCTTCAGCGCCGCCGGACGCAAGACCCGCGCGGGCCAGCCGCTGCGGGAGGCCTTCGCGCTCACCGCCGACGTGGACGAGGTGATCGCGGTCGGCGTGAACTGCTGCGCCCCCCAGGACGTGCTCGGCGCGGTCGAGATCGCGAGCGAGGCGACCGGGAAACCGGTCGTCGTCTACCCGAACAGCGGAGAGTCCTGGGACGCGCAGGCCCGCGCGTGGCGCGAGGAGCCGACCTTCGACCCGGGCCTGGTCCACTCCTGGATCGACGCCGGAGCCCGGCTGATCGGCGGCTGCTGCCGGGTCGGGCCCGACGCGATCCGCCAGGTGGCCGACGTGGTCCGGGCGGCGCCGCCGATCGAGGCGGCCGCTACGCGAACACCCCGTTGAGCCACTCCTGCCACGCGGCCGTCGCCTCGGCGCGCGGTGCCTTCGGCTCGAACAGGTGGTGCGCCGCGTCCACGGTGCCGCCGAAGGCCTCGCGTCCGAAGAAGCGGTAGAGCGCGCCGGAGCAGCGCAGGCCGACGAAGTGCTCGGTGAGGTAGTCGACCTCCGACTCGATCCAGCCGAAGTTCGGGATCTCCAGCGACAGCGGGTCGCCGACCTTGCCGGCCGGGCCGAGCCCGAGCGCCGCCTTCAGCACCTCGATCGAACCGGCCTTGGCCGAGGCGGCGGGACCGGCCGCCGCCACGTACTCGACGGGACGGCCCGCGAAGTAGCGCACGTACTGGCCGAGGGTGTGCAGGTAGAAGTCGGTGTGCGCGCCGACGCCGTTGTACTGGTCCTCCCAGTCGTCCTGCATCAGCACGCCGCTGTGCACGTAGCGCAGGTAGGCGGTGCCGCCGTCGCGCGCCTCGATCAGGTAGTCCAGCGCGTTGAAGAAGCCGTTCGGACCCTCGACGCGGATCTGCACGTGCTCCGGCGGCTGCCAGACCTTGACCTTGGGGTCGTCCGGGCCGAGGGCGCCGACCGCCGGGACCTCCTCGACCGGGAACATCCACGCCGCGGTCTCCCGGGTCACGGCCGCGAAGATCTGCTCGGGCGTGCCCTGGATCGCGACTTCGCGGCGGACTTCGAACTCCTTCGACATGCTGCTCACTGCTCCTCGGACTCGGGGGCCTGCTTCAGGCTCGGATGCAGGGCGACGACGACCCGGTGGTCCCGGCCGCCGGGCGCCTTCTCATCGTGGTACTTGGCCACCAGCCGCCGCACGGCGAGGCCGAGCTCCTCGGCGAAAAGCGCCCGTTCGGCCGCCGAGGCGAAGCGCACCTCGCCGTCGATCGCGAAGGTGGCCAGCGGCTTCCCCGCCTTGCGGGCTCCGCGCATCAGCTCGCCCACCTCGCGCAGCATCCGCGCGGCCAGCGCGATCAGCCAGCGGGCCGAGAGCCGGTCCGGGCTGTCCCCGGGATCCGGCGCGAGCTGGGCGAGCGCGGCCGGCGAGATGACGAAGGAGGCGGCGCTGGCCTGCAGGACGCGCTCGATCATGTTGCCCCTCCGGCGCTCCTCGACCAGCTCGACCAGCCCGTGTTGCTCGAGCTCGTGCAGGTGGTAGTTGGCCTTCTGCCTGGTCAGGCCGACCTTCTTGGCCGCGGTGCTGGCCGAGGCCGGCTCGGCGAGCGCCGCGAGCAGCCGGGCCCGCACCGGGTCCAGCGCACTACGCGCGGCCTCCGGCTCCTGGATGACGGCGATCTCCTGCATGAACCGAGGCTCGCACCGACAAGAAATCCTGTCAAGGAGACGCATCTTTTCGAGCGGGACGTGAACCGAACAGGCGCGCGGCGCGTGCAGGAGGATGTGAGCAGACTCGGGAGCGCAGGTACCGTCTTCGCCCCTGCCTCCGCGGGTAGTATGGTCGATCCCAGACACCCCCGGACTGAAGCGAGGCCGGTGAAACGCTCTTTTGGCGCATCCTCCCGCGCGTCCGGCGCCGCGGCGGAGACGGCCGCGTCGCGCACCGACGAGGAACGCCTTCGCGCCCTGTACGACCAGTACGCCGGACCGCTGTTCGGCTATGTGCTGCGCCAGACGCACGGTGACCGGCAGGCCGCTGAGGACATCGTCCAGGAGACGCTGCTGCGTGCCTGGACGCATCCGGACGCGCTTGATCCGGACCGCGGCTCGGTGCGCGCGTGGCTGTTCGCGGTCGCCCGCAACCTGGTGATCGACGCGGTCCGCGCCCGGCAGGCGCGGCCGCGCGAGGTGGGCGAGGACCGCCTCGGCGAGGACTGGGCCGGCTCGGTGCCCGACCCGGTCGGCGACGTGTTCGACCAGACGCTCGACGCGCTGCAGATGGCGCAGGCGCTGGACCAGCTGAGCGACGAGCACCGCGCGGTGATCGTCGAGACGTACTATCGGGGGGCCTCGGTGGCCGAGGCCGCGAAGGCGCTCGGAGTCCCCCCGGGAACGGTGAAGTCGCGCACGTACTACGCGTTGCGTGCGCTGCGGTCGGCCTTTGCGGAAAGGGGGCTGACGCGATGAGTCAGGAAACGAATCACCAGTGGCGCGAGGAGCTGGGCGCGTATCTGCTGGGCACGCTGGAGCCCGCGGACGCCGAGCAGATGCGCGCGCATCTGGAGTGGTGCCAGGCCTGCCGCGCCGAGTACGCGGAGCTGGCGCCGGTGGCCGGGCTGCTGGCGAAGGTGCCGGCCGAGGCCTTCTTCGAGACCGCCCGCGATCCCGCCGCGATGCCCGATCCGGCGATGTGGGACCGGCTGCGCTCGCGCGCGGCCCTGGTCGGCGGCGTCGGCCCGGCGGGTGACCCGCGGCTGCGGGCCAATCCGAGCCTGCCGAGCGGGCAGCGCCCGGGCGGCACCGTCCGTCCGCCGCAGCCGAATCCGTCCTCCCGGCCCTCCTCGCGCCGGGCCCGGCGCTCGATGCGGCCCTCGACCGCCGCGCTGATGTCCGGCGTGCTGGTCGCCGCCGCGGCCGTCGGGATCTACGCGGGGACCCGGTCCTCCTCGGGCCTGCCCGCCGGGACCGAGACGGTCACCGCGCAGAACGCGGCCGACGGCGTGACCGGGACCGTGCAGTACCACGCCGCCGACTGGGGCAGCTGGGTGCAGATCACGCTCAAGGGCGTCAAGCCCGGCGACGACTGCGTGCTCTACGCGATGGACAAGGACGGCAACAAGGCCGTGGCCAGCAGCTGGTGGGCGCCCGACGCGATCAGCCAGAGCGCGACCATCCCGGGCGGCGTGGCGATGGACGTCTCCGACATCAAGAAGTTCCAGGTCGCCACGACGGCCGGCGAGGTGCTGCTGACGGTGCCTGTCACCTGACAACGGCTCAGCCCTCCCCGGGCTCCTCGACGGAGATCCACAGGCAGAAGGGGTGCCCGTCCGGGTCGAAGTGCACGATGACGTCGTCCTGCGGCTGGAAGTGGGCGACGAGCGCGCCGAGGGAGACGGCGTGCTTGCTCGCCGCCTGCAGGTCCTCGACCTCGAAGTCGAGGTGCATCATCATCTGCTGGTCGGTCGCGTTGCCCGGCCAGACCGGCCGCCGATGGTGCTCCTCGATCTGGAAGGAGATCCCGGCCCCGCCCTCGGGGTCGCGCACCGTGGCCCAGTCCGGCTCGTCGCGGCCGATCTCCCAGCCGAGCAGCTCGGCGTAGAAACGGGCGAGCCTGCGCGGGGTGGGCGTGCCGATGACGGTGGCGGTGAGCTTCACCGACGGGCGGGACATGGGGCCTCCAGCGGCTGGAACCGGGTAGTCGGTCTGTCTCAGGACGCGAAGGTGACCGCCGCGACGGCGCCCGCATCGTCGACCGTCTCGGAGGATACCGGGTCGGTCAGTCCGAAGTGCGCGCAGCCGAGGTTCTGGAAGGAGCCGTTGAGCCGGTTCGCGAGGAAGGTCAGCAGGGTGGACGCGGCGGCCGGATCCGGGCTCGCGGCATGGGAGAACCGCTTGAGGTCGAGACGCAGCCGCGCGGACTGGATCGTGCCCAGGTCCTGGCAGTAGTGCCGCGGACCCTGGCCCGCGTCGAGGGGCGGCTGGTCGACGCCGACGCGGTAGAGGTTCGTCTTCGTGGCGCTGAACCTGCCGTTGACGAGTGTCATCGGGTCGTTGAGCGGCACGAGGGCGACCGGCGCGGCCTGGTCGGCGTTCGCCTTGATCTCGTCCAGCGCCAGGGACGTGGCCTTGCCGCCGCCGTCGAGATTGCGCGCGGTCCACGGCGTGCAGCCGAGGGCCGGGTCGACGAACTCGTCCACCAGCGCGTTGTCGCTCGGGTTGGCGAGCACCTTCGCGCCGTGCAGCCGGGCGGCGTTGGCCGGGGTGTTCTGCGCGGTCCTTCCGGTGCGGGTGAGCAGATACCGCGTGGTGACGTTGTCGCTCTGGTCCTGGTCGACGATCGAGAAGTCCCGGGTGGTCGGGCAGGGCTTGCCGTCGCGGCCGGTGCCGAGCGCCGGGACGGTCAGCCGGTGACGCGCGATCCCGGCGTTGACCGCGTCGAAGAAGCGGTCCGCGTTGCAGTACGCGAACTGCGAGAACACGGAGTCGCCGAGCCCGTTGACGCAGTGGCCCGCGGAGCGCAGCGTGAGGTTGGTTCCGTTGTAGCCGAACCAGATCCCGACCACGGCGTCGGCCGGCAGCTCCGGGACGAGCGGCTCGACGGCCGGACGGCGGCCGGCGTCGACGACGAGCGGGTCGTAGACCGCGAGCGCTCCGGTCGCCGGATCGTAGATCGTGGCCTGCACGAACGCGGACTGCGCGGGGTTCGCCTCGTGGCACGGCCCGGCGACGGGGGTCGTCGCCGAAAGCACATAGGGAGTGGCGAGACCGCGGGCGCTCAGCGGATCGGCGGGGACGGTGAGCGTGCAGTTCGGGTTCGGCGTCGCGACCGGGTGGACCGGTCCCGGCGCGGGCGGCGCCGCGATCGCCGCCGTGACCACTCCCCCGACCAGCAGGGGCAGCACGGCGACGATCAGGAGGAACTTGTGACGGCGCCAGCGCTCGGCGGCGCGACTTCGACGTCGACGCTTGGACACTGCGGGCTCCTCAAAGGGGTCGTGGGCTGGAGGACTGCCCGCCCATGCTGTCCCGGGGCGGGGAGCCGGAGTGACCCGTTCGAGTGATTCGCCACCGTGCGCCAGTGGGTGGGGCGCGGGGCTAGATCTCGTGGGTCTCGTTGTCTCTGGCCGCGATCGTCGGGCCGCCGAAGGCCGCGGCGGCGCGTGCGGTGGCGGCCTCGATACCGAGGCTGTAGGCCACATGCGTCACCATCAGCTTCTTGACTCCGGCGGCGGTGGCCATCTGCGCGGCCTCCTCAGGGGTCGAATGCAGGATGTACTCGGTGCGTTCTTCGGGCGAGTCGAAATCCGCTTCGCAGACGAACAGATCTGCGCCCGCCGCGAGTTCGACGAGGCTATCGCAGGGCGCCGTGTCACCGGAATAGACGAGCACCCTTCCCTCGTATTCGGCGCGCAACCCGTAGGCCGGCTGCGAATGGTTGACCCGGCACACCGAGAGGCGCAGATCGCCGATGCTCCGGGTCCAGTCCTCGGCGATCTCGTGCATGTCGAAGACCTCGCTCACGTCGCTGAAGTGCCCGGCGTGCTCGCCGAAGTACTTCGCGACCCACCCGGGCGGGCCGTACACCGGGATCGGCTTGCGCAGCCCGAGGTTGCCGTAGGCCAGCCCGTAGAACGCGGTCGGCAGGTCGTGGCTGTGGTCCAGGTGCAGGTGGGAGATCCAGATCGCGTCGAGCTCGGCCGGCTTCATGTGGCGCTGCAGGTTCGCGAACGTGCCGAAGCCGGCGTCCACCCACACCCGCGAGGCGCCCGCGCGCAGCAGGTATCCGGAGCAGGCGGCGTCGGGGGCAGGGTAGGGGGTGGCCGCGCCGAGCACGGTGATCGAGAAGGTCATGCCGGTGATGCTACAAGCGGACCCAGCACTCGAATAGGGATCATCCGCCGGGGTAGGGGACTTGGATAACGCGGAACAGAAGAGAGGCGGCCGCCATGTCCAAGAAGACCAACAAGCGCAAGGCCCGCCGACGCCACAAGTCGAATCACGGACGCCGGCCCGCGTAACTTCATATCAATCGGCCGAAAGAGGCCGTCCACGCCGCGCCTCGGGCGACGACGGGCCGCGGCGTGCCAGAATCCCAAGTGTTGTCGCCGCATACCTGTCGCCACACAGGTCGGGGCCGCGGTCCGTCCGGGCCGCGGCCCCTGGCGTGTTCAGAGCCTGCTCTGCACCGCGGTCTGGGCGATCTCGGGGATTCGGCTCGCGGCGATCCGCGCGGAGATCCGCACGCCGAGCGCGCCGAGCAGCAGTCCGTACCCCGCGCCGCCGAGCAGCAGCAGCGTGACGCGGACCGCGGCGAGGACGTGTCCCGTCGCCACGACCGCGATGATCATCGGCACGGTGAGGAGCAGAGTGCCGAAGAGGCTGCCGCAGCCGGCCCCGAGGACGTTCATCGTGTACCCCTCGACCGCCTTCGGGGTCGGGTTGCCCGGGCGCTTCTGCATGGGATAGGGCAAGGCCGCGCTGAAAAGGTTGCTGAACGCCATCGACGCGCCGAGCCCGGCCAGGTTGATGGCCAGCACGAGCAGGCCGTCGGCGGGGTGGCGCGCGTAGACGGCGAGACCGAGCAGCACGACCGCGGCGAGCGGAACGCCGATCCCGGCGAGGACCAGGTTCGATCCGGCGAAGTACGCGCGCATCGCCTTGCGCCCGTGCAGCGCGACTGCGTCGGAGCCGAACGCGGGGCCGGTCAGGCCGAACAGGTTGCCGTTGAAGAGCCCGATGAGCAGGGCCAGGAACATCGCCGCGGTGAACAGGCCGAGTGGATACGCCTCCGTACGCAGCGTGCCGTAGGACCCGGCGACCGCGATCACGAGAATCATGCCCCAGAAGATCTTCGCGCGCGGCTCACGGCGCTGATACACCCAGGTGCGCGCCGCGACCGTGCCGAGCAGGCCGCGGTTCGCGAAGGGCAGGGCGGTGCTGTTGACGGCGGCGGCCTGCGTGGTCGTGTCGACGGTCGTGAGGGCACGCGCCAGCTGCCTGATCCACAGCGCGCCGAGGGCGGAGATCACCGCGGCGAGCAGGAGCAGGCGCAGGACGGCCGTGAACGGATGCCCGGTCGAGGCATCCCGGATCGCGTGGGCGGCCAAGCCCGGAGGCGTCCAGCGCAGCCACGCGTCGATCCCTTCGAAGCTCGCCGTGCTGAGCTTGCCCTCGGCCGACAAACGCGGCACGACCTGCATGAACGCCTCGTATAGCGCGAAGATCGGCAGGATGAGGAGCCCCGCGAGGTCCTTCCCGCGACGCGAGCGCAGCAGCCCGGCCAGGCTCGTAGTCACGAAGCGCGCCAGCACGATGCAGAAGAGCACCTGCAGGACGACCGCGACCACCGCGGTCAGCACGCCGAGCACGCCGTCCGCGAGCCCGACCGTCGTGCCGAGCAGCCCGACGACGTTGGCCAGCGGCCATGCGCCGGTCGCGGACGCCGCGAGCAGCCCGAGGGCGAGCGGCCGGATGCGCAGCGGGTAGAGCGCGAGCGTGGCCGGGTCGAGCGTGTTGTCGAGGCCGAAGAGCACCAGCGGGATGATCAGCCAGCAGAACGCGAAGGACGTGAACAGCACCGTGGTCAGCGCGAGGGCGCCGCTCTGCCCGCGCAGCGCCGCGAGGCCGGCGAACAGCCCGACCGCGACCAACCCGGCGCAGACCGTGCTCAGGACGAACGAGACAGCGGTCTGCGTGGAGACGCGCAGGGCGTTGCGCAGCAGCCTGAGTTTCAGGCGGACGAGGAGCCCAACCACGACAAGCCCTCCCCGTCGTTCGTCCGCGAGCCCACGAGGTCGATGAACGCTTGATGCAGGGTCTTGCCGCCGCGTATCTCGTCGGTGGTGCCGCTGGCCACGATCCGGCCCTTGTCGATGATCGAGACGTGGTCGCAGACCTGCTCGACCAGCTCCATGACATGGCTGGAGAACAGCACCGTCGAGCCGCTGCCGACGAAGCGGGTCAGCAGCCTGCGGATCACGTCCGCGGACACCGGGTCGACGCCTTCGAGCGGCTCGTCGAGGAAGAGCACCGACGGATTGTGGATCAGGGCACTGCCGAGCGCGATCTTCTTGCGCATCCCGGTCGAGTAGTCGGCGACCAGCCGCTTGGCGTCCGGGACGAGATCGAGCACGTCGAGCAACTGCCCGGCGCGGCGGCGCGCCTCGGGCGCCGCGATCCCGCGCAGCCGTCCCGCGTACTCGAGCAGCTCCTCGCCGCTGAGCCGCTCGAACAGCCGCGCCTCGGCCGGCACCACCCCGATCAGCGCCTTCGCGGCGGCCGGGTCGGCCCAGACGTCCGCGCCGTCGATCAGCACGCGCCCGTAGTCCGGCCGCAGCAGGCCCGTCATCATCGACAACGAGGTGGTCTTGCCCGCGCCGTTCGGCCCGACCAGCCCGGCGAAGGACCCGGCGGAGACCCTCAGATCGATCCCGGCCACCGCCTGCTTCTGGCCGAACCGCTTCCACAGCCCCTCGACGGAGATGGCGACTGCGCCCATCTCACCCGCCTTCCTTGACAGATAGGCACACAGTACGGGAACTCCGAGACAGAGAGTTATCCAAATAGTGGTGGCTGCCTCTTGTTGCGCTCGTCACACGGATGTTCAACTCGTCCGACAAGCCCGCGCGCGGCGGGAGCTTCAGCGATGCCGGTGGAGAATTCATGAGCGACCAGGTACAAGACCGGGCGGCCACGCCTCCCGTGTCCGGCTCGGGCCAGTTGGCGCACGGCGCCCTCAAGGGCGTGGACTCGATCGTGATGGCCGTCGCGGGCACCGCCCCCGGCTACTCGATCTCGGCGAGCACGGCGGTCCTGGTGGGCGCCGCCGCCATCGCCGGGCCGGCGGCGCTGCTGTGGTGCGGCATCCCGATGCTCGGCATCGCCTTCGCGTTCTCGCACCTGGGCCGGGGCGACGTCAACGCGGGCGCCGCCTACTCCTGGGTGCGCAAGGCGCTGCACCCGCTGCTCGGCTTCATCTCCGGCTGGGCCGTGGTCGTCTCCGCGACGATCTTCATGGTCGCCGCGGCCGTCCCCGCCGGCCAGGCCACGCTCTCGCTGTTCGACGAGAACAGGTCGTGGTCCACCGGCACGATCACCGCGGTCGGCGCCGTATGGTTCCTGATCATGGCGGCGATCGTCGCGGCCGGCGTCACGATCACCACCAAAGCGCAGTGGATCATGTCTTGCATCGAGGTCGCGATCCTGATCGTGGTGGGCCTCGCCGCCCTGTTCCACGAGTCGGGCCGGCACGGCGCCGCGTTCTCCTGGAGCTGGTTCTCCCCCACCCACTTCGGCGGCGTCTCCGGCTTCGCGGCCGCGGCTCTGGTCGCGGCGTTCTACTACTGGGGCTGGGACGTCACCGCGAACCTGAACGAGGAGTCCAAGCACTCCAAGCTCGCCAACATCGGCGGCATCATCGGCGTCGTCATCGTCTGGGCGCTGTTCGAGCTGTTCACGGTCGACATCAACCTGTTCTTCTCGGCGAACGACATCCAGAACCAGGGCACGGCGATCTCCACCGCGCTGGCCACCGCCGTGGGCGGTTCCACGCTCGGCAAGCTCATGATCATCGCCGTGATGCTCTCCACGATCGCGACCCTGGAGACCACGCTCATCCAGGTCTCCCGCTCGCTGTTCGCGATGGGCCGCGACAACACGATCCCGAAGGCATTCGGCAGGATCGACCCGAAGCGCCGCACCCCGATCATCGCGACCGCCGTGGTCACGGTCGTCAGCCTCGGCCTGTTCGTCGCCTCCGCGTTCATCGGCTCGGTCACCACGATCATGACCGACGCGATCAACGCCATCGGCCTGCAGATCGCGGTCTACTACAGCCTCGGCGCCCTCGCCGTGATCGTCGCGTACCGCAAGCAGGTCTTCACCTCCCTCTCGAACGCGCTGTTCATCGGCTTCCTGCCCCTGCTCGGCTCCGCGTTCATGGCCTTCACCCTGATCGAGAACCTCGCCGGCAGCGGTCTGGACGCCGAAACCAAGTGGATCGGCATCGGCGCCCTGGCGCTCGGCCTGATCCCGATGGTCTGGTACTCGGTCAAGAAGGTGCCCTACTACCAGCGCAAGGCGCGCCTGGCCTCGGAGGACGAGCTCGACGGCCAACTCGGCCTGGAGACGGCCGAAGTCGCCGCCTGAGCCGGAGCACGTGCGCGTTGGGATGGTGCGGGGGGAACGGCGGCCTAGACTTCTCACATGCCTGAGAACTTGATCGCCGGCCCGCCCCCCACCCTCCTGCCCGCCGACCCGAGGCCGCAGGATCTGCTGGACGCGGGGACGCCGCTCAAGGAGGTCGCGGCCTCCTACCCGGCGTCCTCGCTGGCCTGGGCCCTGCTCGCGGAGCAGGCCCTGGACGCGGGCGAGACCGTCACCGCGTACGCGTACGCCCGCACCGGATACCACCGCGGCCTGGACGCCCTGCGCCGCAACGGCTGGAAGGGCCACGGCCCCATCCCCTGGTCGCACGTGCCCAACCAGGGCTTCCTGCGGGCCCTGCGCGCCCTGTCCGAAGCCGCCGGCGAGATCGGCGAGCTCGAGGAGGCCGAACGCTGCTCCGCCTTCCTCGCCGACAGCGACCCCAGCGCCCCGCTCAAGCGCGGCTAGCGAACACTCCGCGGCAGTGGCCCCGGCCGGATCGCCCTCGAGACGATCCGGCCGGGACCATGCCGACAAGGGCCACGCCTGCTTTTGCCCGCAGTCAGCCTGGCGACTGCTTCGCCGGCACGCCGGAGTCCGCCGCAGAGCTCCCGTCGCCCTCGCTCCTTCTTCCCTGATCAGCCCCTCAGATGTCCTTCTCCCTGATCAGCCCCTCAGATGTTTGGCCAGGAAGGCCTGCGCCTTCGGGTACGCATCGAGCTTGTTCCCCCGGCGGGCGAGCCCGTGCCCCTCGTCCCCGTAAACCAGCAGTTCGCACTCGACGTTGTTCGCCGTGAGCGCCGCGTGCAACTGCTCCGCCTCCGACAGCGGCACGCGCGGGTCGTTCGCGCCGTGGATCACGAACAGCGGCGCCCGGATGTCGTCGATGCGGCTCAGCGGCGAGGCCTGCTGCAGGAAGTCACGGTCCTTCTCCAGCGAGCCGTACTCCCGCTCACGCACGGCGCGCCGGTAGGGCGACGTGTTCTCCAGGAACGTGACCAGCGACGACATGCCCACGATGTCCACGCCCGCAGCCCACAGCTCCGGTTGGAAGGCGACGCCCGCGAGCACCATGTACCCGCCGTACGAACCGCCGTACAGTGCCGCCCGATCCTGCTCGAGGCCCAGCTTCGGCAGATACGCGTGCAGCGCGGCCAGGTCGGCGACCGAGTCGAGCCGCAGCCGCACGTCGTCCAGCGAGACCCAGCGCTTCCCGTATCCATCGGACCCGCGCACGTTCGGCACCAACACGGTGTGCCCCGCCGCGACGAGCGACTGCACGAGCGGATTGAAGGCGCGCACCGACTGGCTCTCCGGCCCGCCGTGGATGTACAGCACCGCCGATCCGATCAGCGCACGATCCTCCGCCTGCGTACCCTGATACACGAAGCATGGGATCTGCTCGCCGTCCGGAGTAGGTACGGCGTGCACAGTCGGACTGACGAGCACCTCGCCCGCGAGCGGACCGGTGGACGAGGCGACCGTGGTCACCGCGCCGCTCGCCACGTCCACCCGCAGCACGTCACCCGGCACGAGTGGGCTGGTGAACGACAGCACGATCTGCCGCGAGTCCGGCGACCAGACCGGCGCGGGCATGGGGAACATCCCAGCCCAGCCCTCACCCGGCAACTCGACGCCGCGCAGCCGCTCACCAGTGAAGCCGTCGTGCAGGCTCAACCGCACCGCGCCGTTCACGTTCGCTACGGCCAGCAAAGTGCGCCCATCCGGCGAGAGCGAGCCTCGCACGTCGTGCTCGGAATCAGCGACCAGCTCGGTCCACGCACCCGTGGGCGGATCGAACTGAAGCACCGCGACGAACTCACGATCCCGATTGGAGTCGACGATAAGGCTGCTGCCATCAGGCCGCCATTGCGGCTCCGAATGCTGCGCGTGCTCCAACGCCCCGGTCAGCTCGTGAATCTCGCTGCCCGCCCCGCTGAACCCGAGCAACTGCTGAGACGTCGGCAGCGCACTGCCTACCGACAACACCCCGTCGATACGGCCCGGTGCAACGGCCGCGTTGGTCACGTACCCGCCACCGTCGTACGCGACCGTCTCCGCGCCGTCGGCGGTCGAGCGCAGCACCACGTCGAAGTCCACGTCGTTGCGCCGGTTGGTAAGGAAGACGAGCCGATCCTCCTCGACGTCCAGCAGCCGATGAATGTACCGCTCATCCCGCACCAGAGGCTCGAGCCCCTCGAACCCGACCGGCTCGTCGGGCAGCGGGTCCAAACGCAGCAGCGATAGCTGCGTACGCTCGTCGCCCCCGCTGTCATGCTGCACGATCACCGCACGCTCGCCCCGCAGATACCGCCCCGAACACGGCCCCGGCAGCGCGGTCAGCGGCGTCACCGCCCCATCCGGCGCGAGCTCCACAAGCTGCAGCGACCCGGCTCCGTCGTACCCCGCCAGAATCCGCCCTGCATCGTCGATGTCGAAGGCCCGCCAGACCGGCAGGTTCAGAAGTTCGCTAATCCCCAATGACATGGATCGATTATTACGAGTTCGGCGCCCGCTGGGGAGTAGTGAACCCCTCGCACGCACCGCAAGCACTAGCCGCTATGAGCTCCACGCCCGCCCTAGATCATTAGCCGTAGCGCACGCACCGCGACGACCTGCCGCTACGAGCTCCGCGGCCGCTGCGGCGTGATGAGTCCGGTCTCATACGCGGCGACCACCGCCTGGGCCCGGTCGCGCAGTTGCAGCTTCGCCAGGATGCGCGCGACGTGCGTCTTGATCGTCGCCTCGCTCAGATGCAGCTCCGCGGCCAACTCCGCGTTGCTCAAGCCGCGTGCCAGCAGCCGGAACACCTCCAGCTCGCGGGCCGTGAGCGCCGAGAGCTCGCCGTGCTCCGTGCGGACCCGCGGTTGGGCGGGCTCCTCGGCGGGCGCGGCGAACTTCTCGACCAGCCGCCGCGTGATCGCCGGAGCGAGCAGCGCGTCCCCGGAGCGCACCAGCCGCACCGCGTTGACCAGGTGCTCCGGCGTCACATCCTTGAGCAGGAACCCGCTCGCCCCGGCCGCGAGCGCGTCGTACACGTACTGATCGAGATCGAAGGTCGTCAGGATGATGACGCGCGGCGCGGAGGACTGCGCATCCCGCGGCCCGCAGAGGATCCGGCGCGTCGCCTCGAGACCGTCGAGTATCGGCATCCGGATGTCCATCAGCACCACGTCCGGCCGCGTCCGCTCCACCTCCTCGATCGCGGCGAGCCCGTCCGCCGCCTCGCCCACCACGTCGATCCCGTCGGCCGCGAGGATCATCCGGAACCCCGTGCGCACGAGCTGCTGATCGTCCGCCACCACCACGCGCAGGCCCTCGTCCCCGGGCCGTGCGCCTGCCGCCATGTCAGTCACACCGCATCCTCGACCGGAAGGGGTATCTCCACCTGCACACGATAGCCGCCACGCTGCTGCGGTCCGGCCCGAACCGTCCCGCCGTGCACGGCCACGCGCTCGCGCAAGCCGATCAGGCCCCTGCCGTTCCCGCTCGCCGCGCCCTGGCCCGGCACTCCCCCGCTGTCGGCGATGTCCAGGCTGAGGCGGCTCGGCGCGTAGCCGACCT
>DASTAE010000254.1:0-19387 GCA_035712985.1 Actinospica sp.
TCTTCGACGAGACCACCTGCGTGGTCCGCGCGGCCCTGCGCTGGACCGAGTTCTACGCGCACGAGTCCTGCGGCAAGTGCACCCCGTGCCGCGAGGGGACGTACTGGCTGGTCCAGGCCTACAAGCGGCTCGAGGCCGGCAGGAGCGACGAGGCCGAGCTCGAGAAGCTGCTCGACATCTGCGACAACATCAACGGCCGCGCGTTCTGCGCGCTCGGCGACGGAGCGGTCTCGCCGATCGTCTCCAGCATCAAGTACTTCCGCGACGAGTACCTCGAGCACATGCGCAACGGAGGCTGCCCCTTCGACCCGGCGCGTACGACGGTATGGGCCCCGGCCCTGACGGGAGCGTTCTGAGCATGACCGTCACCACAAACGTCCCCGCCCAGGGCGGCGGCGAGGCGCAGCTCGAGGTGCCGCCGGGCCACGTCCGGCTCACCGTCGACGGCATCGAGGTGATCGCGAAGAAGGGCGAGCTGATCATCCGGGTCGCCGAGCGGCTCGGCATCGCGATCCCGCGCTTCTGCGACCACCCGCTGCTCGACCCGGTCGGCGCCTGCCGGCAGTGCCTGGTCGAGGTGGAGGGGCAGCGCAAGCCGCTCGCCTCCTGCACCACGACCGTGTCCGACGGGATGGTCGTCAAGACCCAGAACACCTCGCCGGTCGCCGACAAGGCGCAGCAGGGCGTGATGGAGCTGCTCCTGATCAACCATCCGCTCGACTGCCCGATCTGCGACAAGGGCGGCGAGTGCCCGCTGCAGAACCAGGCGCTCAGCAACGGCCGGGGCGAGACCCGCTTCGAGGACAAGAAGCGCACCTTCGCCAAGCCGATCAACGTCTCGCCGCAGGTCCTGCTGGACCGGGAACGCTGCGTCAACTGCGCGCGCTGCACCCGGTTCTCCGAGCAGATCGCGGGCGACCCCTTCCTCGCGCTCATCGAGCGCGGCGCGCAGCAGCAGGTCGGCATCTCGGTGGCCGGGGACCAGGACTTCGAGTCCTACTTCTCCGGCAACACGGTGCAGATCTGCCCGGTCGGCGCGCTCACCGGCGCCGCCTACCGCTTCCGCTCCCGGCCCTTCGACCTGGTCTCCTCGTCGAGCGCCTGCGAGCACTGCGCCTCCGGCTGCGCGCTGCGCACCGACCACCGGCGCGGCAAGGTGCTGCGCAGGCTGGCCGGCGAGGACGCGGCGGTCAACGAGGAGTGGAACTGCGACAAGGGCCGCTGGGCCTTCCAGTACGCGACCCAGCCGGACCGGATCACGACGCCGCTGGTCCGCAGGGACGGCGAGCTGGTTCCTGCCTCGTGGCCCGAGGCGCTGCGGATCGCGGCCGAGGGGCTGCGGGCGGCGCGCGGACAGGCCGGAGTGCTCCTCGGCGGACGCTCGACCGTCGAGGACGCCTACGCGTACGCGAAGTTCGCCCGGCTCGCCCTGGACACCAACGACATCGACTTCCGCGCCCGGCCGCAGAGCCGCGAGGAGGCCGAGTTCCTGGCCTCGCACGTCGCGGGCCGCGGCCCGGGCTCCGGCGGCGTGACCTATGACGACCTCGAACACGCCCCGGCCGTGCTGCTCGTCGGCTTCGAGCCGGAGGACGAGTCGCCGATCGTCTTCCTGCGGCTGCGCAAGGCCGCGCGCGTCAACAAGACGCGCGTCGTCGCCATAGCGCCGATGGCCACGCGCGGACTGCGCAAGTGCGACGGGACGCTGCTGAAGGCCGCGCCGCACACCGAGCCCGAGTTCCTCCGGGCCCTCGCCGAGGGCTCCTTCGAGGCAGGGCTCGACCACGCGGGCCTCGAGGTCGCGCGGCTGCTGCGCGAGCAGGGCGCGGTCATCCTCGTCGGCGAGCGGCTCGCCTCGGTGCCCGCGGCCCTGAGCGCCGCGCTGCGGCTGGCCAAGGAAACCGGGGCCAGGCTCGGCTGGGTGCCGCGGCGCGCCGGAGAGCGCGGCGCGGTCGAGGCCGGCGCCATCTCCAACCTGCTGCCCGGCGCCCGGCCGATCGGCGACCCGCTGGCCCGCGGCCAGGTCGCCACGGCCTGGGGAGTCAGGGCGCTGCCGACGCTCGAAGGCCGGGACGGCGACGCCATCCTGACCGCGGCCCGGGTCGGCGAGATCAGCGCCCTGCTGGTCGGCGGCGTGGACCCGGCGGACCTGCCGGACCCGACCGGCGCGCGCGACGCCCTGGACGCGGTCGGCTTCCTGGTCTCGCTGGAGATCAGGCACAGCGCCGTGACCGAACTGGCCGACGTGGTCTTCCCGGTGGCGCCGGTCGCCGAGAAGGAGGGCGGTTTCCTCGACTGGGAGGGCCGCCCGCGCACCTTCGCGACCGTGCTCAGCCCCGAGGTCACCCAGACCCGGGGCGGCGCGCTCGCCGACCTGCGCGTGCTCGACCGGCTCGCCGACGCGATGGACGTGCACCTCGGCCTGCCCGACGTGGCCGCCGCGCGCCGGGAGATGGAGGCGCTCGGCACCTGGGACGGACCGCGCGCGCTGCCGCCGCGGGCCGAGATGCTGCAGCTTCCGGCGCCCGCCGCGGGCCAGGCCGTGCTGGCCACCTGGCACCAGCTGCTCGACGACGGACGGCTGCAGGACGGCGAGAAGTACCTCGCCGCCACCGCCCGCCGGCCCGTCGCGCGGCTGTCCGCGGCCACCGCGGCCGAGATCGGCGTCACCGCGGGCTCCGCGGTGATCGTCGGCACCGACGCGGGCTCCGTCACACTACCGGTCGAGATCGCGGACCTGCCGGACCGCGTCGTCTGGCTACCGACCAACTCGCCGGGCTCGCACGTGCGCCGCATGCTTAGCGCCGACACCGGGGCCATCGTCTCTCTGACCGCGGAGGGCAGCTGAATGGCGAACATGGACCACTGGGTCATCAACGGCTTCGACACCCACATCCCGTGGTGGTTCCTGCTCACCCTGATCAAGGGCGTCGCGCTGTTCGCGATGCTCGTCGTCCTGACCCTGTTCAACATCTGGTTCGAGCGCCGCGTGGTGTCCTGGATGCAGATGCGCATCGGGCCCAACCGGGTCGGCCCGCAGGGTCTGCTGCAGTCCCTGGCCGACGGCGTGAAGCTGGCGCTCAAGGAGGACATCGTCCCGGAGAACGCCGACAAGCCGGTGTTCTGGCTCGCCCCGATCCTCTCCGCGATCCCGGCCTTCCTGGCCTTCGCGGTGATCCCCTGGGGCCCCGAGGTCTCGATCTTCCACCACCGCACCACGCTGCAGCTGGTGGACCTGCCGATCGGCGTGCTCTACATCCTGGCCGTCTCCTCGATCGGCATCTACGGGATCGTGCTCGCCGGCTGGAGCTCGGGCTCGACCTACCCGCTGCTCGGCGGCATCCGCTCCTCCGCCCAGATGATCTCCTACGAGATCGCGATGGGCCTGAGCTTCGCGGGCGTCTTCCTGTACGCGGGCACCATGTCCACCAGCGGGATCGTCGCGGCGCAGCGGCAGACCTGGTACATCCTGCCGCTCTGCATCTCCGGGATCGTCTACATCATCGCGATGGTCGGCGAGACCAACCGCGCGCCCTTCGACCTCCCCGAGGCCGAGGGCGAGCTGGTCGGCGGCTTCCACACCGAGTACAGCTCGCTGAAGTTCGCGCTGTTCTTCCTGGCCGAGTACATCAACCTGGTCACGGTCTCCTGCCTCGCGATCACGATGTTCTTCGGCGGCTGGCGCGCCCCCTGGCCGATCTCGCTCTGGTCCGGCTCCAACGCCGGCTGGTACCCGATGATCTGGTTCCTGGTGAAGCTGCTGATCTTCGTGTTCGTCTTCATCTGGCTGCGCGGCACGCTCCCTCGGCTGCGCTACGACCAGTTCATGAAGCTGGGCTGGAAGGTCCTGATCCCGGTCTCCCTGGTCTGGCTGCTGCTGGTCGCGGTGATCCGCCAGCTCAAGAACGTCGGGGACATGGACCAGGCGCACCTGATCCCGATCTGCATCGGCGCCGCGGCCCTGTTCATCCTCGTGCTCGTCGGCCTCGAGGTGCGCGAGCGCAACTCCGTGGTCCGCGCCCGCCGGGCCCGCGAGGCCGCGGAGCTGGAGCGCGAGGAGGAGCTCGACGGATTCGGCGGCGGCTTCCCGGTGCCGCCGATGCCCGGACAGCAGCGCCCCGCGATCACCCCGCGTCCCCTGCGTCAATTCGCCGCTCTCACCGCCAACGGACACACTCCAGCGGAGGAGGCCACCGATGGCCACTAAGAAGAAGCCGGACAAGCCGGGACCGCTGGCCTCGGTCGCGGGCTTCGGCACCACCTTCGGAACGATGTTCAAGAAGCCGAACACCGAGCAGTACCCGGAGGAGAAGGTACCGACCCAGCTGCGCTTCCACGGCCGCCACCAGCTCAACCGGCATCCGGACGGCCTGGAGAAGTGCATCGGCTGCGAGCTGTGCGCGTGGGCGTGCCCGGCGGACGCGATCTACGTCGAGGCCGCGGACAACACCGAGGAGGAGCGCTTCTCCCCGGGCGAGCGCTACGGCCGGGTCTACCAGATCAACTATCTGCGCTGCATCCTCTGCGGACTGTGCATCGAGGCCTGCCCGACCCGCGCGCTCACCATGACGAACGAGTACGAGCTCGCCGACACCAGCCGCGAATCGCTGATCTACACCCGGGACCGGCTGCTCGCCCCGCTGACCGACGGAATGGTCCCGCCGCCGCACCGGATGTACCAGGACGCGTCGGGCGACGAGGTCACCGAGAAGGAGTACTACCGCGGCGAGGTCCCCCGGGCGGACGACGACCTGCTCGGGCAGCTGCTCGCGGTCGCCAAGGCCTCGGACGCCCTGGAAGAGGAAGGGGCCTGAGATGGGGAACACCGGTCACGGCGAGACCTTCCTGTTCTGGGTGGGCTCGATCGTCTCGATCCTCGGCGCGCTCGGGCTGATCTTCTCCAAGAAGATCGTGCACGCGGCGCTGTGCCTGTGCACCGTGATGCTGTGCCTGGCCTTCTTCTACATGGCGCAGGGCGCGGTCTTCCTCGGCGTGGTGCAGATCGTCGTCTACACCGGCGCCGTGATGATGCTCTTCCTGTTCGTGCTGATGCTGATCGGCATCGAGTCGCAGGACTCGCTGGTCGAGACGATCCGCGGCCAGCGCTGGCTGGCCGTGCCCTTCGTGCTCGCCTTCGGGGCCGTGATGATCGGCGTCTACGCGCACGCGAACCTGCCCGAGTTCATCGGCACGAACGCGGCGAACGCGAAGGGCGGCGGCAACGTCCAGTCCCTCGCGCTGCTGCTGTTCTCCCGCTACTTCTGGGCCTTCGAGGTCTCCTCCGCGGTGCTGATCACCTCGGCGACCGGCGCGATGGTGCTGACCCACCGGGAGCGCACCTCGCCGCGCAAGTCGCAGCGGGAGATCTCGATCGAGAAGTTCGAGCGCTGGGGCAAGGGCGAGCGGATCCAGGTCACCGGTCTGCCGAACCCGGGCGTCTACGCGCAGCACAACGCGGTGGACACCCCGGCGCTGCTGCCCGACGGCTCGCCGAGCGAGGCCAGCGTCAACGCGACCCTGCGCGGACGGGACACGGTGCGCGGCTTCCGTCCCCTGCCGCTGCCCAGTCGCGGGGACAACAAGGAGGTGTCGAAGTGAACCCGGACAACTACCTCTACCTGTCCGCGATCCTGTTCACCCTCGGCGCGCTCGGCGTGCTGATCCGGCGCAACGCCATCGTGGTGTTCATGTGCATCGAGCTGATGCTGAACGCGGCGAACCTGGCGTTCGTCACCTTCAGCCGCATGCACGGCGCGCTGGACGGGCAGGTCATCGCCTTCTTCACGATGGTGGTCGCGGCGGCCGAGGTGGTCGTGGGCCTGGCGATCATCATCAGCGTCTTCCGCACCCGCCGTTCGGCCTCGGTCGACGACGCCAATCTGCTCAAGTACTGAGAGGCCGAAGGCGCATGACACCGTCCTATGCCCCGGTCGCGGCGACCGGCACCTTCACCCTGACCGCCTGGGTCGTCCTGCTTCCGCTGGCCGGAGCGGCCGTCCTGCTGTTCGGCGGCCGGCGCACGAACCGCTGGGGCCACCTGCTCGGCTGCGCGGCCGCGATCGGCTCGTTCGTGCTCGGCGCGGTGCTCTTCTTCGCGCTGCTCGGCAAGCCGGGATCTCAGCGCTCGTACGACCAGCACGTCTACACCTGGATCCCGGTCCCCGGCTTCAGCGCCGACGCCGGCTTCCACCTCGACCAGCTCTCGATCGTCTTCGTGCTGCTGATCACCGGCGTCGGCTCGCTGATCCACATCTACTCGGTCGGCTACATGGAGCACGACGAGCACAAGCGGAAGTTCTTCGGCTATCTGAACCTCTTCCTCGCCGCGATGCTCGTGCTCGTCCTCGCCGACAACTACCTGCTGCTCTACGCGGGCTGGGAGGGCGTGGGCCTCGCCTCGTACCTGCTGATCGGCTTCTGGCAGCACAAGCCCTCGGCGGCGGTCGCGGCGAAGAAGGCCTTCATCGTCAACCGCGTCGGCGACGTCGGCCTGTCGATCGCGGTCATGCTGATGTACACGACCTTCGGCAGCTTCGCGTTCGGCCCGGTGCTCAACGGCGTGCCCGGCGCGAAGACCGGCACGGTGACGGCGATCGGCCTGCTGCTCCTGCTCGGCGCGTGCGGCAAGTCGGCGCAGTTCCCGCTGCAGTCCTGGCTGCTCGACGCGATGGAGGGCCCGACCCCGGTCAGCGCCCTGATCCACGCGGCGACGATGGTGACCGCGGGCGTGTACCTGATCGTCCGCTCCAACGCGATCTTCGACGCCGCGCCCAACGCGCGCCTGGTCGTCACGATCGTCGGCGCCGTCACGCTGATGTTCGGCGCGATCATCGGTTGCGCGAAGGACGACATCAAGAAGGCCCTCGCCGGCTCGACGATGTCGCAGATCGGCTACATGATCCTGGCCGCGGGCCTCGGCCCGATCGGCTACGTGTTCGCGATCATGCACCTGATCACGCACGGCTTCTTCAAGGCGGGGCTCTTCCTCGGCGCCGGCTCGGTCATGCACGGCATGAACGACGACGTGAACATGCGGCACTACGGCGCGCTGCGCAAGTACATGCCGTGGACCTACGTGACCTTCGGCCTCGGCTACCTCGCGATCATCGGCTGCCCGCCGTTCTCCGGCTACTGGTCGAAGGACAAGATCATCGAGGCGGCCTTCGCGCAGGGCGGCACCTCCGGCTGGATCCTCGGCTGCACGGCGCTGCTCGGCGCGCTGATCACCGCGTTCTACATGACCCGCGTGATGCTGATGACCTTCTTCGGCACCAAGCGCTGGGTCGCGGACGAGGAGGGGCACGAGCCGCACCCGCACGAGTCGCCGTGGGTCATGGTGATCCCGATGGTCGTGCTGGCGGTCGGCTCCGTCGCCGCGGGCTTCCTGCTCTCCTTCCACAGCGCGTTCCTGAACTGGCTCTCGCCGGTCACCGGGCACAGCGACGGCCACTCGCCGATCAACTCGGCGGTGCTCCAGGTGATCACGCTCGTCGTGGTGGCCGCCGGCGTGGTCTACGCCTACCTCGGCTACGGCCTGCAGCAGGCGCCCGCGCAGCCGCCGCTCGGCTCCTTCGCGACCCGCGCGGCGCGCCAGGACCTCTACGGCGACGCGTTCAACGAGCTCGTGTTCATGCGCGGCGGCCAGTACCTGACCCGGCTGCTCGTGTACTTCGACATGAAGGGCGTGGACGGCGTGGTCAACGGGGTCTCGGCCGGCCTCGGCGGAAGCTCGGGCCGACTACGGAAGCTGCAGTCGGGCTTCGTCCGCTCCTACGCGCTCTCGATGTTCGGCGGCGCCACGCTGCTGATCGTGGCCCTACTCCTGGTGCGAGGCTGACATGTCGAGCTTCCCGTATCTGACCCTCACCCTCGCCTCGCCGGCCCTCGGCGTGGCCGGGATGGCGGCGCTGCCGTCCACGGCGGTCAAGCGCTCGAAGGAGATCGCCCTCGGGGCCTCCCTGATCACGCTGATCCTCGCGATCATCGACGCGGTGAAGTTCAACGTCGGCGGGCCGCGGTTCCAGCTGAACGAGAACTACAACTGGATCAGCCAGTTCCACATCAAATACTCGGTCGGCGTGGACGGTATCGCGCTCGTCCTGATCCTGATGACGGCGGTCCTCGCGCCGGTGGTCATCCTCGCCTCGTGGCACGACGACAAGGACCGCCCGCGTCCGTTCTTCTCCCTGCTCCTCGTCCTCGAAGTGATGATGGTCGGCGTCTTCGCGGCCACCGACGTCTTCCTCTTCTACGTGCTCTTCGAGGCGACGCTGATCCCGAGCTACTTCCTGATCGGCTCCTACGGCCGCAGCGGCGAGCAGAAGCGCTCGTACGCCGCGGTGAAGTTCCTGCTCTACAACCTGCTCGGCGGACTGCTGATGCTGGCGGCGGTGATCGGGCTCTACGTCGTCGCGAACCGCAGCGTCGCGGACCCCTTCAACTTCCCGGCGCTGGCGAACGCGGTCTCGAGCGGGGCGCTGCACTTCTCGACCGGCGTCGAGCGCTGGCTGTTCCTCGGCTTCTTCATCGCCTTCGCGGTCAAGGCGCCGCTGTGGCCCTTCCACACCTGGCTGCCGGACGCCGCCTCCGAGGCGACGCCGGGCACCGCCGTGCTGCTCGTCGGCGTGCTCGACAAGATCGGCACCTTCGGGATGCTGCGGTTCTGCCTGGAGCTGTTCCCGAACGCCTCGCACTGGTTCACGCCGGCGGTGCTCGTCCTCGCCGTCATCAGCACGATCTACGGGGCGCTGCTGGCGATCGGCCAGTCGGACATGAAGCGCCTGATCGCGTACACCTCGATCTCGCACTTCGGCCTGATCACCCTCGGCGTCTTCGCCTGGACCGCGCGCGGCCAGATCGGCGCTTCGCTCTACATGGTCAACCACGGCCTCGCCACCGGCGCGCTCTTCCTGTTGGCGGGCTTCCTGATCCACCGCAGGGGCAGCGCCGAGATCAACGCGTACGGCGGAGTCCAGAAGGTGGCCCCGCTCCTCGCCGGCACCTTCCTCCTGGCAGGCCTCTCATCCCTGGCCCTCCCCGGAATGAGCCCCTTCGTCAGCGAGTTCCTGGTCCTGGTCGGCACCTTCGAGAAGTACCCGGTGGCCGCGATCTTCGGCGTGACGTCGATCGTGCTGGCCGCCGTCTACATCCTCTGGCTCTACCAGCGCACGATGACGGGTCCGGTCTCGGAATCGGTGACCAACTTCAAGGACCTGAACCGTCGTGAGCTGGCCGCGGTCGTCCCGCTCCTGGCCCTCATCCTGGTGCTCGGATTCGCGCCCGGCATCCTCACGAAGTACATCAACCCGGCCGTCACCCAGTCGACCACGCACGTGATCTCGACACCGCCGCATACCGTTTCCCAAGCCGCTGGGAGCCAGCAATGAGCACCCTCGCCACAGCCACCTTCGTGGCCCCGCACGTCGAGTTCGGCAAGCTCTCGCCGATGCTCATCGCCTTCGGCACGGCCACGCTCGGCATCCTCGTGGAAGCCTTCGCGCCGCGGAGGCAGCGCTACGGAATCCAGGTCGGCCTGGCCCTCATCGGCATCGCGGCCGCCTTCGCGGCGGTACTGGCCCTGGCCAGAGTGACGCCGTCCGTAGTAGCCCAAGGCTCGGTAGCGGTAGACGGCACGACACTCTTCCTCCAGGGCACCATCCTCGTCATCTCCCTCGTGGGCTTCCTGGTCATCGCCGAACGCAAGACCGACCAGAACCAGGACGCCTTCGCCTCCCAGGGCTCCTCGGTCCCCGGCTCGGCGGCCGAGCGCGAGACCACCCGCCGAGGCTGGCAGACCACCGAGGTCTACCCGCTGCTGATGTTCTCGGTCGGCGGCATGCTCCTGTTCCCGGCTGCCAACGACCTGCTGACCATGTTCGTGGCCCTGGAAGTACTGTCCCTCCCGCTCTACCTGGTCTGCGGCCTCTCCCGCCACCGCCGCCTGCTCTCCCAGGAAGCAGCCCTCAAGTACTTCCTGCTGGGCGCGTTCTCCTCAGCCTTCTTCCTCTACGGCGCCGCGATGCTCTACGGCTACGCAGGTTCGGTGAACCTCGCCGTCATCGCCCAGCACGTCGCGCACCCGACCGCCGGTTCGACCCTGCTGTACGCCGGCCTCGCGCTGCTCGGCATGGGCCTGCTGTTCAAGGTCGGCGCCGCGCCCTTCCACATGTGGACCCCCGACGTGTATCAGGGCGCGCCGACGCCGATCACCGGCTTCATGGCCGCCGCCACGAAGATCGCCGCGTTCGGCGCGCTGGTCCGCGTGCTCGACGTGGGCATGGGCGTGAGCAGCGCGGAGGCCGTCTGGCGGCCCGTCATGCAGGCGGTGGCCATCATCACGATGATCGTCGGCGGCGTGCTCGCGCTGACCCAGCGGGACATCAAGCGCATGCTCGCGTACTCCGCGATCCTGAACGCCGGATACCTCCTCATCGGCGTCACCTCGACCACCGCCCAGGCCCGCGCGGCCGTCCTGTTCTACCTCCCCGTCTACGGCGTCGCCATCATCGGCGCGTTCGCCGTCGTCACCCTGGTCCGCGACGCGGGCGGCGAGGCCACCGACCTGTCCCGCTGGGCAGGACTCGGGCGCCGCGCCCCGATCCCGGCCGCGCTGCTCGCCGTGTTCCTGCTGGCCTTCGCGGGCATCCCGTTCACCAGCATCTTCATCGGCAAGTTCGCCATCTTCCAGGCGGCCCTCGACGCGGGCTCGCCGGACCTGGTGATCGTCGCCGTGCTCGCCAGCGCCCTCGCGGCGTTCTTCTACCTGCGGGTCGTCGTGGTGATGTTCTTCTCCGACCCGCTGCCCGAGGGGCCGACCATCGCGCACCCCTCGATCGCCGTGAAGACCGCCCTCGCGGTCGCCGCCTTCGCCACCGTGGCCCTGGGCATCGCGCCGAGCCTGCTTCTGCACCTGGCGAACAACTCGGCGGGGATCCTCGCCAAATAGCACCACCCCCTCAAGCGTCCGTCCGGCGCCCACGTCAACGAGGCCGTGGGCGACGGGCGGCGGCCTATGCACCGAGCCGGGAGGCCATGCACTAAGTTGGGAAACTGCAAGTGTGGACAATGGTTGACCCGACCGGGTGGAAGGCGAAGAACGTGAGCGTGCAGGTGGAGACCGGACGCGCGAGCACCCTTCCCTGGGGGCTGATCACCTCGGACGCCGAGCTCATCGACCGCGTCACGGCGGGCATCGCCGACGTCGAGGGCCTGCTAGAGCGGGCCGCGCACAGCGACCACCCGTTGATCAACGAGTCGGCCGGCCACCTCGTCGCCGCCGGCGGCAAGCGCTTCCGCCCCCTGCTCACGCTGATGGCCGCCGAGTTCGGCGAGGGCGCGGTCCCCGAGGTGCTCGCGGCAGCCTGCGTGGTCGAGCTGACCCACATGGCCACCCTGTACCACGACGACGTCATGGACGAGGCCCCGCTGCGCCGCGGCGTGCAGACCGCCAACGCCCGCTGGGACAACTCCATCGCGATCCTCACCGGCGACTTCCTGTTCGCCAAGGCCTCCCAGATGCTGGCGGACCTGGGCCCCGAGGCGGTCCGCCTCCAAGCCCTGACCTTCGAGCGCCTGGTGACCGGCCAGATCAACGAGTGCCTGGACCCCGAGCCCGGCGAGTCCGCGATCGACCACTACCTGCGCGTCCTGTCCGACAAGACCGGCTCGCTGATCGCCACCAGCGCCCGCTTCGGCGCCCTGCTCTCCGGCGCCCCCGCACAGGTGGTGGAGCAGCTGACCAGGTTCGGCGAGGTCTTCGGCCTGGCCTTCCAACTGGCCGACGACGTCCTCGACATCGCCGGCGACCCCGAGCAGTCCGGCAAGGTGCCGGGCACCGACCTCCGCGAGGGCGTCCCCACCCTGCCGACCCTCTACGCCCTGGCCTCCACCGACCCCGCCTCAGCCAGGCTCCGCGAGCTGCTGTCGGCCCCCATCACCGAGGACGCCCTGGTGGCCGAGGCCCTGGAGTCCCTCCTGGCCCACGAGGCCATGGACCAGGCCCGCGCCACCGCCCGCGGCTACGCCGACCAGGCCCGCGCCCAGCTCGACACCCTCCCCGACATCCCCGCCCGAGCCGCCCTCTACGCCCTCTGCGACCTGGTCCACTCCCGGACCGTCTAGCCTCGCGCGGCGCACGTTCCCTCGCCTGGCTCCGCCCGAGCCGGCTGCGGTCGGTCGGTGGTCCGGTGCTGTCGCACCGGCATTACACCGGCCCACCCTCCCACCCGTTGCGTTTGCAGGGTTGGCTGCGGATTCAAGCGGGCCGGTCCGGGCGATCTTCCGGGAGATCGGCGACGTTCATCCCGAAGACGGAAAGTGCGATCGCCCGGATGAGCGGGTGCGATGGGGCGAGCATCCATGTCCGAAATCCGCTAGGGCGACGGGTCCGGGCGGGTCATGATGGAGGCATGGCGAACAGCGGGATTCAGAGCGACGAGCATCGGTACGAGGCGGTGCGGGGGCGGGATCCGCGGTTTGACGGGGTGTTCTTCATCGCGGTGCTGACCACGGGGATCTACTGTCGGCCGAGCTGTCCGGCGACTACGCCCAAGCGGGAGAACGTGCGGTTCTTCCCGTCCGCGGCGGCGGCGCAGGCGGCTGGCTTTCGGGCCTGTCGGCGGTGTCGGCCGGATGCGGTGCCGGGGTCCGCGGAGTGGAATCTGCGGGCGGACATCATCGGGCGGGCCATGCGGCTGATCAACGACGGGGTGATCGATCGGGAGGGGGTCACCGGGCTCGCTGCCCGGCTCGGGTACAGCGAGCGGCAGGTGCAGCGGCATCTCGTCGCCGAGCTGGGGGCGGGGCCGTTGGCGCTCGCTCGGGCGCAGCGGGCGCATACGGCCCGGGTGCTGCTGCAGACGACGAGGCTGCCGGCTACGGACGTGGCGTTCGCCGCCGGGTTCGCCAGCGTGCGTCAGTTCAACGACACGATTCGGGAGATCTACGCCTCGACGCCCACCGAGCTGCGGGACTCGGCGCGGAAGGCGGAGCGGGGGACGAACGGGGGCTCGGGGAGCGGGGTCTCGTTGCGGCTCGCCTATCGGGAGCCCTATGCGCGGGAACAGATCTTCGACTTCATCGGGGCTCGTGCGATCCCGGGCGTCGAGGAGATGACGGGGGAGCGCGGGCAGCGGGTCTATCGGCGCACGCTGCGGTTCGAGGGCGGCCCGGGGATCGTCGAGGTGTACGAGCGGGCCAGCGGCGGGGCTTGGCTCGACTGCCGCCTGGACCTTGCCGACCTGCGGGGATTCACGACGGCCATCGGGCGGATGCGGCGGTTGTTCGATCTTGACGCCGATCCGGTGGCGGTGGCCGAGTACTTCGCCGCGCACCCGGTGTTGGGGCCGCTCAGCGTGAAGACGCCGGGGCTCCGGTCTCCGGGGGCGGCCGATGCGGAGGAGATGGCGATCCGGGCCGTGCTGGGGCAGCAGATCACGGTGGCCGCGGCACGGACGTTGGCCGGGAAGCTCGTCGTGGCGCGCGGTGAGCCGTTGGCGGAGGCGAGCGGGGGACTGACGCGTCTCTTTCCGGCGCCGGAGGCTTTGGCGGAGGCGGACTTCGCCGAGCTGGGGATGCCGGAGTCTCGGAAGTCGACGCTGCGCACGATCGGTGCGGCCCTGGCGGACGGCAGCGTTCGGCTGGATCCGGGGGCCGATCGGGACCAGGCGCAGCGGGAGTTGCTGGCGTTGCGCGGGATCGGGCCGTGGACGGCGGGCTATCTGCGCATGCGGGCTCTGAGCGATCCGGACGTCGTGCTTTCGGGCGACGTCGTGATCAAGTCCGAAATGAAGAAGGCCGGGCTCGGGAGCGGCGACGTCGAATCGTGGCACCCCTGGGCTTCTTATGCGATCCACTACTTCTGGAGTAACTCATGAACACTGTTTACGCGACGACGCAGAGCCCTGTCGGCCAGTACCTGCTGATCGGGGAGCGGGACGAGGCGGCGCCGGGCGGCGTCGTGCTGACCGGCGTGACGCTGCAGGTGGAGAGCGATGACCGGAACAAGCCGGTCGCGCGGATCGATCCGAGTTGGGAGTACGCGCCGGAGGCGTTCGAGTACGCGGCGGAGCAGCTGCAGGCTTACTTCCGGGGTGATTTGAAGGAGTTCGAGGTCGAACTCTCGCCGCGGGGGACGGGCTTTCAGAAGCGTGTGTGGGAGGAGCTGCGGAAGATCCCCTACGGCACGACGACCACCTACGGCCGGATCACGGCGGCCATCGGGCTCGATCGCTCGGCGGCTCGGGCGGTCGGCGGGGCGGTGGGGTGCAATCCGCTCGGGATCATGATCCCGTGCCACCGCGTGCTCGGCGCGAACGGGGCGCTGACCGGCTACGCGGACGGCTTGAGCACCAAGGAGTCACTGCTCGTGCTCGAGGGCGTCCTGCCCGCGCCCCTCGCCTGACGCAGGCCGTCCACGGTCAGCACGGTGAGCGCCGCCCAGACGATGCCGAAGCCGATCCACTCGCTGCCGGGCGCGGTCTCGTGGTTCACGAGCACGCCGCAGAGCAGTTGCAGGACCGGCGTGAGGAACTGGAGCAGGCCGATCATCGAGAGCGGGAGGCGGTTCGTCGCCCCGGCGAACAAGAGCAGGGGCACGAGGGTCACCGCGCCGGCCAGGGTCAGCAGCAGGGTGACGTGCCAGGCGGCGTGGCCGTAGCTGGCGGTGCCCGCGGACTGCAGGTAGATCAGGTAGCCGAGCGCGGGCAGGAACTGGAAGCCGGACTCGACGGCCATCGACTCCAGCGCGGGGACGGCCGCGAGCTTCTTCAGCAGGCCGTAGGTGCCGAAGGAGCAGGCCAGGACCAGTGCGATCCAGGGCAGCCGGCCCACGGCGAGGGCCAGTTCGACCACCGCGACCGCGCCGATTCCCACGGCGAGCCATTGGGCGCGGCGCAGGCGCTCGTGCAGGATCAGCACGCCGAAGAGCACCGTGACCAGCGGATTGAGGAAGTAGCCGAGGGCGGCGTCGATCACGTGCCCCGCGTTGACCGCCCAGATGTAGACGCCCCAGTTCACGCTGATGCAGATCGAGGCGCCGAGCAGGAGCAGCAGGGTCCGGGGCGAGCGGGCCAGCGGCCTGAGCCAGGCCCAGTGCCGCAGCGTGGCCAGCACCAGGATCACCGAGACCAGGGACCACACCATCCGGCTCGCCAGGATCTCGCCGGCGCCGGCCGGTTCGAGCAGCGGCCAGTAGAGCGGGAACAGGCCCCAGATCCCATAGGCGCCGAACCCGAAGATCAACCCGCGCCGCCGCTCTGTCACGGGCGCCAGTGTAGTTCGCCTGTTACAAAAGTCCAGGGACGTCCGGATCCCGGACGTCCCTGGCGGCTACGGCTCGGGCCTCAGCCCTCTTCCTCGCCCTCGTCGTCCCCCTCGCGCGGCAGCAGCCGGTAGGAGGGGTTGGTCATCGCGAGGTAGCCCTCGGTCTCGCCGACCATGCCCTCGACCCGGATCTTCGCGCCCGGCTCGATGCCGGGGATGGAGCGGCGCCCCAGGAACACCAGGGTGATGCCGCCGGTCTCGTCGTAGAGCTCGGCCTCCAGCGCGGGGGAGCCGGACACCGGGCCGACGTAGACGCTGCGGATCCGGCCCTCCAGGGTCGCCCGGTTGCGCCAGCGCACGTCCCGGACCGAGATCGGCGGGCGGTGCTCGGTGTTGGCGCCGGTGGCGGGCTGGTCCTCGTCGATCACGCACTCGGTGCCCAGCAGCATCTTCTTGGTGCGCCGCACGGGGTGGCCTGGCGCGGACTCCGGGCCCTTCGCGCCGACGCCGGGCTTCGCCTTTCCGCTCCGGGTGACCTTTCCCGCGGCGCCGTGCGCCGAGGCCTCCTGCATCTCCTCGATCGCCTCGACCACGTCGAAGGGCACGATCATGGCCGCGACGTGCGGCAGCCGGGAGACCACCCCGGCGATCTTGTCCGCCGTGTGGTCGTGCAGGAAGCGGCTGGTCACGTGGAAGGCGCGGCGCGGCAGCATGATGGTGACCTCGGTGCCGGTCTCATCGTGCGTGCGGGCCGCGAGCTCGGCCGCCGCCCGGCGCAGCCGCCGGTCCGGGACCTCGATGACCTCGAGCGGGACGTCGGCCGCGATCGAGGCGTCCCAGCGCTTGCGCAGCTTCTCGGCGTGCTTGGAGTCGATCATCAGGTGCACGGCGCGCAGCTCGACCGGCCGCAGCGAGCGCGCGTAGCGCAGCGCCTTGATGACGGCCAGGTCCACCGAGTCGACCATCACCAGCACCGTGCTGTGGGTCAGCGTCGGGACGGTCCCCGAGGCCGGGGCGCCGGCCAGCGCCGCCTCCTCGCGTCGGTACCGCTCGTTCAGCTTGATCAGCGCGAACACGCCGATCGGGAAGATCACGACGACGATCCAGGCGCCCTCGGTGAACTTGAAGACCGCGAAGATCAGCACCACGAGCACCGAGGCCACGAAGGCCGAGCCGTTGACGAGCAGCTTGAGGGTGCGGCGCTCCTCCCTGCGGTTGTAGTGGTACTTGAACATGCCCGCCGAGGCCATCACGAAGCCGGTGAACACGCCGATGGCGTAGAGCGCGACCAGCCGGGTGAGGTTGCCGTCCATCACGATGATCAGCGCCAGGGACAGCGCGGTCAGCACGATGATGCCGTTGGAGTACGCCAGCCGGTGCCCGCGCTGGGTGAACTGCCGCGGCAGGAAGGAGTCGGAGGCGACGAACGAGGTCAGGAACGGGAAGCCGCTGAACGAGGTGTTGCCGCCGGTGTAAAGGATCAGCGCGGTGGCGATCTGCACCAGGATGAACAGGAAGTTGCCGAAGCCGCTGTGCCCCCAGACCAGGTGGGTCAGCTGCGCCAGCACCGTCGGGCTGCCGTTGTTGTAGGGCATCGTCTGCGCCTGCCAGGCCAGGATCGAGACGCCCAGCACCAGCGAGCCGAGTGCGGCCACCGTGTACGACAGCGTGATCCGGGCGTTCTTGGCGACCGGCTTCTTGAACACCGACACACCGTTGGAGATCGCCTCGAGGCCGGTCAGCGAGGAACCGCCGTTCGCGAACCCGCGCAGCATCGCGGAGATCGCGGCGAAGCTGACCAGGAACTGCGTGTGCGTGCCGAGGTCGACCACGCCGCCGTAGCTGGTGTCGTGCAGGTTGTTCGCGTGCTCGAGGTTGCCGGTCGCGAGCTCGCCGAGGCCGACGATCAGCGTGACGCCGACGAGGAGCAGGTAGATGTAGGCGGGGGTGGCGAAGACCCGTCCGGCCTCCTTGATGCCGCGCAGGTTCATGAAGGCCATCAGCAGGATGACCCCGACCGAGATCCACAGCGTGAAGCTGGTGATGTCGATGTTGAAGCTCAGCGCGAGCAGCGAGGCGATGGCGTCGGTGCCGGAGGCGACCTGCACGGCCACCGTGACGATGTAGTCGATCAGCAGCGCGACCGCGGCGATCTGGGCTACCTTCGGGCCGAACTGCTCGCGGGCGACCACATAGGAGCCGCCCGCCTTGGTGTAGACGCTGAGCACGTCGCGGTAGCAGAGCAGCAGCAGGAACGCGAGCCCCAGGATCACGCCGGTGATCGGCATGACGAGCATGAACGCCAGGGTGCCGAAGTACGGCAGCAGCTGGGTGAGCATCTGCTCCGAGCCGTAGGCCGAGGAGGAGATCATGTCGATGCCCATGATCCCCAGCGCGGTCTTCTTGCTCAGCCGCTCGGTGCTCAGCTGTTCGGTGACAAGCGGTTTGCCCAGCAGCGTGCGTTTGACCCGGTAGCCGAGGCTCTCCGGGATGTTCACCGCCGCTGCGGACAGCGCTGTCGGCTGCGCCGACGTGTCGGTCGCCGCCTCGGGTGCCGTCCCCGTGGTCGAGGTGCTCATGTCTACCGGTTGCCTCTACTCAGTCTGCTCGCCCTCGGGCCATTAGCCCGCCGTGGTGGTGACCGCAAGCGGTTTTGCCAGCTGCTTACGCCGCTGTCGCAATACTGATGCCCTCACCAAGAATCGTTCCTACCACCCTGCCGTGACGTTCATCCACTTGTCGGACCTTCGGCGGAGTGAGAACTGTGCGAGAAGAATTGAGTTAGGCCAATTGAGTTATCAGAACGTAGCCTTTGTCCGCTTTACGGCGCGCCTCCGACGGTCCACGTGTCCGCCCCGGCCAGCAGCGCGCCAAGATCGGGCTGCTTCTCGCCGTGGCCCGCGGCGGTGAGCTGGTCCGCCATCAGATCGTCGTAGACCGGCCGCCGCACGCTGCGGAAGACCCCGATCGGGGTCGGCGAGAGGGTCGCCGGATCCTGCAGCCGGGCGAGCGCGAACGCGTAGGCCGGATCCTCGGCGGCGACGTCGTGGGTCACGGCCGGGCGCGGGTCGGTGAGATCCGTCACGGTCAGCCCGCGGCCGACCCCGTCCCAGACCACCTTGTGCTCGCCGTACTGGAGCGGCGCGTCCGGCTCGAGCCGCAGCAGGTGCCGGTCCCGCTCGCCGGGGGCCTTCAGGTGCTCGAAGGCGTTGTCGTTGAAGATGTTGCAGTTCTGGTAGATCTCCACCAGCGCGGTGCCCCGGTGCTGAGCCGCGGCGGTCAGCACCGAGGTCAGGTGCTTGCGATCCGAGTCGATGGTGCGGGCCACGAAGGTGGCCTCGGCCCCGAGCGCCAGCGAGAGCGGGTTGAAGGGCGCGTCCACCGAGCCGAAGGGGGTGGACTTGGTCACCTTGCCCGGCTCGGAGGTCGGCGAGTACTGGCCCTTGGTCAGCCCGTAGATCCGGTTGTTGAACAGCAGGATCTTCAGGTTCACGTTGCGGCGCAGCGCGTGGATCAGGTGGTTGCCGCCGATCGAGAGCGCGTCGCCGTCGCCGGTGACGACCCAGACCGACAGGTCCGGGCGCGCGGCGGCCAGGCCGGTGGCGATCGCCGGGGCGCGGCCGTGGATCGAGTGCATGCCGTAGGTGTTGAGGTAGTACGGGAACCGGGAGGAGCAGCCGATGCCCGAGACGAACACGATCTTCTCGCGGTTCAGGTTCAGGCTCGGCAGGAAGCTCTGCACGGCGGCGAGCACCGCGTAGTCCCCGCAGCCGGGGCACCAGCGGACCTCCTGGTCCGACTTGAAGTCCTTCGCCGACAGCGCTCCGGCCGAGGCCGTGACGTCCAGCATCACTCAAAAACTCCCTTGGTCGGGGCTGCTCGTAACCTGCGGGCTGCTCGGCAACTCCCTAGCTGTGACATTCGAAATCAGAGTCTCGATCTCCGAGGCGAGTTCGGTCGAGGTGAAGGGCAGGCCGCGGACCTGGTTGTAGCCGACCGCGTCCACCAGGTAGCGCGCCCGCACGAGCAGCGCGAGCTGCCCCAGGTTCATCTCCGGGATCAGCACCCGGTCGTAGCCCCTGAGCAGTTCGCCGAGGTTCGGCGGGAAGGGGTTCAGGTGGCGCAG
>DASTAE010000255.1:0-115011 GCA_035712985.1 Actinospica sp.
CGGGATGTTGCGGCTCGTCCGCGACATGTCCGTGTACGACCACACCACGCTGCCGACCGGTGCCTGGCCGGACGGGGTGATCACCGTCGTGCTGGTGCAGACGATGTCGCCGATCGTCACGAGCACCTGCCCCGGCGCACCTTGCTGCTGCGCGGCCGCTTGCGCGGCGTCCATGGGCTGCCCCCAGGCGCCGGTCGGCCCCGGCTGTCCCTGGTGCGGCGGATCGAACGGCGGCTGAGAAGACATGGTCGCATCTTCCCAGAGTTCGGTCGCGTCCGCGCGGGTATCGCCGCGGCTCACGCGCCGCGGTAAAGGCGATCCGTGTCGATGAGTTCGATGTCTGACCGGTGCGCGGCTACGTGGCCGAGCGCCTTGGTGAAACCGGAGCGGGCGAAGAGGAGGAGCTTCGGTGCGGCGTTGACCTTCGCGGAGGGCAGCAGGCCACGGAGATGCTCGAGGCGTTCCAGGTGCGGGAGGTCCATCGGGGTCAGGGTGCCCTTCGCCTCACCGATGGCGGCGATGCGGTCGGATTCGTAGGCGTTCGACTCGGTGACCACGACGTCGAGTTCGCGCCCTTGCCGGTGTTCCCGGCAGGCGATTTCGGTCGCCGCTTGCTGCGCGGAGCCCGCCTGCCTTGCGCGCGTGCTGTGCTTGACTCGTCCCCTGGGGCGGGCCGCAGCATCGGGCAGTGCCGGGCGGATGAGGCCGCCCGGCCGAGGAGGAGGAAGAGGGCGCGCGTGGGCGACGGGGCGACGGTGGACGGCGGAGCGCTGCTGACGATCGGGGCGTTCTCGCGCACCTCGCGGCTGTCGATCAAGGCGCTGCGCCTCTACGACGAGAGCGGCCTGCTGCCCCCGGCGTTCATCGACCCGGACAGCGGCTACCGCTACTACACGCCCGGTCAGCTCGACCGGGCGCGGCTCGTGGCCTGGCTGCGCAGGGTCGGCATGCCGCTCACGGAGATCCGCGCGGTCTGCGATCTCAGCGAGAGCGACCGTGCTGCCGCGGTGGCCGCGATCCGCGCCTACTGGGCGCGGGTCGAGGCCGATACGGCCGCTCGGCGCGAGCTCGTCGGCTTCCTCGTCGAACAGCTGTCGGGAAGGGACGAGACCATGATCCACACCAACCAGCCGCTGCGCATCCGCTATGCCGCGCTCTCCGACCAGGGCACCGTGCGCGCCGAGAACCAGGACGCCGCGTACGCGGGTCCGCGTCTGCTCGCGGTCGCCGACGGGTTCGGCGCACGCGGCGAGTCGGCCAGCGGCAAGGCCATCGACACGCTCCGGACGACGAAGCTCGACGCCGTCGCCTCCGGCGACCTGCTGAACGTGCTTCAGGACGCGGTCGACCGTGCTCATCGCGCGGTCGGCGAGATCGGCGAGGAGTCCGGCACCACGCTCACCGCGATGCTGTGGACGGGCTCGGAGCTCGGCCTGGTGCACATCGGCGATTCGCGCGCCTACCGCGCGCGCGACGGCCGGCTCTTCCAGATCACGCAGGACCACACGCTCGTGCAGTCCATGCTCGACGAGGGCCGGATCACCCCGCAGGAGGCCGAGTCGCACCCGCAGCGCACGCTGCTGGTGCAGGCGGTCGGCAGCGGCGAGAGCGTGCCCGAGCCGGAGCTGCGTATCGAGGACGTGCAGGCGGGGGACCGCTATCTGCTGTGCACGGACGGCCTGTCCCGAGCCGTCGACGAGGCCGAGATCCAGCGCGTGCTCCAGGCCGCGGACGACCCGGCCGACGCGGTCCGCGAGCTCGTCGACCTCGCGAACCGGGCCGGGGGAGAGGACAACATCGCCTGCGTCGCGGCCGTCGTCGAGTAAGGCCCGAGGGGCGGCGATCAGCCGATCGGGGGATAGCCGGTGGGCGGGGTGAAGTCCTCCACCGGCTGGCCCTTCAGCGCGCCCTGCATCGCCTGCCGCCAGGTCGGCGCGGAGATCGTGGCGCCGAAGATCTGCTGGTCGTAGTACGTGCCGCCGACGGTCATATAGCCCATGAAGTCGCCCTTCTTCGGGCTGATGAACCCGGTCCACACGGCCGTGGCCAGCTGCGGCGTGAAGCCGTCGAACCAGGTCGCGATCGAGAGCGTCGTCGTGCCGGTCTTGCCCGCCGATGGACGGTCCGCGAGGCCGAGGCCCTCGGCCGTCGCGCCGGGCTGGGTCAGCACCCCCTGCAGCATCGCGGTCAGCTCGTCGGCCAGGTTCGGGTCGACGACCTGGCCGCAGACCGGCTGCTCGGCCGGATACTGACGGCCGGACAGGTTCGTGACCGCGGTGATCGTGTACGGACGGCAGTACTCGCCGTGCGCGGCGATCGTCGCGTACGCCGAGGCCATCGCGACCGGGGTGATCAGGTTCGTGCCGAGGGTGAACGAGGCGATCTGCTCCAGCGGCGCGCCCGTGCCGGTGTCGTTGTCCAGGGTCACGCCCATCGACTGCGCGATCGTCGCCGGGAGGCACAGTCCGGTCTGCGTCTCCAGCGTCAGGAAGTACGTGTTCACCGAGTACCAGTAGGCCTCGGGCAGCGTGCCGGTGAAGCCGTTGCCGTCGTCGTTGTTCGGCGCGTAGTCGCCCGGCCAGATGATCGTCGGCGGGTGCCCGGGGACGCACACCGGCAGCCGCAGCCCGCCCTCGACCAGCGGGCTCGGCACGCCCATCGAGGTCGCCGGATTCCAGCCGTCCTCCAGTGCCGCCAGGCCCTCGAAGATCTTGAACGACGAGCCGGCCTGGTAGCCGCCACCGCCGCCGTGCGAGGGGTCGGCGGCCAGGTTCACGTAGGTCTGCCCGTAGCCGTTGCCCATCGGCTTGGACTGCGCGATCGCCGTGATGGCCCCGGTCCCCGGCGTCACCATGGCCAGCGCGGTCGCCACCTTGTCGCCGGGGTTCGTGTGGTCCGCGACGGCCTTCGCGCCCGACGCCTGGTCCTGCGGCACGAGGGTCGTCTTGACGACGAGGCCGCCCGCGTTCCACAGGCTCTGCCGCGCGGCCTTCGTCGCCCCGTAGATAGCGTCGCCGAGGAACGAGTCGTGCACGTACGTGCAGAAGAACGCCTCGTTGCCCGCGCCCAGGCAGCCGTCCACCGTGGTGCCCGGATTCAGACCCAGCGGCTGCTTCTCGTCCGCGGCGGCCTGCTTCGCGGTGAGATAGCCCTGCTTGGCCATGTCCTCGAGGACGATGTTCCGGCGCGTGAGCACCGGACCGGCGTTGGTGAACGGGTTGTAGTCGCTAGGGCTGTTCACGATCGCCGCGAGCATCGCCGACTGGTCCGCGTTCAGATTCGCCGCCGAGGTGTTGAAGTACGTCTGCGCCGCGACCTGGATGCCGTACGCGCCGTTGCCGTAGAAGATCAGGTTCAGATAGCCGGAGAGCAGCTCGTTCTTGCTCATCTCCTGGACCACGGAGATCGCGTCGCGCAGCTCGGTGATCTTCCGCGAGAGGGTGTCGGCCTGCGCGGCCGCCCGTTGCGCCGCGTTGCTCCCGGCCTCGAGCTCCAGCGCGTTCTTCACGTACTGCTGCGCGATCGTCGAGCCGCCCTGCAGGCTGCCGCCGTTCGAGTTGTTGAGCAGCGCGCGCAGCGTGCCCTTGAGGTCGATGCCGCCGTGCTCGTAGAAGCGCTGGTCCTCGATGGCCACGATCGCGTGCTGCATCAGAACACTGATCTTGCTCAGCGGGACGACCACCCGGTTGCTCTCGTTGTCCGGGTCCCAGGTGGTCGCGATGACCGAGCCGTCCGCGGCCTCGATCGTGTTGCGCTGCGGCAGCACCGGCAGGCTGAAGGAGGCCGGCAGGGTCAGGAAATGGTCCGAGGCCGCCTTCGCGCCGAGCCCGACCCCGGCGACCGCGGGCAGCACCATTCCCGCGATCAGGGCCCCGGCTATCGCGCTGATCACGATGAACGCGATCAGTCCGGCGATGAACCGGCCGAGCCCGACCATGCCACGCGCCACCCCGCCCGTGCTCGCCATGCCCTAGAGACTAATCCCGTCGCAGCCGCCTGGGGAGGGATTCGAAGAAGATCGCTGAGACGTTCGTCGAACCTCGGAGGCCGCGGCGGCGCCCGGCCGAGGGCCGGGCGCCGCGCTCGCGGAACCGGGTCAGTCCACCTCGGCCACGGCCTGCGCGAACTGCGCCTCGTACAGCCGCGCGTAGGCGCCGCCGACGTCGAGCAGCTGGTCGTGCGTGCCCTGCTCGACGATCTGCCCGTTCTCCATCACCAGGATCAGGTCGGCGTCCCGGATCGTGGAGAGCCGGTGCGCGATCACGAAGCTGGTCCGGCCCTGGCGCAGCGAGTTCATCGCGCGCTGGATCAGCACCTCGGTGCGGGTGTCCACCGAGCTGGTCGCCTCGTCCAGGATCAGGATCGCCGGCTCCGCGAGGAAGGCCCGCGCGATCGTGATCAGCTGCCGCTCGCCCGCCGAGACCGAGGAGGCCTCGTCGTCCAGCTTGGTGTCGTAGCCGTCCGGCAGGGTGCGCACGAAGCGGTCCACGTGGGTGGCCTGCGCGGCCCGGACGATCTGCTCCTCGGTCGCGTTCGGCACGCCGTAGGAGATGTTCTCCGCGATGGTGCCGCCGAACAGCCACGCGTCCTGCAGCACCATGCCGGTCCGCGACCGCAGGTCCTCGCGCGTCATCTTCGCGATGTCCACGCCGTCCAGGGTGATCCGGCCCTCGTCGATCTCGTAGAACCGCATCAGCAGGTTCACGAGCGTGGTCTTGCCCGCGCCGGTCGGGCCGACGATCGCGACCGTCTGGCCCGGCTTGACCGAGAGCGAGAGGTCCTGGATCAGCGGCACCTCGGGCTTGTAGCGGAACGAGACGTTCTCGAACTCCACGTGCCCGCGCACCTGCTCCATGGTCGGCGCGTGCGCGTCGTCCGGGGACTGCTCCTTGGCGTCCAGCAGCGCGAACACCCGCTCGGCCGAGGCCACCGCGGACTGCAGCAGGTTCGCCATGCTGGCCACCTGGGTGACCGGCTGGTTGAAGCTGCGCGAGTACTGGATGAAGGCCTGCACGTCGCCGATCGAGAGCGAGCCCGAGGTGACCTTGAGCGCGCCGACCACCGCGACGAACACGTAGTTCACGTTGCCCAGGAACATCATCGCGGGCTGGATGCAGCCGGAGATGAACTGCGCCTTGAACGAGGCCTGGTACAGCGTCTCGTTCTGCGCGTCGAACTCGGCGACCGCGTCCTGCTGCCGGCCGAAGACCTTCACCAGGGTGTGCCCGGTGTACTGCTCCTCGATGTGCCCGTTCAGCCGGCCCGTGGTGCCCCACTGCTTGACGAACTGCGGCTGCGCCCGCTTGCCGATCTTCCCGGCCAGCCACACCGAGACCGGGATGGTGACCAGGGCCAGCAGCGCCAGCTCCCAGGAGATGGTGAACATCATCGTCAGCACGCCGACGATCGTCAGCAGCGACATCGCGATCTGGCTCAGCGTCTGCTGCAGGGTCTGCGAGAGGTTGTCCATGTCGTTGGTGACCCGGGACAGGATCTCGCCGCGCGGCTGGCCGTCGAAGTAGCTCAACGGCAGCCGGGCCAGCTTGGCCTGCGCGTCCTGGCGCATCCGGTACACGGCGCGCTGCACCAGCGACGTGGTGATCCGGCCCTGGAAGGCCAGCACCAGCGAGGAGCAGGTGTAGATCAGCGCCACCGTGCCGAGCGTGCGCCCGATCGCGGTGAAGTCCAGGCCGACGCCCGGGGTGAAGCCCACGCTGCCGAGCACGGAGCGGATCCCGGCCGGCAGGTGCGGGTTCGCCAGCACCTGCGCCCGGCTCTGCCCGGCGAAGCGCGCGGTCTCCTTGCCCGCGAGGCCGCTGAAGATCTGGTTCGTCGCGTCGCCGAGGATCCGCGGGCCGAGCACGTTCAGCGCCACGCCGATCGCGGTCAGCACCAGGGCGAAGATCATCAGCGGCCGCTCGGGGCTGAGCGTGCTCAGCAGCCGCTTGCTCGAACCCTTGAAGTCGAGGGCCTTCTCGGTGGACTGCCCGGCCATGAACGCGGCCGGTCCGCGCCGTTCGCCGGGCTGCGGCCCCGCGCCGCGCTTGGGCACGACCCGCTCGCCGACATCGGATCCGTCGGCCACGTGCGTCTCTTCCGGCTCCTGCTCGCTCACGTGTGCACCTCGCCAGCCCTCGGCACGCCCGCTCGCGGACGCACTGTATTCGATGATTCGCTCGCAAGCTCGCTCATGCCGCGGCCTCCTGCTCCGTCAGCTGGGAGAGCACGATCTCCCGGTAGGTCTCGTTGCCGTCCATGAGCTCCCCGTGCGTGCCGGTGCCGACCACGCGGCCCTCGTCGAGCACGATGATGGTGTCGGCGTGCCGGATGGTGCTCACCCGCTGCGCGACGATGACCACCGTCGCCTCCCGCGTCTCCCGGGCCAGCGCGGCGCGCAGCCGCGCGTCGGTCGCGTAGTCGAGGGCTGAGAAGGAGTCGTCGAACAGGTAGATCTCCGGGCGCCGGACCAGCGCGCGGGCGATCGCGAGGCGCTGGCGCTGACCGCCGGACACGTTCGTGCCGCCCTGCGCGATCTGCGATTCGAGACCGTCGGGCATCGCTTCGACGAAGTCCTTGCCCTGCGCGATCTCCAGCGCCTGCCAGAGCTCCTCGTCGGTCGCGTCCCGATTGCCGTAGCGCAGGTTGCTGGCCACGGTCCCGGAGAAGAGGTAGGGCCGCTGCGGGACGTAGCCGACCGCCTTGGACAGCACGGTCGGGTCGAGCTCGCGCACGTCCACGCCGTCCACCAGCACCGAGCCGCCGGTCACGTCCATCAGCCGCGGGATCAGCGAGAGCAGCGTGGTCTTGCCCGCGCCGGTCGAGCCGATGATCGCGGTGGTCTCGCCGGGCCGGGCCAGCAGGCTCACGTCCTGCAGCACCGACTTCTCGGCGCCCGGGTAGCAGAAGTCGACCGAACGCAGCTCGAGGGTTCCGTGCAGCGCGTCGGGCACCTGCGGATTCTCCGGCGGGACGACGCTGCTCTCGGTGGTCAGCACCTCGCGGATGCGCTCGGCGCTGACCTCGGCGCGCGGCACCATCATGAAGGTGAACACCGTCATCATGATCGACATCAGCGTCTGCATCAGATAGCTGAGGAACGCGGTCAGCGCGCCGATCTGCATCTTGCCGTCGTCGATCAGGTGCCCGCCGAACCAGAGCACCGCGACGCTGGACAGGTTCACCACCAGCATCACCGACGGGAACATCAGCGACATCAGCTTGCCCGCGCCGAGCGAGACCTTGAGCAGCTCGCCGCTCGCGTCCTCGAAGCGGTCCCGCTCACGCTCGTCGCGGACGAACGCGCGCACCACCCGGACGCCGGTGATCTGCTCGCGCAGCACCCGGTTGATCGAGTCGAGCTTGCCCTGCGTGGCCCGGAACAGCGGCACCATCTTCGAGATGATCAGGCCGAGCACGCCGGCCAGCAGCGGGATGATGACGATCAGCAGGCCGGAGAGTTCGACGTTCTGGTCCAGCGCCAGCAGGATGCTGCCGACCATCATGATCGGCGCGGAGACCGTCATGACGAAGAACATCAGGACCAGCATCTGCACCTGCTGCACGTCGTTCGTGCTGCGGGTGATCAGCGAGGGCGTGCCGATCTGCCCGATCTCCCGCGCCGAGAAGCGCTGCACCTGCCGGAACTGCGCCGAGCGCAGGTCCCGGCCGACGGCCATCGCGGTGCGCGCGGCGAGGTAGACCGCGCAGATCTGGCAGCAGATCTGGCCGAGCGTGATGGCGAGCATCAGCCCGCCGGTCCGCCAGATGTAGCCGGTGTCCCCGGTCAGCACGCCGATGTCGATGATGTTGGCGTTCAGGGTGGGCAGGTAGAGCATCGCGAGCGTGGCCAGGAACTGCAGGCCCACGATCACCGCGATCGGCTTCCGGTACGGTTTGAGATACTGACGTAAGAGCTTGACTAGCACTGCGCCTTCCCCCGGTTCTCAGTCTCTGTCTCGATCTCTGTCTTTGTCTCGGTCTTCGTCTCTGACGGTGCGTTGACGTCGTTGTCGGACACGGGCGGGATCTCCTGCACGATGGCGAAGTTGTTCTCGATCACGGTGATCAGGAACGAGCGCAGCGACTCCTCGAGTCCGGGGTCGATATCGCGGGTCAGGGCCTCGTTGACGGCGCGGAAGCGGTCGCCGATCTCCTTGGCGCGCTCCTGGCCCGCCGCGGTGGGCACCAGCCAGACCACGCGCCGGTCGGCCTGGTCGCGCTCGCGGGTGACGTAGCCGGCCTTCTCCAGCGTGGAGACGATGCCGGTGAGCGTGGCGGGGGTGATCAGGCAGCGCTTGGCCAGCTCGCTGTGCGTGGCCCGCCCCGGAGTGCCGGCCACCGCGATCCCGCGCCCGGTCCCGAAGGCCAGCGCGCTCAGCACGGCGGCGGAGCCCGGGCTGAGGCCGTCCTCCTCCGCGAACACCTTGCGGAAGGAATGCCCCACCGACTGCCCGGCCAGCCCCACCAGCCGCATCAGCGGCGAGTTGTGCAGCTGTTCCCGCAGCTTGTCGGCATCCTCCGAGCTCAGCGCGGTGTGGACCGCGTGCAGGTGCCGTGCCAACTCCTCGTTCACGCGAGAAGGTTAGCTCCCGAACTGTTAGGTCGCAAAGTTATTTTTCGCAGTGGTCCCCGCCGAGCGGCGCGCCGCGGTCCTCGACACCTTCGTCGCCGGAACGCCGGAACGCCGGAACGCCGGAACGCCGGTAGGCCGGAACGCCGGTAGGCCGGTAGGCCGGTAGGCCGCGTGGGCACGCCCGAAGACATCGCCGACGCCATCGCCCTCCTCGTCCGCAACGGCCTCATCACCGGCACCGTCCTGCCGGTCGACGGCGGAGCGCGCCTCAAGCCGTAGCCGGATGCGGTTGCGGCCCGGCGGAAAACCTGTTGCGGGTTCCTCGCCCGATGCGTGAGCCTGCATCGGTGGAGATTCGCCGCCTCGATCCGCACGGCTCCGACCGAACCGAGCTCGACCCCTGGTATCGCGCGATGCGTGAGGGGTCGGCCGCCGACCGCGTCGCGCCGATCGTGGTCGAGCGCGAGGCGGTGATGACCTCCCTGCGCAGCAACGAGAGCAATCCGAACTACGATCGCCGCGCGTACGGTGCGTGGGACGGCGAGGAGTGCGTCGGCACGGCGATCATCGGCCTGCCGCGCCGTGACAACACGCACGTGGCCGAGATCGAGATCGCCGTGCCGCCCCACGCGCGCCGTCGCGGAGTCGGTCGCGCGCTGTTCGATCACCTGTACGACCTCGCACGTCGAGAGGGTCGGACGGTGCTGGCGGCCGAGGTCGAGGTGGCCGGCGCCGGCGAGAACCCGCTGGAGGAGAGCGCGGGCGGCCGGTTCGCGCTCTCGTTCGGTTTCTCACCCAAGCACAGCGAGTTCCGCCTGCTGCTCGATGTGCCCGTCCCCGAGGAGCAGTTGAAGGCGCTCGAGGCGGTGGCGGTGCGACGTGCGGGGGAGTACCGCGTCACCGGCTGGATCGGCCTGCCGCCGGCTGAGGTGCTCGATCGGTTCGCGGAGATGCACACGCTGATGGACGCCGACGTGCCCAGCGGCGAACTGAGCCGCGAGCCTGTCGTCTACGACGCCGAGCGCGTCCAGCGCACCCAGGAACGGCTGATCGAGCAGGGATACGGCCTCGTCACCACGCTGGTCGGCGACGCCGATGACGCACCCGTCGGGTACACGACGATGTTCGTGGCGGGCGGCGCGCAGCGAGATGTGTTGCAGGACAACACATTCATCCTCCGCGCGCATCGGGGCCACGGCCTCGCTACCCTCGCGAAGGTCGCCAACCTGCGGCGACTGGCCGAGAGCTACCCGCAGGCGGCCCACGTGCACACGTGGACCGCCGAGGTCAACGACGCGATGCACGCCGTCAACAGCCGTCTGGGTTTCCGCCCCGTGGAGACCATGTACGAGCTCGAACTGGACCTGGAACAGGCCGCTGAGTAGACCCGGAATCAGCCCTGGTTGAGCCAGATCCAGTTCCCGCTCGGATCCTTGACCGCCGAGTGGCGCGGCATGCCGTCGCCCTTGCGCGGCGGGACGGCCTCGGTGCCGCCGGCGGCGAGGGCGGCGGCGTGGCGGGCGTCGAGGTCGTCGACGAGCATGCCGAAGGTCCAGGGGCCCGGTCGGTCGTCAGCCGCGAACCTCGACCCCCAGCCGCTCCGCCTCCCCGATCAGCGCGCCGTTGATATCAGGCCTCAGCGACAGCAGGGCCGCCGCGAACAGCCCCGGCCGGGCGTGGCGGCGCACCGCGGGGACCGGTCCGCGATGGCCGATCTCCGCGACGATCCGGCGGCGCAGGGCGTCCTCGCTCTGGTCGAGCGCCGTGAACAGGACGAGGGTCAGGTGTTCGGCGACGTACATGAGCAGCCGCTTGCGGCCCGGGACGGGCGGCAGCAGGTAGCGGAGGCGGTCCACCTCGCGCTCCAGGGCGTCGTTCGTCAGGAGCTCGATCGCGCTGCGGGTCTGGATCGCGGTGACCCTGGACCACTCGTGCGGGTGGCCGTCGAAGCCCACGTGGGCGCCGTCCAGGTGGAGGGCGCCGAAGCGGTCCAGGGCGCTCAGCGGGCCCGCGTCCAGGAGGGGGGAGCCGGGGCGGCGGACGAGGATGCCCGCGAGGGTGCACTTCCACGGGTTGGCCCACGGGAGGGTGGGCGGCGGGGCGGCGTCGATGGACTCCCGCATCCAGCGGCCGCCCCGGCCCAGCACGTCTGTCTTCAACGCGTCGATCAGTTCGACGAGGGCTTCGGCAGGTACGGGTAGATCGAGTGCGCGAGCAGCGGGATCGGCATCGACTGGAGCCAGATCTCGCCGGGACCGGTCAGCGCCACGAGGTGGAAGCCGTTGTCGCCGAACAGTATGTTGCGCACGCCCTGGATCCGGGTGATCTGGAAGCTCACGCTCTCCTGGAACAGCCCCACGTGGCCCGGGTGCACCAGCATCGTCTGCCCCGGCGCCAGCTGATAGGTCGACACCTCGCCGGACAGCTCGATCCAGGCCTCGCCGTTGCCCTCCAGGCGCTGCAGGACGAAGCCCTCGCCGCCCCACATCCCGGCGCCGAGGCCCGGCACCATGGAGGCGGTGGCCTGGATGCCCGGGGTGCCGCAGAGGAAGCCGTGGCGGTGCACGTACAGGCCGCGCCCGGGGCCGACCTGCATCGGGAGGATCTCGCCGGGGACCTTGGTGGCGAAGGCGATCAGGCCGGGGCCCGAACCCTGGGCCTGGTACTGGGTCTGGAAGAAGCTGCCGCCGCCGATCGCGCGCTTGACGGCCGAGAGGAAGCCGCCGCGGCCGCCCCCGCCGGTGGTCTGCGACATCGTGATGTTCGGGGACATCCACGACAGCTCGCCGTGGGTGGAGATGACCGCCTCCCCCGGGTTCAACGTGATCTCGAGGACCGGTAGCGTCGTGCCCTTGATGGTCGTCTGCATGGCCGCAGCGTACACATCCGCGGTGCTCTGCGGGTGTGTACGCTGCGGGAACCGCTCGGTGGATCAGCGGGTGGACGCTAGTCGACGTTCACCGCGTTGTCGTCGTCCACGAACGAGGTCTGCAGGGACGAGTCCTCGGCTCCGGTGAACTGCAGGGTGACGGTCTGTCCGATGTACGGGGCCAGGCTGTACGAGTGCTGCGCGTACCCCGAGACGTGGTTCAGGTTCGAGAACGTCGCGAGCGTCGCCACGACCGTGCCGCTGGAGTTGAGCACCTGGACCTTGAGCGTGTCGAAGGCCGTGGTGGTGGTCGTCTCCGCCGTGTCGATGTGCAGCCAGAAGGAGAACGTCGCCGTGGTGCACGTCGACGGGATGGTGATCTTCTGCGACAGGGTGTCGGTGTGGGTCGTGCCGTAGCCGTCCAGCCAGGCGTCGTAGCTGCCGGAGTGCGCCGCCTCGCCGGCCGAGCCGCTGCTGATCACGCCGGCGGTCGACGACCAGGGGCTGGCCGAGCCGGTCTCGAAGCCCGGGTTGCCGAGCAGTTGCGCCGCGGTGCAACCGCCGCCACCGCCGGAGGAGCTGATCGTGAAGCTGAACGTCGCCGAGCCGGAGGCGCCCGTCGTGTCGGCCGCGGTGACCGTCACGCTGGAGGTGCCCGCGGTGGTCGGGGTGCCGGAGATCAGGCCGCTCGTGCTGATCGACAGCCCGGCCGGAAGGCCCGTGGCGCTGTAGCTCAGGGTCTGGCCGGAGGCCGAGTCGGTGGCCGAGATCTGCAGCGAGACCGCCGTGCCGACGGTGCCGGTCCTGCTGCCCGGGTTCGTCACGGTGACGGTGTCGCCGCCGCCGCTGGAGCCGGTCTGCAGGCCGGCGATGCCGTTCGGAGTGCCGATGCCGGTCGGGCCGTCGTAGCCGGTCTCCGCGGTGCAGAGGTAGGCCGGGCTGCACGAGCCGTCGTTGCCGCTGGTCACGTCGTAGAAGTTGCTCGTGTGCGTGTAGATGTCGTCGGCCGGGTTGGCGCCCGCGTTGCCGGCGAGCGCGAACATGCCGGCGACCATCGGCGAGGAGGCGCTGGTGCCGCCGACCTCGTTCCAGCCGCTGTTGCCGTTCGAGGTGTCGTAGACCGCGACGCCGGTCGCCGGGTCGGCGTCGGCCGCGACGTCGTTGTCGATGCGCTTGGTGCAGCCGCTCAGGCCCAGCGAGGTCTGCCAGGACGGCTGCGCCTCGTAGCCGGAGCAGCCGGAGCCGGTGCCCTCGGAGCCGGTGGTGGTGTTCCACACCGACTCGGTCCAGCCGCGCGAGTTCGACGCCGTCTTGAGCGCCGTGCCGCCGACCGAGACCACCTTGGGCGAGGTCGCCGGGTAGCTCACGCCGTAGTCCGAGTCGCCCGCGGAGACCGTGGTGACGATGCCGGAGGCGTGGGTGAAGTACGAGGAGTCGTACGAGGCGTCGGAGGACGAGTCGGTGCCGCCCCACGAGTTCGAGATGTAGCCGGCCAGGCTCGCGGCGGCGTTGTTGGCGATGTAGAGGCCGTCGCTCGAGTCGTCGTTCGCCTCGACCAGGACGATGTTGCACAGCGGGCACATGGCGGAGGCCATGTCCAGGTCCAGCGACTCCTCCACGGTCCAGTCGTCCCCGGAGGGCGGGGCCGAGGGCAGCGGGGAGGTGGCGCCGGTCTGGTTCACCTTCTTGAAGCTGGGCACGGCGGGCAGGCCCGCGGCCGAGCGGTACGCGGCCAGGTCGCTCGCGGCGTTCGCGTCGTCGTACGCGTCGACGATCGCGATGGTGCGCCCGGCGCCGTCCGAGGCCGCGGCCGAGGTCATGTTGTAGGCCGCCTGCAGCTGGGACGGGCCGTAGCCGTAGCCGGACGGGATCGCGTCCGGCGAGGCCGCCGCGGACTTCTGGTGGACGCCGTCGCGCTCGAGCGCGAAGCAGGCCAGCCGGCCCTGGCCGGCCACCGTGGCGCAGGCGCGCTTCGAGCCGGCGTTCGCGGCGGTCGCCGCGGGCTGCGAGGCGTGCGCGGAGCCCGCGGCCTCGTTCGCGATCATCCGCTGGGCGGCGGAGAGCGCGGGGGCGTGGGCGGTGGCGGCGGTGGCCGCCGCGGTGCCGCTGAGCGCGAGCGCGCCGCCGAAGGCGAGGGCGGTCGCGATGCGCGCGGGCGCGCGCAGTCGATCGGTGAATCTCACTGCGGGTGTTCCCCTCTCGGATGCGGCCCGACCCGGTTCCGGGCACGCGGGATCGCCGCGGCGCGGGTGGGTGGATCCGGCCGTGTGTAGTGTCAGGGTTCTCACGTGCGGGAGGAGCGTGGGTGGCGCGTGGGTATCGGCGCCGCCGGGCCGACCGACCGGTCGGTTCCGGTGCTGCGCTGCCTGGAAAAGTACTGCCGGGTACGACGGTGGTCAACGGGTTGCGCTGAACATGTTCTTAACGATTTCTCATGAGGTTCTGAACAGCTCGAACGGCCCAACCGGGCTGCGCGATCCCCGCCGGGCGACACAGGATGGCGGGGAGAGCGCGCCGACCGGGAAGGCAGGGAATGGATATGGCGGGACGAACCGGATCGAGGAGGCGGCCGGCCTCCTGCACGTGCCGCGGGGATGTCGGGCTGCTTCTGCTGCGGCTCGGCGTCGGCGGGGTGCTGATGGCGCACGGCGCGCAGAAGCTGTTCGGCCTGTTCGGCGGCGGTGGGATCGAGGGCACGGCGGCGGCGATGGAGTCGATGGGCTTCGAGCCCGGCCGGGAGAGCGCGATCGCGGCCGGGGTCGGCGAGACGGGCGGGGGCGCCCTGCTCGCCCTGGGCCTGGCCACCCCGGCGGCGGGCGCGGCGGCCGCCGGGACGATGGCCGCGGCCGCCTCGGTGAACTGGGACAAGGGCCTGTTCGCGATGCGCGGCGGCTACGAGCTGCCGCTGCTCATCGGCCTCGGCGCGGCCGGGCTCGGGCTCACCGGCGCGGGCACGCTGTCCCTGGACGACGCGACCGGCCACGCGCTGGACCGGCCCTGGCTCGCCGCGGCCGCGTTCGTCGGAACGGCCGGGGTGGCCGCCGCCGTGATCGGCCGGCGCAACCAGGTGCTGGCCCGCCGCGCCGAGGCGGCGTCCGGCGAGGAGCCCGTCCCGGGTGAGTGAGGGCGCGCCCTCGGACCGTTGACAGCGCGGTCCGCTCCTGCTGTGGTGGATCCACACTCGTAAACCGAACGTTCGGTTGGCTCAATGGAGAGCAGGAGACCCGTGGACGAACCGTCTTCGCCGGAGGAGCTGGCCGCGCTCCAGCTCGAGCGCCTGCAGGCCACGCTGCGGCACGCGTACGCGAACGTGGAGCACTACCGCCGGAAGTTCGACGACGCGGGGGTGCGCCCCGAGGACTGCCGCGGCCTCGCCGACCTGGCGCGCTTCCCGTTCACCACGAAGGCCGACCTGCGCGAGACGTACCCCTACGGCATGTTCGCCGTGCCGCTGTCCGAGGTGCGCCGGATCCACGCGTCCAGCGGCACGACCGGGCGTCCGACCGTGGTCGGATACACCGAGGACGACCTCTCGATGTGGGCGGACGTCGTCGCGCGCAGCATCCGCGCCGCAGGCGGCCGGCCTGGGGACAAGGTCCACATCTCCTACGGCTACGGCCTGTTCACCGGCGGCCTCGGCGCGCACTACGGGGCCGAGCGGGCCGGTTGCACGGTGATCCCGGCGTCCGGCGGCATGACGGCGCGTCAGGTCCAGCTGATCCGGGACTTCGAGCCCGAGATCATCATGGTCACGCCGTCCTACATGCTCACGCTGCTGGACGAGTTCGAGAAGCAGGGCGTGGACCCGCGCGGCACCTCGCTGCGCGTCGGGATCTTCGGCGCCGAGCCGTGGACCGAGGAGATGCGGCGCGAGATCGAGGAGCGCGCGGGGATCGACGCCGTCGACATCTACGGCCTCTCCGAGGTGATCGGCCCGGGCGTCGCGCAGGAGTGCGTCGAGACCAAGGACGGCCTGCACGTCTGGGAGGACCACTTCTTCCCCGAGATCGTCGATCCGATCACGGACGAGATCATGGCGCCGGGGGAGGGCGGCGAGCTCGTGTTCACCTCGCTCACGAAGCAGGCGCTGCCGGTGATCCGCTACCGCACCAGGGATCTGACGCGGCTTCTGCCGGGCACCGCGCGGGCCCCGTTCCGGCGGATGGAGAAGGTCACCGGACGCTGCGACGACATGATCATCCTGCGCGGGGTGAACCTGTTCCCGAGCCAGATCGAGGAGATCGTGCTGCGCACCCCGGGCGTCGCCCCGCACTTCCGGCTCGAGCTGACCCGGCAGGGGCGGCTCGACCACCTCACGGTCCGCGCGGAGGCGAGGCCCGACGCGCCGGCCGACGAGGCGTCGAGGCGGGCCGCCGCGGACGCGATCCGGAACGCGGTCAAGGAGGGCGTCGGCGTCACGGTGGACGTGGCGATCGTCGACCCCGACTCGCTCGAGCGCTCGGCCGGAAAGCTGCAGCGGCTCAAGGATCTTCGTGACCTGCCCTAGCTAGCCTGGGGAACCCCGGTTCAGGGGCCTGTCCGGTCGTGGGGCTTGACAGGCCCCTCTCTCATGCCCAAGCTGTCTTACTGTCGTAAGACAATAGGAGAAGTGCTCGTGATCGAGTTCGTGCTGGACGGCCGCTCGTCGGTCGCCACCTACATGCAGCTGGTCCTCCAGGTGAAGCAGGCGCTGCGCGTCGGCCTGCTGCGCCCCGGCGACCAGTTGCCGCGGGTGCGCGAGGTGGCGCAGCAGCTGGCGATCAACCCCAACACGGTGCTCAAGGCGTACCGGGAGCTCCGCCTCGAGGGGCTGACCGAGGGGAGGCCCGGCGGCGGCACCTTCCTGGTCGGCACCCTCGCCGGACCCTCGCTGGGCAGCCAGGCCGAACTGCGCGAAGAGCTCGTGGACTGGCTCGGGAAGGCGCGCGCCGCCGGGCTCGGCCGCGAGGACGTCACGGCCCTGATCGAGACCACCGTCCGATCCACATTCGACAGTTCCGAAGGGAATCCGGTGCCATGACAGAGGAGACCGCACTGCGGATCGCGGGTCTGGGCAAGCGCTACGGGCGCGCCTGGGCGCTGCGCGACTGCACCCTGCGGCTGCCGACCGGGCGGATCGCCGCGCTGGTCGGACCGAACGGGGCGGGCAAGACCACGCTGCTGCACCTGGCCGTCGGCCTGCTGCGGCCGGACGAGGGCGAGGTGCGCGTCTTCGGGCGCGATCCGCGCGCCGGACGCGAGACGCTGGCCGGGATCGGCTTCGTCGCCCAGGACACGCCGCTCTACCGCGACTTCCGCGCGGCCGAGCTGATCAAGCTCGGCGGCCGACTCAACCGGAACTGGGACGCCGCGCTCGCGCAGCAGCGGCTGACCGCCCTCGACATTCCGACCGACCGTCCGGTCGGCAAGCTCTCCGGCGGTCAGCGCGCGCAGGTGGCCCTGGCGCTGGCCCTCGCCAAGCGCCCTCGGCTGCTCCTGCTCGACGAGCCGATCGCGAGCCTGGACCCGCTGGCCCGGCACGAGTTCATGCAGACGCTGATGGGCTCCGTCGGCGAGACGGACACGACCGTCCTGCTCTCCTCGCACCTGCTCGCCGACCTCGAACGCGCCTGCGACTTCCTGATCGTGCTGCAGAAGGCGCACGTGCAGCTCAGCGGCGACGTCGACGAGCTGCTGGCGCGGCACAAGACCCTGATCGGCCCGCGCGAGACCGAGGCGGGCGCCGTCGCCGGCACCTCGACGGTGATCCGGGCCAGCCGCACGGAGCGGCAGTCCACGCTGCTCGTCCGGCTCCCCGGCGCGCTGCCCGCGCTGGCCGAGGGCTGGCGCGCGATGGACGTCAACCTGGAAGACCTCGTCCTCGCCTACCTGACCGCGGGCGCCGGGGCGAAGACCGAGACCGTGGGGGAGTTGGCGGCGAAATGATCTGGGTGACCTGGCGTCAGCACCGCAAGCAGTTGCTGTACACGCTCATAGCCCTGGCCCTCGCGGCCGCGGTGATCGTGCCCACGGGCCTCGCGATGCACCACGAGTTCGTGAGCACCGGCCTCTCCGCTTGCATCGCGAGGAACGGCACGGCCCAGCTCGTGTCCACGGCGGTCCCGGACTGCGGTCGGCAGAGCCGCGCGTTCCAGCAGGACTTCAGCGGCCTGACATTCGTCGGCGTCCTCTTCGTGGTCTTCCCCGTGTTCGTCGGCATCTTCTACGGCGCGCCGCTGGTGGCCCAGGAGATCGAGCACGGCACGCACCGCCTCGTCTGGACGCAGGGCGTGAGCAGGACCCGCTGGGCGCTGTCGAAATTCGGCCTGATCGGCCTGGTCGGGCTGGCGATCGGCGGCCTCTACGCCTACGCGGTCAGCTGGTGGGCGGCGCCGCTGCTCACCCAGGGCAGCGGACGGCTCAACTACCTCTCCTTCGACATCGACGGCGTGGCTCCGGTCGCCTACACGGTCTTCGCGGTCGCGCTCGGCGTCGCGCTCGGGGTGCTCGTCCGCAGGACGCTCCCGGCGATGGGCATCACGCTCGCCGCGTTCATCGCCGTGCGCGCGGTGATCGAGTGGGTGGCGCGCAAGCACTACCTCAGCCCCGTGGCGCTGAAGGTCCCGGTCACCAGCACGCTGCAGTACAACTCGTACGCGGGCGACTGGATCTACTCGAACAGCGTGGTCAGCGCGTCCGGCCGCACGCTGATCGCGGACGGCCAGCTGCAGTGCCAGGGCGGCGACACCGTCAGCCTGAGCGTCTCCAACGCCGGCTCCATCCCCGTGGAGTCCAATCCCTGCGTGGACCCCGCCTACCACGGCGCCTACAACGTGCAGACGTACCAGCCGGGGACGCGGTTCTGGGAGTTCCAGTGGATCGAGTCCGGCATCTTCCTCGGGCTCGCCGCGCTGCTGTTCTGGGCCGCGCTGCTGCGGCTGCGCCGGATCAGCTGAATCACTCCCGGCTCGCGGAACCCGGCGGTCGCGGCGAGGATGACGATTATGGCGCTTCTGCACAAATCGCATCCAACCGACGTGCGCGAGCCGGGTGGCGCGCCCGAGCAGCCCGGGACGGGCGCGTCGCACGCGCGGAAGTCACGGAACTGGAAGAAGACGCTCATTCTCGCGGGCGTCTCGCTCGTCCTGCTGGTCGCGGCCTATTTCATCCTCGGCGCGTTCATCCCGCGCTGGTGGTCGCAGCGGATCGGCAGCGCCGTGCACGGCAGCCTGACCACGGGGACGCTGCTGGGCCTGTGCCTCGGCTTCACGTTCACGCTGGTGCCGCTGTTCGTCCTGACGCTCGCGGTCCGGCCGCGGACCGGCTGGCGGTGGCGGATCGGCTGGATCGTGCTCGCCCTGGTGCTGGCCGCGCCCAACCTGTGCACGCTCACCGTGGTCGCCGGCGGCGGCAGCGGCGCGCACGCCGGGCAGCGCACGATGGACGTGGACGCCCCCGCGTTCCGCGGCGCCAGCCTGGTCGGGGTCCTCATCGGCGCGGCGTTCTACGCGCTGCTGATGTTCTTCATCCTGCGCAGGCGCCCCGGGCCCGGCAAGCGCGGCAAGGCCAAGGACGCTCCGGCGCCCGCCTAGCCCGGTCCCGTCCCCCGATCGGCGTAGCGCGGGAGTCGCCGCTACGTCGTCCGGGCGGCGGCGCGGGCCGTCCGGCGCCGCTTGACGGCCTTCTGGATCGAGCTCGGGTGCACCGCGACGCCGAACTCGCGGTGCACCAGCGCGGCGAGCTCCTTCCAGCGCGGCGCCGAGCGGTCGGCGAGTTCCTGTTCGACCCGCGAGAGGATCTCGTCGGTCAGCTTCCGCTGCGCGGCGGTCCCGGTCGCGGCCGGCTGCTCGGGGGCCTCCTGCGCTCCGGGCCGCTCGGCCGCCGGCTCGTTCTCGGGTTCGGTCTCGGGCTCGGCCGCGGCGGTCTCGGGTTCGGGTTCGGGAGCCTGCGCGGCCGCCGGCCCGAGGTCCAGCAGCGCGATCTCGCCGCCCGGGGGCGCGGAGCGCGGTTCGGGGCGCCGGCCCCGGCGGCGCACGCTCCGCTCGTGCCCGAGCAGCGTGAACCAGAGCACGATCAGCCCCAGCAGCGCGCCGAGCACGATCAGGAGCAGCAGCATCGCCCACTCGCCGGGTATCGCCTGCTCGCGGGTCCCCCAGCCGTCCCCGGTGTAGAACCGTGAAATCACCTACCGATCGTCACCCGGACCGGCAGGTCCCGCAACCGGTCTCACACCCCGTCACCGATCAGTCCCGATAAACTCGCGATCGTGGCGGCAGAAGAGAGCGGGACCTCGACGGAGCGGCGCGGCAATCGGGGACAGCGGATCGCCCAGGTGCTCGCGGTGGTCGTCCTGCTCGCGGTGTTCGGGTTCATCTTCCCGCGGATGGCCTCGTACAGCGCCGCGTGGAACGTGGTGCGCTCCCTCTCCGGGAACTGGATCCTCACGCTGATCGGTGTCACGGTCCTCAACCTCCTCACCGGCTGGTGGTTCATCACCACCTGCCTGCCCGGCCTGAGCCTGCCGCGCGCGGCCGCGATGAACATGTCGTCCACGGCCGTCGCCAACACCGTGCCCGGCGGCGGCGCGATCGCCCTCGGCGTCAGCTGGAACATGACCTCGGCCTGGGGCTTCAGCGTCGAGCAGTACACGCTCTACACGCTGGTCTCCGGCCTGTGGAGCCAGTTCGCGAAGTTCGGCACGCCCGCGGTCGCGCTCGTCGCGCTGGCCGCGGTCGGCGGGGCGAACCGCTCGCTCGTGCTCGCCGCGATCCTCGGCACGGGGGTCTTCCTCGGCGCGCTCGGCGCGGTGATCTGGGCGCTGCACAGCGAGAACTTCATGGCCGTGCTCGGCCGCTTCGCCCAGCGCGCGGCGACGAGGGTGATGGGCTGGTTCCACCGGCCCGGGCCGAAGGACCTCGAGGCGGCCTTCCTCGACTTCAAGCACCACGCCGCGCACCTGATCAAGTCGCGCGGCTGGCTGATGAGCCTGTCCACCCTGACCAGCGACCTGACCGGCTGGTTCGTGCAGCTCGCCTGCCTGCGCGCCTGCGGGGTCACCGCGGCCGAGGTGTCCTGGGAGAAGTCCTTCGCGGGCTACGCGCTGATCCGGCTGCTGACCACGATCCCGATCACCCCCGGCGGCCTCGGCGTCACCGAGGTGGGCCTGACCGCGTACCTGGCCGCGGGCCTGGACACCGCGGTGACCAACCGGATCGCCGCCTCGATCCTGCTCGGCCGGGCGCTCACCTTCATCGTGCCGATCCCCTTCGGCGCCGTGAACTTCGCCGTCTGGCGCTGGCTGCGCACCCGCAAGGAGCTGGCCGCGGCGCAGGTCGGCGGGCCCTCGGCGGCCGAGGATGCGGAGCCTGGGCGGCTGATGCAGGCTGGGGTGGAGGGGGATCCCCCGAAGGAGTGAGGTTGCCATGGTTTCCTCGACCCGCAAACTGCTCGGTCTGCTCCTGGTGGTCGCCGCCGCGGTGATCGCCGTGTGGAGCGCGTTCGTCCAGTGGTACGGCGGCCGTCAGGGCACCAACATCCGCGTCCAGGACCTGTTCGACCACGGCCTGACCTTCACCAATGCGGCGACGATGTCCTCGCTGCTGCTCCCGATGCTGATCAGTGCGGTCCTCGTGCTCGCCGGCATCGTGGTCTGGTGGCGCTGGCTGTGGACCCTGGCCGGCGCGGTCGCCATCGCCACCGTCGTGCTGTGGGGCGCCCGGCAGGCGCAGACCCCGACCGGCCTGCACTCGGCGCTGATGGGCAACGGCCCGATCATGGCCGCCGGCGCCGGAGCGATGATGATCTTCGCGGCGATGATCGCCACCCCGCGCGCGAGCAAGGCCCGCCAGGAGCCGGTCGAGCGGCTTTCACCCGAATGGACGCCCGCTCCGGCCACCCAGGTGGGCGACACCGAGGCCACCGGCGAGCCGCGCTCCGGAGAGCGCCTGCAGAACAAGTAGAGGTTTTTTCCGGCCCGCGTCGATTCCGGCGCCGCCCGTTCGACGCACGGGTATGAGACAGCTTCTGAAGGTCATGAATTTCGTCCTGTCCAGCGACGGGATCGGCGCCGGTCCCGACGCGGACCAGAGCCTCGAGCAGCCGTTCGGGTTCCCGCATCCCGAGCGGCTGTTCAGCTGGGCCGGGGCCACGGCGAGCTGGCCGATGCGCACCGACGGCGGCGGCACCCGCGGCCTGGACGACTACTTCACGCGGGACTTCGCGCACAACATCGGCGCGGAGATCATGGGCCGCAACAAGTTCGGCCCGCAGCGCGGCCCGTGGCAGGACTACGCGTGGGAGGGCTGGTGGGGCGACGAGCCGCCGTTCCGCACGCCGGTTTTCGTGATGACGCACCACACGCGTCCGTCGATCACGCTGTCCGACACGACGTTCCACTTCGTCGAGGGCGCCCCGGCCGAGGTCCTCGCCCAGGCGCGGGAGGCCGCGCAGGGCAAGGATGTGCGGCTCGGCGGCGGGGTCGGCACGGTGCGCCAATTCCTCGACGCCGACCTCGTCGACACCCTGCACGTCGCGGTCTCGCCGCTCAAGCTCGGCTCCGGACAGCGCCTGTGGGAGTCGCCCGAGGAACTGCTCGACCGCTACCACCTTGAGGTCGTTCCGAGCCCGAGCGGCGTGACGCATCACCTGTTCTGGCGCAAGTGATCACACGTCGATAGGCCAGACGAGCCAATAGCCGCCGTCCGGCCGCCGCTCCACGTCCGCGATGATCGGGGTCAGATCGCGGGCCGGGGCGGCGGCGAGGACCGTCGCGGCGTCCGCGTGTTCGGAGACCTGACGCAGCGTCGTGATCGTCGGCGGCAGCATCGCGACCTTGCCCGCGTCGTGATCGGCGATCGCCTGCGCGGCCGAGGTCCAGACGGTCGTGTCGGCCTCGCCCGAGACGTCGCGCGCCTCCTGCCCGGCCGGGAGCGCGGCGATGAAGAACGCGGTGTCGTAGCGGCGCGGCTCGAACTCGGGCGTGATCCAGCGCGACCACGGGGCGAGCAGATCCGTGCGCAGCACCAGCGAACGGCGCGTCAGCAGTTCGCTGAACGACAGGGTGCGCGTCTCCAGGGCACGGCGGGCGGCCTCCCAGTCCTCGCTCTCGGTCGACGCGACGACGGAGGTGGGCGAGGGACCGGCGAACAGCACGCCGGTCTCCTCGAACATCTCGCGCGCGGCGGCGCAGACCAGTGCCCGCGCTTGGGCCGCCGAGCAGCCGAAGCGCTCGCCCCACTCCTCGGCGGACGGCCCGGACCAGGCGACGGCAGCGTCGGAGTCGCGCGGATCGACCCGCCCGCCCGGGAAGGCGTAGCGGCCACCGGCGAAGGACATCGTCGTCGCGCGCTTGAGGAGATAGACCTCGGGCGCGGCCGACGGCCCGCCGGCCGACTCGCGCAGCAGGACGACCGTCGCGGCGAGGCCGGCCGGCTCCGGCGTGAGCCGACCGTCGATATAGGCGTCGATCCGCTCCGACCACTCCGGCAGCGCCGGGAATTCCGAACGTCCCACGATCACTCAGCTCTCATTGCCGGGATGGCCACGTCGGGCCACGCGATACGCAGCTTCGACGGCGCGCCGTTCAGCCGTGTCGCGTCGCCGCCGGGCGGCAGGCAACAGGTTCTTTCGACCTTCGTGCCGCCCAGTGTCGCGTAGAACCGCTGCGCGTTCTGGTTCTGTTCCAGCACCCACAGGTACATCCGCCGATCCGAGGCGCGTTCGGCGACCGTCGCGGCCGCGCGGTGCAGCAGCACCCGGCCGAGCCCGATGCGCTGCGCGTCGTGCCGGACGTGCAGGTTGTCGACGAGGCTGCCCCATTCGGCGTCTGCGTCGAGGACCACGTGCACGAATGCGGCCAGACGGGCGCCTTCGTCCACGACCATCGTCGAGGAGTTCGCGGTCGGCGAGGCCAGCCGGGCGGTCCAGAACGTGCGTCGGTCGGTGAGCACGTCGCCGTCGAGGTACGTATCCGAGTATGCGCCCCGGTAGAAGCGCCGCCAGCTGTCCGCGTGCAGCTCCGCGATCTGCTCGGCGTCCTCGGCCGCGGCTTCGCGCACCTCCAGTGCCACGATCGTCCCCCGTCTCAGTCCGTCGCTCGGCCGGGACAGCCCCGGCGAGCTCCGGATCGCCCAGTTTTACCACCCGCGCCGGTCCACGCCACGCCGTGCGGGCTCTCCTCCGTGATACGTATAGGGGCGCAGGAACGAGCAGCCTAGTACAGGGGAGTGGGAGCTCATGCGGATTCTGGTCGCCGGAGCCACGGGCGCGATCGGCAGACTGCTGGTGCCGCTGCTGATCGCGGAGGGCCACGAGGTCGCCGGGACCTCGCGCTCGGCCGAAGGAGTGAAGGCGGTCGACGCGCTCGGCGCGCGCGGACTGCAGATGGACGCCTTCTCCGCCGAATCGGTGAACGCGGCGCTTCACGCGTTCGGCCCAGAGATCGTCGTTCACCAGTTGACCGCGCTCGGCGAGCGCGACTTCGCGGCCAACGCGCGGATCCGGATCGAGGGCACCCGGCACCTGGTGGACGCGGCCCTCGAGGTCGGCGCCCGGAAGATCATCGCGCAGTCGATCTCCTGGGTGTACGAGGCCGGAGACACTCCCGCCGACGAGGCCGTCCCGCTGGACGCGACGCCGGAGCGGGCCGCGATGATGGCCGGCGTGCTCGGCCTGGAGTCGCAGTCGGCGCGCCTGCCCGAGCACGTGGTGCTGCGCTACGGCTCGCTCTACGGCCCCGGCACGTGGCACGAGCGCGGCGGCCTGGTCGCGCGGCAGCTTCGCGGGGGCGCGCTTTCGGCGAACGACGGAATCTCGTCGTTCGTTCACGTGGAAGACGCGGCGCGCGCGGCCGTCGCAGCACTCGTGTGGCCCAACGGCATCGTCAACATCGTCGACGACGAACCCGCACCGGCCCGCGATTGGCTGCCCGCGCTCGCCGCCGCGTTCGGCGAGCCCGCGCCCGCGATCGTCGAGGGCCGCGCCGGCTGGGAGCGCGGCGCGAGCAACCGCAGGGCGCGGACCGAACTCGGCTGGGTCCCGGCCTGGCCGACCTGGCGGACCGGATTCGCCGCTTCGTAAGGCTCAGTAGATATCGCGGACGTAGCGCTTCTCGGTGCTGAGGCGCTTCACGTAGGTGTCCGTGGCCTGCTCGGTCAGACCGCCGTGCGTGGTGATGATGCCGCGCAGGGTCCGGTCCACGTCCTTGGCCATGCGTGAGGCGTCTCCGCAGACGTAGAAGTGCGCGCCGGCCTCCAGCCACGTCCAGAGCCGATGCCCGTGCTCCTGCATCCGGTCCTGGACGTAGACCTTGTTGCGCTGGTCGCGGGAGAACGCGGTGTCGAGGTGGTCGAGCGTGCCGTCCACGGTCAGCGACATCAGGTCCTCGCGGTAGTAGAAGTCCGTGGCCCGATGCTGCTCGCCGAAGAACAGCCAGTTCGGCGCCGCGTGCCCCTGTGCCCGCCGATCGTGCAGGAAGCCGAGGAACGGGGCCACGCCGGTGCCGGGACCGACCATGATCATCGGCGTGTCCGGGTCGGTCGGCGGCCGGAAGTGCGGCGAGGGTTGGACGTGCACCGTGATCGGGGTGCCCGGCTCGGCGTCGGCGAGATAGGCGGAGCAGACGCCCTTGCGGGGCCGCGCGAGCGCGCTGTCGTAGCGCACGACGGAGACCGTGAGCGAGACCTTGGTCGGGTCGGTCCGCGGGCTCGAGGATATCGAGTACTGACGGTTCTGCAGCCGCTTGAGCGCCGTCGTCCACTCCTGCGCGCTCGCGGTCGCCGGATACTCGGCGAGCACGTCAGCGGCCTGACGCGCCCACGACCACTGCGAGAGCTCGCCCTTGTTGTCCGGCCGCAGCAGCTTGCGCAGCATCCGGTCGCCGGTCCGCTCGGCGAGGAACGTCAGCAGGCTGCCGGTGACCTTCGTGATGTCGAGGTGCCGCGAGAGCGCGTCGCGGAACGTGATGCCGCCGGGTCCGTCGAGCCCGTCGAGGTGCACGGGGCTCGCGCCGTCGACGCCCGTCAGCGAGAGCCACTCGTCGACCAGCGCCGCGTCGTTCACCGGCCTGACGCTGAGCGCGTCGCCCGCCTGGTACGCGAGCGGGTTCGCGCCGAGGTCGAAGGTGAACCGGCGCACCTCCTTCGTCGCGCCCGGCCGGCTGAGCAGCTCGTTGCCGATCAGCGGGGCCGAGACCGTGACCGGCGCCGAGCGGACCTGCGAAGATACCGGCGAGGCCTCGGCGACACGCGGTATCGCAGACGTGGAGGACGACCTCGGCGCCGCCTCGGCGAGAGAAGAGAGAACCTGGTCCAGCCACGCCGTCGCCGCGGGCTCGAAGTCGGGTTCGCAGTCCGCGCGCGGCGAGATCCGTTGCGCGCCGAGCTCCTCGAGACGCTGGTCGAGGCGGCGACCGTGGCCGCAGAAGTCGTTGTACGAGGAGTCGCCGAAGGCCAGGACCGAGTACCGCAGGTGGTCCAGGCTCGCCTGCGTCCCCGCGAGCGCGTCCCAGAAGCCGCTGCCGTTGTCGGGTGCGTCGCCGTCGCCGAAGGTGCTGGTCACGATCAGCAGCGTGTCGCCGTCCGGGAGGGCGGAGGGATCGGCCTCGTCCATCCCGAGCAGGGTCACGTCGTGGCCCGCGGCCTTCAGGCGCTGCGCCGCGATCTGCGCGAACTCCTCGGCGTTGCCGGTCTGCGAGGCCCACAGCAGCGTCAGCCGCCGACCCGGCGCGGGCGTTTCCCCGACGGCGGTCGCGGTCGCCCGGGAGTAGCGCCCGGCGAGCAGCCCGTCCACCCAGGCCGCGTGCTCGGGGCGCAGCGGAGCCGAGGCGGGGAGCACCGGAACCCCCGCGGGGTTCTCACCGAGCCCGGCGATGAATCCGGCCAGGTAGCGCTGCTCGCGCTCGTCGAACCTCGGCGGCCCGAGGTGCGCGACGCCGAGGGCCGCGGCGAGCGGGTCCTCGGGCGACGCCACGGCCTCGACCTCGCTCTCGCGTCGCGGTGCGGAGACGACCACCGGGATGGCCGACTTGGCCAGCGAGACCGCGCAGACCTTGAACTCCGGCTGGAAGGAGAGCGGGTCCACGGCGTCGTTCGTCACGGCGTTGACGCTGAGGTATTCGCCGAACAGATCGTTCCAGTGAAAGGGGGCGAAGCAGCAACCCCGGCGCACCCGATCCGTCAGAACGGCCGGCAGCACCGCCCGGCCGCGCCGCGACGCGACCTCGACCGGATCGCCCTCCGCGAGCCCGAGCTCCCGCGCGTCCTGCGGATGGATCTCGACGAACGGCCCCGGATCGAGCTTGTTGAGCTTCTCGACCTTCCCGGTCTTCGTCAGCGTGTGCCACTGGTGCTGCAGGCGGCCGGTGTTGAGCACGAAAGGGTAGTCGTCGTCCGGCATCTCCTTCGCCGGCATGTGCGGCCGCCCGAAGAAGACCGCACGTCCGGACGCGGTCGGGAACCTCGGCCGTCCCTCCGCGTCGAGGTAGCGGATCGGATTGCGGTCGGGGCCGCCGGGCGCCGCGGGCCACTGCACCGGCGTCTCGCGCAGCCGGTCGTAGGAGACGCCGCTGAGGTCGTAGCCGGTCTTCTCGTTACGTGCGCGCTTGATCTCCTCGAAGACTTCTTCCGCGCTCGCGTAGTCGAAGGCCTCCGCGTAACCCATCGCCGCCGCGACCTTGGCGATGATCAGCCAGTCGGGCGTCGCGTCGCCGGGCGCGTCCACCGCGGGCTGCGCGAGCGTGAGATTCCGTTCACTGTTGATCAACACGCCTTCGGCCTCGGTCCACATCGCGCCCGGCAGGACCACGTCGGCGTATCCGTTGGTCTCGGTGTCGGTGAACACGTCCTGCGTGACGACGAACTCGGCGGCCTCGAGCCCCGCGATGACCGTCTTGCGGTTGGCGACGGAGGCGACCGGGTTCGTGCAGATGATCCAGCAGGCCTTGATCCGACCGGCCGCCATCTGCTCGAACAGCTCGATCGTGCCCTTGCCGACCCCGTCCTCGCGCAGCGTGCCGGCCGGAACGCCCCAGAGCCCTTCGACGAACTCCCGGTCCTGCGCCGCGAGCACGGAGCGCTGGCCGGGCAGGCCGGGGCCCATGTATCCCATCTCCCGGCCGCCCATCGCGTTCGGCTGGCCGGTCAGCGAGAACGGGCCGCTCCCGGGCCGGCAGATCGCGCCGGTGGCCAGGTGCAGGTTGACCAGCGCGTTCGTGTTCCAGGTGCCGTGCGTGGACTGGTTCAGGCCCATCGTCCAGCAGGACATCCACTCCCCGGCCTCGCCGATCCAGCGCGCCGCGGTACGGAGGTCCGGCTCGGGGATGCCGGTCAGCTCGGCGACCGCCGCGGGCGGGTAGTCGGCCAGGAACCCCGGCATCGCCTCCCAGCCCTCGGTGTGCGCGGTGATGAACGCGGGGTCGGTGTGCCCGTTCTCGACCAGCAGGTGCAGCAGCCCGTTCAGCAGCGCGAGGTCCGTGCCGGGCTTGATCTGCAGGAACAGGTCAGCCTTCTCGGCCGTCGCGCTGCGCCGCGGGTCCACGACGATCAGCTTCGCGCCCGCCCTCACCCGCTCCATCATGCGCAGGAACAGGATCGGATGGCAGTCGGCCATGTTCGAGCCGGTGACCAGGAAGACGTCGGCCTTCTCGAAGTCCTGGTACGAGCCGGGCGGCCCGTCGGCGCCGAGCGAGAGCTTGTAGCCGGTCCCGGCGCTCGCCATGCACAGCCGCGAGTTCGACTCGATCTGGTTCGTCCGCACGTAGCCCTTGGCCAGCTTGTTCGCCAGGTACTGCGCCTCCAGGCTCATCTGGCCGGAGACGTAGAGGGCGAAGGAGTCGGGGCCGTGCTCGTCGATGACGGCGCGCAGCCGGGCCCCGGTCCCCGCGATCGCCTCGTCCAGCGGCGTGGGCACGGCCTCGGCCCCGCGATCGGCCCTGACCAGCGCCGTCGTCAGCCGGCCGGGCGCGGCCAGCATCTCGGCGGTGGTCGCGCCCTTCGTGCACAGCCTGCCGGAATTCGCCGGATGCGCCTTGTCGCCGGAGGCCTTGCGCACCTTCTTGCGCCCGTCGGGCCCCGTCTCGATGTCGAGCACGAGCCCGCAGCCCACCCCGCAGTACGAGCACACGGTCCGAACCTGAGTCACGACGCTCCCTCGGGAAGAAAGGATCAACGTCGACCGTAGGAAACAGCCGTGACACCGGCGTCACGCGGAACGGCAGCGGATGTTTCGCGTCACGCACACCCGGCCGAAGGGCGCGGTGAGGACCGGTCCCGTCGCCCCCCGTTCGGCGGCATCGCGCGCGGGGCTGCTTGGTCCGGGTGCGCCGGCCTGGCAGGATCACGGCCATGTCTGATGATCAGGAGCCTGAAGCGTCCGGCTGGGACGCGATCGACGCCGTCTTCGACGAGCTGTACGACGGGATCGAGCCCGTGCACGTGGGCTATGTCCCGGGCCTGGCCTTCGGCAGCGGTCTGCAGGGCTGCTCGGCCTACCGGGCCGCGGACCACTGGCACTACGTCACCTACGGACTGACCGAGCTCTGGGACAAGAGCGCGGACGCGGACCCGGAGATCAGCGGCTGGGGCTACGAGTTCACCCTGCGCGTCCGGCTCCGCGACGGCGAGGACGCCCCGCCGCAGTGGCCGTTCACCCTGCTGGAGGAGCTGGCCAAGACCACGAACCAGGGCGGCGCGGTCTACGAGGCCGGCCACTGCATCGACGTCAACCAGCCGATCACCGGCGAGCCCGGCACCGGCCTGACCGCCTTCGCGCTGGTCCGCGACCCGGAGATCCCCGAGCTCGTGGACAGCCCGAACGGCGCGTTCGCGCTGCTGCAGGTCGTCGGCATCACCGCCGACGAGCTCGCCCGGGTGAAGGACACCGGCACGGAGGACGTGCTCGGCGGCCTCGCCGTCGGCAACCCGCTGCTGATCACCGATCCGGGTCGGGCCGCCGCCTAGCCGCCCGTACCGCGTACCGCGGGCCCGGCTCAGAACTCGAAGACGAGCCGGGCCGGGACGCGACCGCCGACGATGTCCGCGAAGCACTCGTTGACCTCGTCGAGCCGCCGGGTCTCGGCGATCACCTCGGTGCGCCCGGCCGCGTGCAGCGCGAATACATCCGCGAGGTCCTGCCGGGTGCCGACGATCGTGCCGATGATCGACTTGCCGCTGATCACGGTGTCGAAGATCGGGATGTTCATGGTGCCGTCGGCCGGCAGCGCGACGCACACCAGGCGCCCGCCGCGCCGCAGCGAGCCGTAGGCCTGCTCGAACGCGCGTGGGGAGGTGGCCAGGGCGATGGCCACGTCCGCGCCGCCGAGCTTGCGCACGGCCTTGGCGGCGTCGCCCACCCGGCCGTCGACGACCTCGTCGGCGCCGAGCCGGGCGGCGAGCTCGAGCTTCGCGTCCTCGATGTCGACGGCGATCACCCGGCCGCCGAAGATCCTCGCGTACTGCAGGGCGAGGTGCCCGAGCCCGCCGATCCCGTAGATCACCACGGTCTCGCCGGGACTGAGCCGGGAGACCTTGACCGCCTTGAACGTCGTGAGCCCCGCGCAGGTCAGCGGCGCGGCGTCGAACGAGGACACGCCATCGGGAACCGTGACCACGTAGCGGTCGTCGGCCACCGCGTACTCGGCGTACGTGCCGTCGAGCGAGAAGCCGGTGTTGCGCTGCCTCGTGCACAGCGTCTCGGCGCCGGAGAGGCAGTACGAGCAGACGCCGCACGCGGTGCCGAGCCACGCGATCGCGACCCGCTCGCCGACCTGGTGCAGGCCGGCGCCGGGCCCGAGCGCCTCGACGGTCCCGACGCCCTCGTGCCCGGGCACGTACGGGGTGCGCGGCTTGGCGGCCCAGTCACCGTGCGCGGCGTGGATGTCGGTGTGGCACAGTCCCGAGGCCTGCATCCGCACCAGCACCTGGCCGGGACCGGGCTCCGGCACCGGCAGATCCCGGACCTCGATCCTCGCGCCGAGCTCGGCGACGACGGCGGCTCTCATCGTGGTGGTGGTCATCGGAGAACCATATTCCGCGGGCGCCGGTCCGGGAACGGCGGAATCAGTCGCTCTTGGGCCCGGCCTGCTGGGCGACCTCGAAGGACCAGATCTGCGAGGCGTGCGCGGCGGGCTTCGGGGCGGTGCCGTCCGGGGTGCCGCCGGCGTGGCCGCGGGCGAAGTCCTGGGAGTCGTGCCACTTCTGGAAGTCCTCCTCGCTGCGCCAGCGGGTGTAGACCAGGTACTGGTCGGTGCCCTCGACCGGGCGCAGCAGCTCGAACCACTCGAAGCCGTCGCTGGTCTCCACGGCCCCCGCGCGGTGCGCGAACCGCTGCTCCAGCGTCGCGCGCGCCTCCGCCGACACCGACAGGACATTGATCTTCACCACGGACATGCTGGACGCTCCTCGCCGTACCGGTCGGCGGCAGCCCCGGGTCGCGGCTCCCGCGCGTCCAAGATTAGCCCGAGCCGCGGCGTCGGCAGGCGCCGACGGCGTCCCGCGCCCCGGCCGCGCCACCCGGCGCCTCGTTGCAGGTCCACTGGTTCGCGTTCCACGGTGGGCCGTCGTAGAGGCCTGGGCGCCGCGCACGTGCCCGGTGCCGGCCGCCCGCGCCGCCGGGCAGGAGCTCCTCGCGGCCGCCGTCCCCGTGGGATGACGAGGCCCGGCCGAAAGCGTTCAGCGCGGGCTCTGGCCAAGGCGGCGAACCGCTTGTAGCATCCCCCTCGACGCCCGACTTTGAAACGATTCAAAATTTCGGGCTCGAGCCGCATCGTCAGCGAGGACGAGTGAGGGAGCAGTCATGGCACAGCCGTTCGGCGGGGGATCCCCGCGTCGCAGCGTACTCAAATCCGGGATAGGCCTGGTCGTGGCCTCGGCGGCGGCGCAGCTGGCGGGCGCGGGCCCGGCCGCCGCCGCGACGGGGGTCGGCGCGCCCGCCGCCTCGGGCTCGGCGGGCGACTGGTCGGCCTACGTCGTCGGCCCGACCAGCAATAACGTTTCACCGGTCCGCGTCATCGCCACCGCGGGCGAGGTGGCCGACCCGGACGCGCTGCTGCACCATGGCAACGTTGTCACGGTGCTGACCAGGGCGAAGCCGCCGGTGCCGCCGACCTGGCCGTCCGGCACCACCGCGACGGCCTCCTCGTACCACGCGCCGAACAACGGCGACAACGGCGCCTACACCACCTACGACCCGTCGAACGCGATCGACGGCGACCCGACCACCTTCTGGAACGACGCGAACCCGAATACGTACCCGGCCACGCTGACCGTCACGTCGCCGACCCCGGTGACCCTCGACGGCGTCACCCTGCTGTCGAACTCCGACGGCGTGCCGGTCGACTTCACCGTGCTGACCTGGGACGGCTCGGCCTGGCAGACCTCGGCCACCGTCACCGGGAACAGCGCGGTCCAGGTCCCGATCCCGTTCTCCGCGCCGGTCACGACGACCCGGGTGCAGCTGGTCGTCACGCTCGACCAGGACACGCCGCAAGGTCAGTACACCCGCGTCAACGCGCTCTACCCCGGACTCGTCGAGGTGATCACGCCGCCGAGCGTCACGATCGACTTCGGCCAGAACTACGTCGGCTATCCGCACATCGACTTCGCCTGGGCCTCGGCCGGCAACCCCGGCGTGCGTCTCGCGTTCTCCGAGACCGTCGAGTTCCTCGGCGACCGCTCCGACTTCGAGCGCTCCGACAACGCGGGCGGCGGCCCCGGCACCGATCAGTACGCGGTCCCCGCCGCGGGCGCCTCGTGGACCGACACCGCGGGCTATCAGAGCGGCACCCAGGTCTACGCCCAGGGCCTGCACGGATTCCGCTACATGAAGATCACCCTGGACGCGCTGCCCTCCGACGCCCCGGCCGCCGTGCCGTACGGCCAGGTCGCCATCGACGCGGTGTCCCTGAAGTTCCACGCCTACCTCGGCACGCCCGACTCCTACGCGGGCTGGTTCCTCTGCTCCGACGACGCGCTCAACCGCTACTGGTACGGCGCCGCGTACACGAACGAGCTGGTCGTCGCTCCCTTCCTGGCAGACGACTGCGATCCGCGCAACGCCGCGAGCCCGACCCTGCTCGGCGAGCTCGTGCTGCTCGACGGGGCCAAGCGCGACCGTGATCCGTACGTCGGCGACATCGCCGTGTCCGGCCGCACGCTCTACCTCACCCACCCCGACGCGGCCGCGGCGGCCCGCAACGTGCTCGCCGACCTCGCCGAGCATCAACGCCCCGACGGCTGGATCCCGCCCGCGTCGATCGTCGACTACACGCTCCCGCTGTTCGACTACCCGCTCTGGTGGGTCACGGCGAGCTGGGACTACATCCTCTACACCGGCGACACGAAGTACGCGGCGACCTACTACCCGAACCTCGTCGCCGTGCTCGACACCTGGTACCCGAGCGTGACCGATAGCAGTGGTCTGCTGAGCAAGGGGCTCAACGGCACCGACGGCTACGGCGACTACGCCTTCCTGCCGCGCACCGGCGAGGTCACCTACTACAACGCCAACTACGTCCAGGCCCTGAACGACGCCGCCGGTATCGCAACGGCGCTCGGCCACACGAGCGACGCGAACCGCTGGAACCAGCGCGCCGCGTCCGTCGCCGCCGCAATCAACACAGCACTCTGGGACGCCTCGGCCGGGGCCTACCTCGACTCGGGCACCGGACCGGTGCGGCACGCCCAGGACGGCAACGCGATCGCCATCACCGCGGGCGTCGCCGACTCGGCGCGGGCGAACTCCGCGCTCGCGTACATGGCCGCCAACATGAGCCTCCCGTACGGCAACGCCTTCATGGACAACGACACGCTCTCCGGGGTCGGCGACGCCTCGCGGCGCGTCTACGCCTTCACTTCGTACCCTGAGTTGGTCGCCCGGTTCCGCACCGGCGCCGCGGATTCGGCGATCGACCAGATCAAGCGCACATACGGCTGGATGCACACGCACGACCCGGGAATCACGAACTGGGAGGGCATCGGACCCGACGGCACGCCGTACGAGGGCGCGTTCACGAGCATGGCGCACGGCTGGTCGACCGGCGTGCTGCCCGCTCTGACGAACGAGCTGCTCGGCGTGACGCCGACCGGGCCCGGCTTCGCCACGTGGACCGTGATCCCGCATCCCGGCAGCGTGACCTGGGCGCGCGGTCAGGTCCCGACTCCGCACGGCCCGCTGACCGTCCAGTGGCAGACCTCGACGACCGGCACCGGACCGTCCTTCACGCTGCGCATCACGGTTCCTAGGGGGACGAGGGGCCAGGTCTCGCTTCCCCTCGGCAACGGCCATAAGACGATCTCTGGTGTGGGCGCCGGCGACCACACCTTCACGGTCCGATAGCCGGCTGCTAGGTGTCGAGCCCGGCCAGCAGACGCAGCAGCGCCAGCGTGGCCAGGCCGCTCCCGGCGAGCGCGATCAGGCAGCCCGCGTACAGCGCGTAGTGCGAGATCTCGTAGCCCGGCGCGAAATGGACGCGGTGATAGTAGGTCAGCGCGGCGTAGAGCACGGCCCCGCACAGCGCGGCGGCCGTGCCCAGCGCGATCGGGCCGAGCGTCAGCAGATTCCGGGCGGTCACGGGCCGCGTCCCCGGCTCGATCGGCCGGACCCTCCCGGTCGCCGCGAGTACGAACACGATGACGCTCGCGCAGCCCAGGACGACCAGGTCGGCGCCGAGCGTGTCGCTCGGCCGGTGCCAGCGGGCCACGATGGTCAGCGCTCCGATCTCGGTCGCCAGCGCGGCCGCGCAGAAGGCCGTCAGCCCTCGAAGCCGGTACGGCACGACGAGGACCAGCGCGAACATCACCGCCATGGCGATCGTCGTGTGCCCGCTCGGGAAGCTGTTGCCGAAGGTGTTCTGCCAACCGGGGACGAGGTTGGGCCGAGGCAGCGCGGACTTGAGCGCCTCCGTGCTGCCGACGCCGGCCCCGATCAACGCGACACCCGCGATCGCGAGCGTGACCCGCCGACGCAGCAGGCCGATCACGAAGACCGCGACGACGGCCGCTATCACGCTCCACGTCCCGATGAGATTCAGCGCGCTGACGGCCTGCGCCGGGCGCTGCATCGCGGTCTGCCCGGCCCCGAGCCAGACCGCGTTCTCGAAGCGCTGCCCCACCTCGGTGCGCACGGCGATCAGGTACACGGCCACGAGAAGCGCGGCGCTCACGGCCGCGGTCGCCGCGGCCTTGCGCATCACCATGCGCACCGCCGCAAGAGATGAAGGCAGTAGGAGGCCAGCGCGCCGCACACTCCGACGCAGCAGACGGTGACGATCGACTGCAGCGCGACGACGCCGGTGCCCGGCACGAGCGGCATGCCCCCGAAGATCGCCGCCTCGAAGGCGAGTACCAGCATGACCGCGAGGAACTTGGACGCGGCGCCGTGCGGCCAGGTCAATCCGGCCGCCGCCCCGAGGAACAGGCCGGCGAGGCAGATCGCGACGGCGGCCGGACCGATCGCGTCGAAGACCCCGATGGCGCGGGAGTCCTGCTGCCACGCGAAATCCACCTGGTAGTCCCAGGTCAGCGCGGCGGCGCAGGGCGTGACGCAGGCGACGACCATCGCCCCGGGCACCAGCAGCTTGGCCCGCACCCACGCGGCGTCGGACATGCTCTGCGCGCGCACCAGCCGTGCCGTCCCGCTGGTGAATTCGCGTTCGAACAGCGGAGCGCCGAAGGTCACGGCGGTCAGCGCCGGAGTGATGGTGAGCAGCACGGCGGCAGCCGTGAGCCCCAGGTCCGGCGGCAGGCCGGTCGTGGCGTTCGGCCCCGGGCCGGTGAGCTCGGCGAACGTGGCGTGATAGCGCACGTGCCAATAGACGAGATAGCAGGTCAGGGCGAGGGAACACGCCATCCACACGCGGAACCACGCGCGGTGCTCGCGCCAAACCAGCCAGGTCGGGCCGGTCATCGCAGGTCTGCCTTCGGTCTCGAGTCGGGTTCCGTCAGGAGCGGGGTGGTCGACGGGTTGCGCATATAGCCGAGGACCACTTCCTCCAGCGAGGGAGTGGCCGTGATCCACTCGCCCGGCAGCAGCGCGCCGGGGCGTATCAGGGCGGTAACCGACCGCTCGGAGGCGCGGAGGTCGACGACCGAGTGCAGGCCGAGCTCGCGCGGAGCGTCGCAGCCCTCATCGACGGCGGCCGTGACCATCGTGTGGCAGCCGATCAGCTCCTCGGTGTCGCCGGCCAGCAGGACCCGTCCGGCGTCCATCAGGAGCAGGTGGTCGCAGACCGGCTCGATCTCGGCGAGACTGTGCGAGGAGATCACGACGGTGGTTCCGCGCTCGGCCGCGTCGGCCATGATCGCGCTCGTCAGCTCGTGCCGCGCCAGGGGATCGAGCTGCGCCATCGGCTCGTCGAGCAGCAGCAGGTCGGGCTGCTTGCCCAGCACCAGCGTCAGGGCGAGCCGGGCGCGCTGGCCGCCGGAGAGCGTCTCGACCCGCGCCTCGCGCGGCAGGTCCCCGAGGGCCTGCTCGGCGACGGACCGGTTCCAGCGCGGATTGAGCTCGTGGCCGAGGCGCAGATGCTCCTCGACGCTCAACTGCGGAAACAGCGGCCTGTCCTGCGGAAGGAAGCCCACCAGCGGCCGCACGGCCTGGGCGCCCGCGCGTGCGCCGAAGACCGCGATGTGCCCACAGCTCGGGGTGAGCAGGCCCGCGGCCAGCGTGAGGAGCGTGGACTTGCCGGCGCCGTTCGCGCCGACCAGCGCGCAGACCCGCCCGACCGGCAGTTGGAACTCGCAACCGTCGAGCGCGACACGGCGCCCGTACTGCCTGCCCAGGTCGAAGGCCTCGAGCGCGATCATACGGCGACCGGGTATTCGTCCAGCACCGCGGCGAACATCGCGGCGACGTCCTCGCGCCCGAGCCCCGCCTCGCGCGCCCGGTCCGCCCACGCGGTCAGCTCCGCCCGCAGCGGCGAATCAGCGTTCGTATGCGGCCCGACCAGCGAGCGGCACACGAAGGTGCCCTGGCCGCGCCGCGGCTCGACCAGCCCCTCCCGCTCCAGCTCGCGATAGGCCTTGAGGACGGTGTTCGGGTTGATCGCGGTGGCCTCGACGACCTCCCGGGCCGTGGGCAGCCGGTCGCCGGGATGCAGCAGGCCCAGGCGCAGCGCCTGCTTCGTCTGCTGCACGATCTGCATGTAGGTGGCCACGCCGCCGTGGCGGTCGATGCGGTACTCCACCACCCAACCACCTTTCACTAATTGAGTAGTGAAAGAACTATGGCGGACCGGCGGCGGAGCGGTCAAGCCTCCGCGCCGCGGGCGGTAGCCTGCCTGTCGGCGTTGCTGTCGGGCAGAGGGATTCCGGTGACTGATCAGTTCGAGACCGCGGCCATCCGCGAGCGGGTGCTGGCTTCGTGGGCGGACGCGCCGGTGCGCTTCCGCGAGGACGCGAACCTCGAGGAGGACCTGGTCCTCGGCGGCTACCGGGACCGGGTGCTCGTCGAACTGGCGCAGAACGCCGCGGACGCCGCGGCCCGGGCCGGCGTGCCCGGCCGGCTGCGCTTCACCCTCGCCGCCTCGGCCGCGGGCGAACCCGTGCTGACGGCCGCGAACACCGGAGCGCCGCTGGACGCGGGCGGCGTGCTCGGCCTGTCCACGCTGCGCGCCTCGGCCAAGCGCGACGAGGGCCACGGGGACGCCGACGGGGCGGTGCCGGTCGGCCGCTTCGGCGTCGGCTTCGCCGCGGTCCTGGCCGTCAGCGACGCGCCCGCGGTCCTCTCCCGCGCCGGCGGCGTGCGCTTCTCGCTCACCGACGCCCGGACGGACGTCGAACGTGCCGCGACGCAGAACCCTGAGCTCGCCGGGGAGATGGCCCGGCGCGGCGGCCGCGTCCCCGTGCTGCGCCTGCCGTACCCCGCGGAGGGCACGCCGCCGTGGGGCTACGAGACCGCCGTCGAGCTGCCGCTGCGCGACGAGGCGGCGGTCACGCTCGTGCGCGGACTGCTCGCGGGGCTCGACGACACGCTGCTGCTCGCGCTCCCGCAGCTCGCCGAGGTCGTCGTGGACCTCGACGGCGACGTCAGGACGCTGACCGCCGACCGGAGCGTGCGCGGCGAGTGCGTGGTCGGCGACGGCTCGCGCAGCACGCGCTGGCGGCTGGCCGAGGCCCGCGGCGACCTCGGCCCCGATCTGCTCAGGGACCGCCCGATCGAGGAGCGCAGCAGGCCTCGATGGTCGCTGACCTGGGCCGTTCCCGTGGACGAGGACGGCGGCCCGCAGCGGCTGCGCACCGCCCCCGTGCTGCACGCCCCGACCCCGACCGACGAGCCGCTCGGCCTGCCCGCGCTGCTGATCGCCTCGCTGCCGCTGGAGGTCACCCGCCGCCGCGTGGCCCCGGGCCCGCTCGCCGAATTCCTGCTGGACCGCGCCGCCGAGACGTACGCGCAGCTGGTCGCCGCCTGGCCGACGCGCACCCCGGCCCTGCTGCGCCTGGTCCCGGGCCCGATGGGGGAGGGCGCCATCGACGCGGGCCTGCGCCGCCGCATCGCCGGACTGCTCCCCGAAACCGCGTTCCTCCCCGCGGCCGACGCCGATCCGGCGCCGCTGCGGCCCAGGGACGCCGTGGTCCTCGACCCCTGCGACTCCTCGCTGGTCGAGGCTTTGCGCGACGTCCTTCCCGGACTGCTCCCCGCCGGCTGGGAGCGGGACACCGCCGCGGGAACGGCGCTCGGCCTGCGTCGCCTGGGCCCGCTGGAACTGGCCGACGCGCTCGCCAACCTCGACCGCGAGCCCGCCTGGTGGGCCGCCCTCTACACCGCGCTCTACGAGGTCTACGGACAGGACCCTGACACCGCGGAGACGCTGGCCGCGCTGCCGGTCCCGCTGGCCGACGGCCGCACCGTGCGCGGCGCCCGCGGCAGCCTGCTGCCCGTCGCGGAACTCGACCCGACGGTCGGCGCCGCGCTGCGCCCGCTGGGCCTGCGCATCGTGCACCCGGCCGCGATCGTCGGCGGGGGCAACCCGGCCGCTCTGCTCGAACGCCTCGGCGCCCGGCCCGCGTACCCCCGCGTGCTCCTCGACGAGCCCTCCCTGCGCGGCGCGATCACCGCGTCCCGAGACCCGCTGCACGCCCACGACGCCGAGGACACCCTCACCCCCGACCGCCTGGCCGACGCCGTGCTCGGCCTGGTCCGCGCCGCCGATCCCGCCCCGCACGAACGCTTCGACCTGGGCGACCTCCTGCTCCCCGACGACCGAGGCGGGCACACCCCCGCCCGCGAACTCCTGCTCCCCGGCTCCCCGCTGGCGGACGTGGTAGACCCTGACGCCTACGGCACCGTCGAGGCCTCCTCGGCCACGCGCTGGGGCGCCGACATCCTCCGCGCCGTCGGAGTCCTCGACACCCTCACCGTCGTCAGAACCCAGAACCTCCTGCTCGACGCCGATACCCTGGACGAAGACCTCCGCGGCCTGGACGGCATCGAGGACTGGATCCGCCACGCCCGGCGCGCCCTCGACCGCTACGCCGAGGACGACGGCATCGCCCCGATCGTCGTTGAATTCCTCGCCGTACGCGACCTCGACCTCGTCACCCGCTGGGACCGCGGCCTGGAGCTTCTGGCCGGTGCCGAGCTGCGAGCGGCCGTGACCCGCCCGGTCCGCGTGCTCTCCGAAACCGGCGAGCCGGTGAATCTGCCCTCGTACACGTCCTGGTGGCTCAGCCGCCACCCCGTGCTCGACGGCCGCCGCCCCGCCGACCTGTCCACGACGGCCGGCGTCGAGGGCGAGCTCCTGTCAGGCCTCTACGACCCCGCCCCGGCGCACGAGGACCCGGCGTTCCTGATCGCCCTGGGCGTCCGCACCACCCTGGACGCCCTGCTCGCGGCGCCCGGCGGTCCCGACGAGCTCCTCGAGCGCCTGGCCGACCCGGACCGCCCCGTCGGCGCCGCCCAGCTCGCGGCCCTCTACGACGCCCTCAGCGACCTCGACGCCGACCAGCTCACCCCGCCCACCGAGCTGCGCGCCTGGCAGGACGGCGAACCCGTGGTCATCGAGGCGACGGAGGTCGTGGTGATCGACGCCCCCGACCTCATGCCGCTGCTCGACGGCCGCGCCTACATCGTCATCCCCGCCCGCGCCGCCGGCCCCCTGGCGGACCTCCTCGACGTGGACCTGGTCACCGAGGCCATCCCCGGCGCCGTCACCTCCGAGGGCCAGCCCCAGCCCGTGCCCGCCGAGATCAGAGCCCTGCTCCCCGCATGCCCCGACACCTACATCGAGCACGACGAGCTGATCCTCGACGACACCCACGAGGTGGCCTGGCGGGTGGCCGACGGCGTCCCCCACGCCTCCACCTTCGACGGCATGGCCCGCGCCCTGGCCTGGGCCTGCGCCCGCTGGGACCGCCGCCACCTCATCGCCGCCCTCCTCGCCGAACCCGAGCGCTCCGTCGAGCTCGCCGAGGAGACGTACTACGAGTAGGAAAACCGCCGCGAGTACCTGCTTCAGCGCGCTGTGACGGCCAGCTGAAGCAGGTTCCCGAGCGTGTCCAGCTGCTCCTGGCTCAGGCCGGTGAAGATGGGTTCATCGGCGAGGGCTTTCAGGACCCGCTGCCGTTGCTCGGTCCCCTCGTCGGTCAGCACGAGCTGCTTGGCGCGCCGGTCGCTGCCGGACATCCCGAAGGACGTCCCGATCTACACCGGCGCCGACGAGGCGGAGGCCTCGCTCCTCCTGAACCTGTTCGCCCAGGGCACGAACAACCACCTGCCGGCCGCCCGCCCGCCGGTGCGGGAACTCCAGTTCGAGAAGGACCCGGGCGGCGGGCTCGAAGCCGTGAACGATGTGTTCGGCGACGGCTCGTTCTTCGCGATCCTGACCCCCGGCCACACCACCGGGCACGTCTCCTACCTGGCCCGCACCGCGCAGGGCCCGGTGCTCATGACCGGCGACGTCAGCCACACCCGCTGGGGCTGGGACAACGGCGTCGAGCCCGGAACCTACCTGCAGGAGCGCGAACCCAGCATCAAGAGCCTGCACGCCCTGAAGGCGCTCAGCGAGCGCCACCCGCGGATGGACGTACGACTGGGCCACCAGGCCCAGATGCCGCCGTCGGAACGGAAATGACGAAAGCCCCCTACCGCGGATACACGGCAGGGGGGCTGACTTCGAATCTGTGGACGATACTGGGATTGAACCAGTGACCTCTTCCGTGTCAGGGAAGCGCTCTCCCGCTGAGCTAATCGTCCGGGACGAGGTTGACCGCCTACCGTACACAGCGCCCCTACCGAGGATCCGGTGTGGGCGCTGCGGGTCGGTACCTCTGGAGCGGACGACGGGATTTGAACCCGCGACCCTCACCTTGGCAAGGTGATGCTCTACCACTGAGCCACGTCCGCATGTTGCTGGGGATCTTCGCTTGCGCTTCGTTCCCTGGCGACGAGTAGAACCATACCGGATCCGGGGGGCCGATTGCACATCGGGCGTTCACCCGGGCTTTTCGCGGGGCGGCTGGGCCGGACGAGTGAATGGACAACGCGCGGCCGGGTGCGGCTCGGCCGAACGGCCCAACAGTGCGCCTACGCTGCATCGACATGACCAGCGTGACTTCTCCTCAGCAGACCGACCGGCGCGGCACGGACGAGATTCCGGGACCGCGGGGCGGCCAGGGCGTGCGACTGCTGGTGCTCGGCGCCGACCCGGACGCCCAGGAACTGCGCGACCAGGCGACGGCCGCCGGGTACGAGCTCGCCCAGCGCTACTCCGCCCGCGTCTCGCACGTGGCGTACGGCACCGGGATCGATCCGGGCGACGCCCGGTACACCAAGATCCGCGACGCGGGCCTCGTGCTCCTGCCGCTGCAGAAATGCGCGGAGGAGCTGGGCCTCGGCGAGGATGAGGCGGAAGGGGACGTCTCCGAGGTGGAGGCGGAGATCGTCGAGGCGGAAGCGGGGCCGCTCGCGCAGACCGCGGAACCGGTCGTCGAGGCGGCCGCCGAGCCTTCGCTCGACGCGCCCTTGGAGATTCCGCCGCTGCATGTCGATGAGCAGGCCGATGAGCAGGCCGACGCCTATCCGCACATCGATCCGGACATCGATCAGGACTCCGATCAGGACTCCGATCAGGACTCCGATCAGGACGAGGACGAGGCCTCGGCGACCGAGTTCGTTCCCGGGTTCTCCGAGGACGAGCCGGCCGACGTCGAGGTGCCGCTCGCGGCCGCCGTCATCGGGATCGATCCGTGGACCGGGCCGGCCGACGCGGACGTGGCCGCGGAAAGCGATGAGGACCGCGCGGACGCGGACGCGGTGGAAGTGGCGGCGACTGCCCCCGCACCCGTCCACTACACCGCCGGCCACGTCTTGCTGTCCTTCCTCTGGGCGCTGATCCCGTTCGCGACCTTCGGCCTCCTGACTCCCTTCGCCTTCGGGTACGCGGCCTACCGGCTGCGGTCGCGGGCGCTGGTGCTGACGGCGGCCGGGTACACGGTGGCGGTGCTCGCGTCGTTCGTGCTGTCGGCGGTGCGTCCGCACTCGGCCACACCGTCGGACGCCGCGGGCGCGCTGCTGACGCTCTGTCTGGCCGGGACGTGGCTCGGGGGCACGATGCACGCGGTGAGCATCCGCACCCGGGTCTTCGCGCGCCAGAACTGACCCGCGCCCGAGCTGACCCCGCGTCAGGACCGGCTCCGCACCGGGGCCGACCCCGCGCCGACTCGCGAGCCCCGCGCGCCAGTCCTGACGCCAGGGGCGCTAGCCCGGACCCCGATCCGATGCCACGATGAGCGGCATGGAGGCTTCCCCGGGCACGTCTTCCGTCAACATGCTCACTCTCCAGATCCTGCCGGCCGGCTCCGAGCGCTACTTCGACGGCAGCAGGCCGGTGACCATAGGGCGCGACAGCGCCGCCGACGTGGTGGTGCTCGACTCGGCGACCTCCCGGCAGCACGCGGTGCTGCGCCGGGAGGGGGCGAACGGCGGCTGGGTCTTCGAGGACCGCAACTCGTCCAACGGCACCTTCCTGGACGGGCAGCGGGTGACCCGGCTGCCGGTCGACCGGCCGATGACGCTCGCGCTCGGCTCGGACGACGGGGCGGGCTGCCGCATACGCCTCGTGCCGCCCGCGCCGCGCGGCGAGCTCACCGGGCACACGCCGACCGTCCCCGTGTTCGCGGGCGGCAGCTCGGCGCCGGGCCAGTTCACCGGCACCTACCGCACCTCCAGCCGGGTCCGGATCGGGCGGGCGCTGGACAACGACATCGTCGTCGACGACCTGCTCGCCTCCCGGCACCACGCGGAGCTGCGCAGCGCGCACGACGGCTCCTTCGAGCTGGTCGATCTAGGCAGCCACAACGGAACCTACGTCGACGGCCGCCGGGTCACCGGGCGGGTGAAGCTCCGGGACGGCGCGCTCGTCTCGGTGGGCCACACCGTCCTGCGGCTGCAGCACGGCACGCTCGAAGAGTTCGTGGACGTCGGCGAGGCGAGCTTCTCGGCGATCGGGCTGAGCGTCACCGCGAGTCGCAAGCTGCTGCTGGACGAGGTGAGCTTCGCGCTCGAGGGCGGGCAGTTCCTGGCCGTGCTCGGACCGACCGGCGCGGGCAAGTCGACCCTCCTCAAGGCGCTCACCGGCTCCCGCCCGGCGGACCGCGGATCTGTGCTCTACAACGGCCGCGACGTGTACGCCTCGTACGCCGAGCTGCGCAATCGCATCGGCTACGTCCCGCAGGACGACATCCTGCACCCCGAGCTCACGGTCAAGGCCGCGCTGGACTACGCCGCCCGGCTGCGCTTCCCGCCCGACGTGCCCGCCTCGGAACGCTCCGCGCGCGTCGTCGAGGTGATGACCGAGCTCGGTCTCGAGCACCGCGCCGACGTGCAGGTCGGCAGGCTGTCCGGCGGCCAGCGCAAGCGCACCTCCGTGGCCATCGAGCTGCTCACGCGGCCCTCCCTGCTCATCCTCGACGAGCCCACCTCCGGCCTCGACCCCGGCTACGAGAAGAGCGTGATGGAGCTGCTGCGCGACCTCGCGGGCAGCGGGCGGACGGTCCTGACCGTCACGCACTCCATCCAGAGCCTCGATCTGTGCGACCGCATCCTGTTCCTCGCGCCCGGCGGCCAGACCGCGTACTTCGGGCCGCCCGCGCGTACCCTCGACTACTTCCGCCAGCCCGGCTACCCGGAGGTCTTCCAGCACCTCGACCGCTCGATACCCGGCGAGGCGAAGCAGGCCTTCGCGGGCTCGGAGGTGCGGCGCGAGTTCGTCGCCGAGCCGCTGGCCGCGCAACGGGACCGCGCGCAGCTCGCCGCCGCCCAGCCCGAGGCGCCGCGGCGCAATCCGCACATGTGGCGCCAGCTCAGTACGCTGATCCGCCGCTACATGGCCCTGATCAGCGCGGACAAGCGCAACACGCTCATGCTCTTCGCGCAGGCGCCGGTACTCGGGCTGCTGATGCTCGCCGCGTTCGGCAAGAACAACCTCGTCGCGGGCACCCCCGGGGCCGCGGGGAACTCGACCACCGTGCTGCTCGCGCTGACCCTCGCCGCGAGCTATCTGGGCGCGGCGAACTCCATCCGCGAGATCGTCAAGGAACGCCCGATCCTCACCCGGGAACGCTCGGTCGGCCAGTCCACCACCGCCTACATCCTCAGCAAGGCGCTGATCCTCGGCCTGATCACGATCGTCGAGTCCTTCGTGCTGACCTACCTGGCCCTGCTGCGGCAGGGCGGCCCCAAGCACGGCGCCGTCCTCCTCGACTACCGGCTGGAGGTCGCGATCGCGGTCTCGCTCGCCGGGCTCAGCGCGATGGCGCTCGGCCTGATGGTCTCCGCGATGTCCAGCAACGCCGACAAGGTCATGACGATCCTGCCGGTCATCCTCTTCGCGCAGTTCGTGCTGAGCGGCTCGGCCTTCCCGGTGCGCGGCACGGCCGGCCTCGACCAGATCTCCTACCTCTCCAGCGCGCGCTGGGGCTACTCGGCCGCCGCGTCCACCGTGAACCTGGACATGCTGCTCGGCAACGGCTGCAACGGGCAGAGATCCCCGTCCGGCGGCGTGATGCTCTCCCAGTGCGATCCCGCGCACGCGCCGACCAAGAAGGCCTGGGTCGGGGACGTCGGCCTGCTCGGCGGCCTCACCGTGCTCGAGCTGGTCGGCGCCGGACTCGCGGTGCGCCCGATCGGCCGGCCGCGCCGGAAGTGATCAGAGCCAGCCGCGGTCCCGGGCCGCGGCCCCGGCCTGGAAGCGCGTGGAGACGCCGAGCTCCTTGTGCAGCGCGGCGATCCGGCGCTGCGTGGTGCGCGCGGACCAGCCCAGCGCCCGCGCGATCGCCTCGTCCGTCAGCCCGCCGGCGAGCAGGCCGAGCAGCGCGCGGGTCTTCTCGTCCGGCTGGTCCATCTGCTCCACCGACTGCCGCGGCGTGGTGACCAGCGGGACCGCCCGCGCCCACTCGTGCTCGAACAGCGAGGAGAGCGCGGCCAGCAGCGCCGAGGAGCGGATCACGTACGCGGCCTCGGCGAAGGCCTCGCCCATCGCGGTCGGCACCACGGCGATCGTCTCGTCCGCCATGATCAGCTTCGTGGGCAGGCTGGGCCGGACCCGCGCCTGCTCGCCGAACGCGCAGCTGACCTCGATGTCGTCCTGGAAGCGGCCCGGCAGCGCCAGCGCGTCCCGGCTGTATATCGTGCGGATGGTCACGCCCTCGCGGTGCCGGCGCTGCTGCAGCGCCAGGTTCTCGCCGTGCCGCTGCACGTACGGCGGCCGGTCGAAGGAGCGCACCTGGCCGTGCGCGGCCTCGCACACCCGGTTCACCCGCGCCGAGACCGCCGAGGCCCCGCTGATCACCTCGACCGCGCCGGTGTCGCCCTGCGCCCCCGCGTCCCGGAACATCTGGGTCAGCCGCTGCATCTCGGAGCGGGCCGCGCTCAGCCGCTGCTCCTGACGGCCGATCAGCTCACCGAGCGCCACGTCCGGCGCGGCCGCCTCGTAGCGCGCCCCGGACTGCACCACCAGGCCGTCCTGCGCCAGCCGGAGCAGCACCTTGCCGACCTCGGGCTCGTCCAGGCCCGCGTCGGCGGCGATCCGCGCCGCGTCCGCGCCGGGCCGGGTCAGCAAGGCCTGGTACACGGTGATCTCCCGGTCGGACAGACCGACGGCTTCCAGCATCGTCCCCTCCTGCATACCCCGTGCGAAGACAGCCGAGGCGAGCATACGCCTGAACTGGCGCTAGACCAGCGCCCGGACGATCGGATCCAGGAACTCGTCCCGCGCCTGCGGATCCAGCCACAGCTGCTCGCTCGCCACGACCAACGTGGGCCGCAGCCGCCGGCCCCACCGGCCGTCCATCGGCAGCAGCTTCACCTCGAGCTCGAAGGGCGCGCTGGTCCGGCCCAGCTCGCGCTCGATCCGGGCCACGGTGTCGCCCGCGCGCCCGGCGGCGCGCCGGGCGTCCGGCCGCGTGGTCCGGTGCACGAACTCGATCTTGCGCTCGCGCCACCACGCGTTCGCCTCGTCGATCACCGCGTTGAACAGGGCCCTGAGGTCGGTGCCGGGCTCCGGCGGCGGCCCGGCCGGGGTCAGGTCCACCCGCGCCGCGCGGCCGAGGTCGGCCAGGTGCGCGGACCACCAGCGCTCCCAGTCCTCCGCGGCGGCGAGCGTGGCGAAGGGCGCGAGGTCGGCCCGCAGCTCCACGGCCGGGGCCAGCGGCGGCACGACGTAGTCCGCGGGCCCGGTCAGCCCCGCGGCGTCGCGCACGTAGAGCATGTTCGAGCTGTGCTGCTCGAGGTCGACGCGGATGCTCCAGCTGTCTGATCCGACATGACGCATGGCACGACGATAAACCTCGGACCTCAGGACTTGGAAGGGCCCGGCGCCGCCGCGGTGGGGATCGTGTTCTGATACACCTCGAGCGTGAGCTGCGTCAGCGCGGTCAGCGCCTGCTGCGCGGCGAGCTTGGTGAACGGGATCTGCAGCACGAAGGTGCGGTTCCCGTTCGCCATCACCAGCTCGGTCTCCCCGGTGCTCGCCGAGGCCGTGGGGGAGGGGCTCGCGGCGGCGGATCCGCTGGCCGCGGCCGTGCTCGCGCCGACCGCGGTCTGCTCCACCACGACCGTCGCCGGCTGCCCGCCGACCGTGACCGAGGCCTCCGTCGCGCCCGCCTGCGAATCCGACTGCACCGTGTCCGCCGCGCGCCCGACCGCGACCGCCGCGCTCGAGTACGTGGAGATCGACACCTCGAGCGCGCCCGCGCTCTGCTTGCCGAAGGAGTCGAGGCCGACGCCGAAGATGCAGGCCACGCGGCCGGTGCGGCCGATGCTCGGCAGCGCCGCGTAGGTCCCGTAGTTCACGCCGATCGGGAAGCCGGCGCCGAACACGGCCTGCAGCTGCGCCGTCGTGAGGATCTGCGAGCACTCCTTCGGCAGCGCGCTCGCCGCCTCCGTCTGCGCGGTCACCGGCACCGAACCCGCGCTCGGCGCGGCCGACTTCGCGGGCGCCGTCGTGGTCGCCGCCGCGTTCTTCGAGCCGCCCGCCGTCGAGCAGCCGCCGAGCAGCGGGAGGGCGGCGAGCGCGAGGACGGCGGCGGGCAGGCGGGTCCGCACGGCGTTCCTCAGTCCTCGGCCTTGATCTCGAACATCGGCTGCGTCGCGTAGAACCGCGCCTCGACCGAGGCCCGCACCTCCTGCGAGACCGGCTCCAGGTCCAGCACCGGCGGCTCCACCGGGATCGCCGCGCCGTAGGCCACGCCGCCGGGCGCCGGGACGTAGCCCGGGGCGCGCACGTGCTCGCTCTGCATCAGGCCGGTGTCCGCGAGCTCGATCAGGCCGGTGATCCGCGCGCCGAGCGCCTCCGCGTAGTCCTGCGCCCGGGTCAGCGCCTCGCCGACCGCGCGGGTGCGCGCCTTGCGGTACACCGGCGAATTGCGCCGCAGCCGCCAGCGCGGGCCCTCGATCCTGGCCGCCTCCAGGTCGGCGACCCGCGAGACGATCTCGCCGAGCACCGCGAAGTCCGCGATCCGCACCTCGACGCGCACCGCGCCGCTGTACGAGCGGATCTTCTCCTCCCGGCCGCCGCGCCGCACCTCCGGGTGCACCGCGACGCCCGAGGACTCGATCCGCTCCACCGAGTCGCCGTAGGACCGCAGCAGCGCCAGCACCTCGTCGTTCCGCTTCACCAGCCGCTCGAAGGCCTCCCGCCGGTCCTTCGCCTGGGTCGAGACCACCACCGTGAGGTCCACCACCTCGGGCTCGACCACCAGCAGCGCCTCCCCGCGCACGCTGATCACCGCGGGGGAGCCGACCGGCGCCACCGCGACCACCGCCGGGCTCGCGCCGAACTCGTGCGTGGGCTCCATCGGTTCAAGCTCCCCTTCCGCGCCATCCGCCAGTGCCTCATCGGACGCTAGCGGAAGCGTGCCCGGCAAGGCAGTGGCCGGTGCGTACCGCGATGCGATCGATACGTAAAAGGCCGCCCCCCGGGAACCTTTCCATCAGGGGCGGGAATGGCAACGGCTTCGCGATCGTTGGAGTACCGGTAGGGAAATATCCGTCGCGCCGCGTGTCCCAGGGCCGCCGCGGACGATCCTGACGACCTAGGAGAAAGGTGAGGCCGTGGTGGACGCCGCTGCAGCCCGGGCGCTGTACACGTACGATTCCGACGGGGTCGCGCGACTGAACGACGCCCGCAGACCCGCCCGTTCGGCGCTGTCCGGACAGGCGCGCGGTGACCTGGTGCTGCTCTACCATTTCGCCGGCTTCATGGACGCCGGCCAGGCCGCGGAGCTCGCGCTCGAGTACATGCTCGGCGGGGACGAGGCCCCCGTCGTGGCCCGCTTCGACGCCGACCGGCTGGTGGACTACCGCGCCCAGCGCCCCCTGATGACCTTCAACGGCGACCACTGGTCCCACTACGACGCGCCCGAGCTGACCGTGCGCCTGGCCAAGGACGCGATCGGCACGCCCTTCCTGGTCTTCTCCGGGCCCGAGCCGGACACCGAGTGGGAGCTGTTCAGCCGGGCCGTGGTGAGCCTGGTCGACGAGCTCGGCATCACCCTCGCGGTCAACTTCCACGGCGTGCCCTTCGGCGTGCCGCACACCCGCCCCGTGCACCTGATCCCGCACGGCAACCGCGAGGACCTGCTGCTCGGCTACCCCAAGTGGTTCGACCGGGCCCAGGTCCCCGGCAGCGCGATGGCGCTGACCGAGTTCCGGCTCGCCCAGGCCGGCCGGGACGTGTTCGGGCTCGCCGCGCAGGTCCCGCACTACGTGGCCCGCTCGGCGTACCCGGCGGCCGCCGTCCGGATCCTGGAGGCGGTCACCGCCGCCACCGGCCTGGTGCTGCCCGCGCAGGAGCTGCGCGACCGGGCCCGCCGCGTCGCGGTGCAGATCGACGACGAGGTCGGCCAGGGCGACCAGGAGCTGCGCGGCGTGATCCGCAGCCTCGAGGAGCAGTACGACGCGGCCGAGGGCGCCGCCGGGCGGCCCAACCTGCTCGCCGAGCAGCAGCGGCTGCCCAGCGCCGAGGACCTCGGACGCGAGTTCGAGGCCTTCCTCGCCGAGCAGGAGGGCCAGTCCGAGGGCTGATCCGGCCCCGGCCGCGGCTCAGTCCGCCGCGTCCGCGAGGCTCAGCGTGCGCCAGGGGCTCGCCGGGTCCTCCGCCAGGATGCGGTGGACCCGGCGGATCGAGCGGTAGTAGGCGGAGCGGTCGGCGTCCTCGAAGTGCACGAGCCGGCCGAGGATGTACCCGGCCGAGAACTCGCGCCAGTCCCGGTAGGTCTCGGCGGACAGCCGCCCGGCCCGCCGCACCGTCTCCCGCGCCTCGTCCATGTCGCAGAGCTTGGTGGCCGCGGCCCAGCGGGAGAGGTTGACCACGCGGCCGTAGTCCCACGCGCGCACGGAGGGCGGCTCGGCCGCGGAGTCGGCCTCCCAGATGCCGTCGGAGCGCATCGCGGCCAGGTGGCCCCCGACGGCGTCGGACTTGGCCGCCGCGGCCGCGATCGGGCTCTCCGCGTCGCTCAGCAGGGTCTCCACCGCGGTGCGCCAGTGGTCGTACTCGGTGATCCGCCAGCCCTCGCGCATCAGCCGCACGTCGGCCGGATAGTCCTTGTAGACGTGGCCGATCGTGTTCCACGGGGCCTCGTTCTGCACCGCGAGGTGGGCGCCACAGGCCAGCGCCGCGGGCAGCGCGCCCTGGCGCGGCCCGTTGTCCGCCGCGACCAGCCGGTCGCCGTAGTCCGAGAAGGGGCGGATCGCCTCCGGATGGTTGTCCACCCAGGCCGCGAGTTTCTTCACCGGTATCCGGCCCTCGTGCTCAGAACCCTGGTTCACCACGAGCTGCCAGGTGAGCGGCGCGCACTTTCGCAGGATCATGCGAAGAGTCATCGCGTGGTATACGAGCTGTGATCCCGGGTCCACGATCTGATTCGGCGTCACCGCGTAGACCTTGTGCTGGCCGCCGATGTCCTGAACCAGGCCCAGCGGGGCCTTCGGATCGTCCAGTCCCTCGTCAGCGAGCCGCCGGGAGCCGAACACGAGCAGGTGAGTGTCTGACAGGGCCCGCAGATAGCCCTCGAGATCTCCCCGTTTCAGCGCCTCTAGCAGGCGCTGCTCGATTGTGGCGGTCTGCGGCACCACCACGCCCATTCTCCCACCCCCCGGAGTGAATTCCGTGCGAAATCGCGATCCAGTCTAGTCGAGTGCGTACGGCCGGGGCGAGCGGCCGGGTTTGCGGGTTCCCCTTCCCTCGCGGCTTCGGACGGGGTATGGTCGTTTGCATTGAGGCGCGTTCCACTATCTCCCCCCCGTAGCGGAACGCGGACCTCCACCGGTCCTCAGTGACCGTGTCCGGCGGCCCCGCGCTCCCCCCGTGGCGTGGGGCCGCCCCTTTTTCTTTTTTCGCGTATTCCCGCCGCTCATGCGCCCGCGGCTGTAGTGTGTCCGCCGACGGTCCGGCGTGGGTACGGACCGCGTATCGCCATGGAGGGGGCGGCACATGCCAGCCATACGCAATGTCATATCCACCCTTGACAATCAGGGGCGGGAGGTGATGGGACCCGGCGTGCTGCTGTACCACTACGCCGATCCCAACATCCTCAACGGATCGCTGATCACGGTCGAGTCGAACCACTTCTGCGTGCTCAAGTCGCGCGGGGCCATCCTCAACGTCTACGACACCGGCCAGTTCCAGCTGGAGACGCCCGACCGCCCGCTGTTCGGCTCGATGCAGCGCTCGTTCTACGGCGGCCAGTCGCCGTGGCAGTACGAGGTCATCTACATCAACCGCTCCAAGTCGGTGATCAAGACCCGCGGCACCGCGCTGTCCAAGGAGATGGCCGAGCTCTCCTACGAGGTGGACTACTACATCCACGTCGAGACCAAGGAGGACGCGCTCAAGCTCGTCCAGCACATGCCCGTCGCGGGGCACATGGTCAACGCGAACGAGGTCAACGAGTACGCGGGCCCGGTCGTCGAACAGGCCGTCAACCAGATCGTCCAGGTGACCGCGCTCGAGCAGGTCAACGAGAAGATCCACGAGATCAGCGAGCTGGTCTCCGGCCACCTGCAGGAGTTCCTCGGCGTCTACGGCATCACCCTGAATGATGTCAAGGTGCTGATCAAGCCGCAGGACGAGCGGATGCGCGAGCTGCTCTCGCTGCGGGCGTTCGGCATGACCGAGCAGGAGGCCATGCGCGCCTACCTCGCGCTCAAGCTGGCCGACCGCGGCCTGGCCGTGGCCGTCAACGCCCTGCTCGGCGAGCCGCTGCAGGTGGCGCTGCTGCCCAGCAACCTGTACGGCGACGTCACCCAGCTGGGCCTCGGCAACGGGGCCTTCCACAAGTGACGCACGGCGCCTTCGAGCCGATCCTCGGTGTGGACCGCTACACCGAGGCCGGTCGCCTGCGCGAGGACGACCTCGCCGTGCGCACCTACGCCGCGGAACTCCTGGCCCGCGCCGCCCAGCGGATCGGCCAGGCCGCGGTGGACTACCAGCGCACGATCCTGCCGCCCTCGACCCGCGAGCAGCCCTTCCCCCCGGCGGAGCTGAAGGCCCCGATGGACGCCGCCAAGCGCTGCCAGCAGCGTTACACGGCGCTGGCCGACCGCCTGCGCAACGCCCCCTTCCCGCCGGATCCCAAGAAGGCCTGGAAACAGCTCAAGGGCCCCGGCGCCGCCCGCCTGCTGGAGTTCGACCGCATGCTGCACCAGCAGGCGGATCTCGCCGCCGACATCGTCGACGGCGTCTCCGCCCGGGTCCTCTCCGAGCTCCCGATCCGCGAGGCGGAGCGGGCCCTCGACGAGCTGAACCGAACGCTGGATCAGCGGGTGGGATTCCTCAGCGGGCTGTGAGGTTGTGAGCCGGTGGTGGGGGAGTGGCGTCCCCCGCCACCGACCGGAACATCGCCCCTCAGCCCACCAGCCTCAGCACCGCGTCCAGCCCGCGCTCGCCCGTCTTCGGCTCGGCGGGGAGCAGCAGCACCCGGAGGTTGCAGGCCACGGCGCCGCCGTCGCGAGGGGGGTTGTCGCCTACCATCAGGGTGCTGCGGGGGTCGGCGCCGAGGTCGGCGCAGGCCTTGAGGAACATGCGGGGGTCGGGCTTCTCCACGCCCAGCTCGTAGGAGAGGGCGTAGGCGCCGACGTGCTCGGCCAGGCCGTGGGCGGCCAGGAAGGGGCGCAGGTCGAACGGGATGTCGCTGACGATGCCGATCGGGATGTTGCGCTCGGCGAGTGCCCGCAGGACGGGCTCGGTGTCGTCGTAGGGGAACCAGTTCTCGATGTCGAGGATGGCGTCGTAGGCGACGTCGACTATGCCCTCGAAGGCGGGGACCTCCTCGAACCAGACCTCTGTCGCGGCGCGGTGCTTCTCGGCCGAGGTGTCGCGGCCGTGCTGGGCGGCGGCCACGTGGGGGAGCCTCCCGGCGGCGTGCACCTGCTCGGCGACCGCCGCGGCGTCGAGGGTCAGCGGGTCGCGGCCGGCCTTGGCCCAGATCCAGGCGAGGTACTGCTCGGTGGGCGGCATCCGGAACAGCGTGTTGGCGAAGTCGAACAGCACGGCCTCGACGGGCGGCACGGGGCCGGCCAGGTCGGCGGGGGCGGTCGGGACGGCGGTCGGGAGACTGTACAGGTGCGCGCTCATGCGGCCCATCCTCGCATCCGCCGGTGACGGGAGGTTTTCGCGGCGGTGGCGCGATGGCGGGGACGCAGGGGCGCCGGGTCAGACGACGATCTTGCCGGGGTCCTCGGCCGTGTTCCTGGTGAGCAGGGTGCGGACCAGCGCCGCCACATAGCGGCGGTCCTCGCGGGTGAGCCTGCCCACCGCCGAGACCAGGAACTCGATCTCCGGGTCTCTGGTCAGGGTGATCACGGTGTGCGCCGTGGCCTCGTCGGCCGCCGCGCGGACGCGGTCGGCGGGCAGGTCCAGGCCGGCGGCGAGGCGAGTGAGGGTCTGCGGGTGCGGGGGGCGGCTCGGCTGCTCGTTCGTGGCCAGGTGGTGCACCGTCGAGCGGGGCAGGGCCCCTCGGCGCGCCACGTCGGCGAAGGACCAGTGCATCTCGGCCATCCGCGTCCGGATCAGTGCCTGAAGTGGGTTCATCGGCGTGACCTCGGCTTTCGCCGTCGGCGGGTGCCGCGGCTCCGTAGCCAGCGTAACCGCCCCGGCCCGGGCCGCGCCCTTCGGGAGGGTGTGTGATCGTTGTCACGTCCCGGGCCGGTTTATTCCGCTTTCAGAATGACACGGTAGCCTGGATGGACCAGTGATCATACGGGTCTGAATGTGTCGGAGCGCGCGGTCTCCGTGGGAAGGGTGCGGCGACCATGAGCCACCACTCGCTGGCCGAGGTGTGGGAGCGTTTCGGCCCCCGGCTGCCCGAGCTGGCCTTCGAGCCCGGCCTCGTCGCCGCGGTCGACCAGCACGCCGCCGCCGTCCGCGACACGCTCGGCGGCTCCGAGGCCTACCACCACACCCTCGGCGACTACGCCCTCGGCTTCCTGGACGCGCTGCGCGAGGCCGACTGGCGCGAGCACGCGGGCTACGACTTCGCCACGCTGCGGCTGACGGCCGTCTCCTGGCTGATCCGCGAGCACCGCCTCCCCCTCGGCCCGCTCGATCCGCCGGGCCCCGCCGCGGCCTTCTGAGCTGCGCCTTCCGCATTCCGCGAGCCGGATCCGCCGGTCAGATCTAAGGTCGAGTGAAAGCCTTGGGTCCGATCTGCAGGAAGGATCGAGGATGACCGGATTCACCAGGAACCGCGACGGCGGCCAGGGCGGCGCCATGGCCGCCCCGTCCCCCGGATTTTCCGTGAAGGCCAGGAAGACCAGGAAGGCCAGGCACAAGGACGACCAGGCCCGGGTCACGGCGCACGCCCGCGCGGCCGGCCGCACCGGCAAGTCCCGCGAGCGCGAGCGCGGCTACGACGAGGTCGAGGAGCCGATGCGCGACGAGCGCGAGCAGGTGCCGGTGGTGCCCCGGCGCGACGGCGAGCCCGGCGAGGCCCGCGAGCACGTGCGCCGGGACATCGGCAGCCACGTCGTCGTGTTCGAACTCGGCGCGCCGGGCAACCCCGAGGACCTCGGCGCGCCCTTCCGGGACCCGCAGGGGGTCGAGATGCGCTGGGCGGTGCGCTGCCTGACGCACGAGGAGACCAGATACCTCGGCCACCACCGGGCCGCGATCCAGACGGTCAAGGCCTCGCACACCTGGTGCGCGGGCTGCGCGGAGGCCGTCGCGAACAGCCGCCGGGTGCGCCACCGCGCGCGGACCCGGCTGAGGGAGGCGACGTCATGAGCTCGAGCAACTCGGGCGGCGTGCCGCAGCACGAGAAGCGGGCCAGGGAGCACCGGATGCGGCAGACCGCGAAGAAGCAGGTGCGGCGCGCCGAGGTGGCTCTCGACAAGTACCGCGCCCGCGCGGCGAGGATCCTGCACGCCGAGGGCCTCGGGGCCGCGGCCGGACAGCCGGAGCGCGCCGCGTACGTGTACCGCATCCTGCGCCACCGGGAGACCGGCGTGCGCGTGCGGGTGCTGGACTGCGAGGCGCCCGACGCCCCCGCGTCGGCGAAGGGCGAGGCCGTGCACCGGTACCTCGTGGAGTGCCAGACGCACGGCGTGAAGGGCGACTCCTTCGTCAACGCGAAGGCCGCGCTCAGGGCGGCCCGGCGCTCGGACGAGTGGTGCTCGACGTGCGCGGGGCTGATGCTCTCGGCGCCGAGGACCCGCAACCGGGCCCGGCTGACGGGTCGGCACAAGCGGCGGGATTCGCTCCCGTCGTAGCGGTCGTCGCAGCCGGCGCCAAGGGAACGGCCGTGGCCCGCATCCCCCTTCCTCGGGGATGCGGGCCACGGTCGTTCGACGGGGGATCAGCTCTCGGGCTCCATCGGGCCGCCCTCGCTGGTCATCTCCTGCCGGGCCCGGCGCGCCTCGGCCTCGGCGGCCCGGCTGCCCTGCATGTGCCCGGCGGCGTAGGCCTCGCCGCTGCTCGCCATCCGGCCGCCGCCGACCGAGCCGGCCACGTTGGTGGCCTCGCGCTCGGCCGCGCCGAGCATCCGCTCCCAGCGCTGCTGCATCGGCCGGATCATGCCGCCGCCCACGCCGACGATGATCACGCCGGCGACCGTGGCCAGGATCGCGGTGAGCACCGGGCCGCTGACCGCGGTGGCGATCCCGGCCTGGCCGAGAGCCGCGAACACGCCGAGGGCGATGATGCAGACCGCGGCCGCGCTGCCCAGCATCGGGCCGTACGACAGGCTGCTGAGCGCGTTCGAAACCAGGTCGCGCACCGCACGCGCGATCATGGCCGCGATCACGATGATCGCCACCGCCACCAGGCCGCGCGGGATCCAGGCGAGGATGCTGCGCAGCACGGTGTTGATCGGGTTCGAGCCGAACACGCCGAAGGCGAGCTGCAGCACGATCAGCAGCATGAGGTAGTAGGCGATCATGCCGACGAGCTTCGGCCCGTCGTACTTGCTGCGCTCCAGCGCATGCGACATCCCCGCGCGGTCCATCACGCGCTCGAAGTGCACGCGGCGCAGCACGCTCTCCACGGCCCGGCCGATCAGCTTGGCTATGACCCAGCCGATGACCAGCACGATCAGGAAGCCGACGAAGCGCGGCACCCAGGTCGTGAAGCTGTTCCACATCGAGTTGATACCGCCGGTCCAGTCGACCCCGGCGACGTAGATCTGCTGCGTGTGTTGCATGGCGGGTTCCGTGCCCTTCCGGATCACCGGCACGCGGACGGATCCGGCGCGCTCTGTCACTCCGTGGTAACACGCGGTCATGGAGCGGTGCGCGCCGGATTGGGCCGTTTGAGGGCGCGTCAGCCCCAGACCGGCTCCGGCACCTCGCGCACCTCGCCGTCCCCGCCGAGGTGCAGGAAGCGGGTGAAGGACCGGGTGAACCAGCGGTCGTGGGTCACCGCGACGACCGTGCCGGCGAAGCGCTCGAGCCCGGCCTCCAGCGCCTCCGCGCTGGCCAGGTCGAGGTTGTCGGTCGGCTCGTCGAGCAGCAGCAGCGTGGCCCCGGACAGCTCGAGCAGCAGGATCAGAAAGCGCGCCTGCTGGCCGCCGGACAGCTGCTCGAAGCGCACATCGCCCTGCGCGGCCAGCTCGTAGCGGCTGAGCGCGGGCATCGCCTGGTCGCGCGGCAGGCTCGGGCGCCGCGTGTCGCCGCGCCAGAGGATCTCCACGAGCGTGGCGCCGACCAGTTCCGGCCGGTCGTGCGTCTGCGAGAAGTGCCCCGGCACGACGCGGGCGCCGAGCCGCGCGGTGCCCTCGTGCGCGACGGGGGCGAGCGGGGTCAGCGGCTCGCCCTCGGGGTCGGTGCCGCCGCGCCCGAGCAGCCGCAGCAGGTGCGACTTGCCGGTGCCGTTCGCGCCGAGCACGGCGATCCGGTCGCCGTACCAGGCCTCGAAGTCGAAGGGGAAGGTCAGGTTCGTCAGCTCCAGCTGCTCGCACATGACGGCCCGTTTGCCGGTGCGCCCGCCGTCCAGCCGCATCCGGATGTTCTGGTCCTTCGGCGGGATCGGCGGCGGCCCGTCCGCCTCGAACTTCGCCAGCCGGGTGCGCGCCGCCTGCAGCCGGGTGGCCATGTCCGAGTTGTACTTCGCCTTGGCCTGGTACATCCGCACCAGGTCCTTGAGCTTCGCGTGCTCCTCGTCCCAGCGGCGCCGGTCCTCGTCCAGCCGCTCGTGCCGGGCCGCGCGCGCCGCGTGCCAGGACGCGAAGGACCCGGGATGCACCCACGCGGAGCCGCCCTCGACGGCCACGACGGCGGTCGCGGTGTTCGCGAGCAGCTCGCGGTCGTGCGACACGTACAGCAGCGTCTTCGAGCTCTCCTTCAGCCGCTGCTCCAGCCAGAGCTTGCCGGGCACGTCGAGGAAGTTGTCCGGCTCGTCGAGCAGCAGCACCTCCTCGTCCCCGCGCAGCAGCAGGTCCAGCGCGAAGCGCTTCTGCTGGCCGCCGGAGAGCGTCCTGACCGGCCGGTCGCGGACCTCGTCCCAGGACTTGCCGAGGATGCCGACGGCCACGGTGTCGAAGACGACCTCCAGCTCGTAGCCGCCGACGTCGCCCCAGGCGGTGAGCGCGGCGGCGTACTTGAGCTGGGCGGTCTCGGTGGCGTCGGGCGCGGCGATGGCCTGCTCGGCGCGGGCCAGGCGCTCGCCCGCCGCGCGGATCGGGGGCGCGGAGAGCGAGAGCGCGAGCTGCCCGAGGGTCGTGTCGTCGCCGATCATGCCGATGAACTGGCGCATCACGCCGAGCCCGCCGCCGCGCGAGATCGTCCCGGCGGACGCGGTCGTGTCCCCGGCCACCAGGCGCAGCAGCGTGGTCTTCCCGGCGCCGTTGGGGCCCACGAGCGCGACCTTCGCGCCCTCGCCGACCCGGAAGGTGACATCCGCGAAGAGCATCCGGCCGTCGGGGAGCTTGAAGCCCACCCCGGAGAGATCGACGTAGCCCATGAGGGCCGAGTATGGCCGTCGCCCCGGGGCGGTGTCACCCGGATTACGCGCCGCCGGGCGTGCTCAGGTCGACGACCCTGCCGTCCGGGGCCCACTCCACCCGTAGTGCCTCAGATGTCGAATACGGTAGCGACTACTCGGGCGCCGGGGCGAGGCTCTCGAACTGGTTCAGCAGCAACTCGAGGCAGAGCTCGAAGGTGTTCACCTCGGCGTGCCGGACCACGAGCGGGGCGACGGCCGCGAGGTTCGGGAACTCGGCGGCGTCGACGTCCCCGTAGGCGTCCTCCCATCGTCGCACGTCAGCGGCCCTGACCTCCGCGGAGCGCGCCAGCAGGTCCGCGTCCACGGCGCTGAACGCGAGCACGAAGTCGCCGAAGCTCCGGTACAGCCGCACGGCCTGCTCGCCCTCGAATCCGGCCCGCCGCAGCTCGCCGAGGACGAGGTCGATGATGCGCCGCTCGTGCTCGCCGCCGGTCACCCGGGACGCGACGGCGATGGCCACGCGGGGGTGCGCGACGTACTCGGCGTACGTGCGCTTGGCGATGGTCCGGAGGTTCTGCTTCCAGTCCTCGCCGAGATCGAAGTCCTGCAGCGTGTGCGCGATCAGCCGGTCGCCCATCGCGAGGAAGAGCTCGTCCACGCTCGCGAAGTAGCGGTAGATCGCCGTCGGATCGCAGCCGATCGCGGCGCCGAGCCTGCGCACGGACAGCCGCGCGGCCCCGTGCTCGCCGACCAGGGCGAGGGCGGCGTCCACGATCGCGTCCGCCGACAGCACCGCCCCGGCCCTCGTCCGCGTGTTCCGCCGGCGCTCCTCGATGACCCTGGCCATGGCGGTCATTCAATCACGGCCGTCCGCCCCGCGTTTCCGCCGCCGAAATTTTCCGTCAACACCGTTGACAGAACGTGGGCGCGGCCCCACCATCAACGTCACAGCACTAACCTCTTGTCCACATCCAGCCAAGGACACTCGATGGTTAATCCGCAATCCGCCCCGGAGGCACGGCCGGACCGGCTCCGCGAGAGCGTCGGCCCGGTGGGCACGGCCGTCATCGCGATGGCCAACACCGCGCCCACCCTGAGCATCGGCATCGGCCTCGGCCTGATCAGCCTGGACGCGGGCAGCGCGATCCCGGCCATGGTGCTGATCGCCGCCGTGCTCGTGCTCGGCATCGCGCTCGCCTTCAGCCGGCTGAACCGGGTGGAGCGGGACCTCGGCGCCAGCTACACCTGGGTCGGGCGCACCCTCGGCCCCTGGCTCGGCTTCCAGTGCGGCTGGGTCGGCCTGGCCGGCACCACGATCTACCTCGCCTACGGCAGCCAGGTCTGCGGCTCGCTGGTCCTCGCGTTCGCGAACGAGTGCCATCTGACCAGCGTGCTCGGCCTGGCGCTGAACCCGGGCTCGATCGCGCTGTCCACGATCGTGGGCCTGGTCGCGCTGATCAGCCTGACCTACCTCGCGCTGCGCGGCGCCGACGTGGTCGCCCGGATCCAGACCCCGCTGATCGTGTTCGAATACGTCGTGCTGATCGGCTTCTGCGGATACGCGGCGATCCGCGGCACCCACTCCGTCGCGCTGTCCTGGTTCAACCCGCTGACCGCGCCGTCGGCGAAGCTCGCCGCGACCGGCATCATCCTGTGCGTCTACTGCTTCTGGGGCTGGGACAGCGCCTTCACCCTCACCGAGGAGACGCACGACGCCCGCGACTCCGCACGGGCCGGCTTCGGCTCGATCTTCCTGATGCTCGGGCTGTTCCTGCTCGCCGCGATCGGCTTCGAGCGCTACTTCTCCCTCGACACGCTCGGCGCCAACGGGGCCCAGCTGCTGCCCTACCTCGGCACCCAGATCGCCAAGCAGCCGATCGCCGCGCTGCCGCTGCTCGCGATGCTCTTCTCCTCGATCGCCTCCCTGCAGACCGGCGTCGTGCCCAACGCCCGCGGCGCGCTCGCCATGGGCCGCGACGGGGCGCTCGGCCGCGCCTGGACCCGGGTCAGCCCGAAGTACGGCACCCCGGCCCTCGGCACACTGCTGATCGCGGGCATCGCGGCGGCGATCGCCGTGCTCGGGATCGGGATCGGCACGCTCAACCAGTTCATCACCGCGATGGCCACCTCGGTCGGCACCCTCGTCTCCGGCTACTACGGCCTGGCCGGGCTCGCCTGCGCCTGGCGATTCCGCGGCGAGCTGCGCGACGGCCTCTGGCCCGCGCTGCGCTCGGTGGTCCTCCCGCTGATCAGCGCCGTCGGGATGCTCGGCCTCGGCGCCTTCCTGGCGATCAGCGATTGGCAGTCTGTCAGCACTTTCGCCTTCAACGCGCAGAACGGCAGGTTCCTGGCCCTCGTCCCGCTCAGTATCGTCGCGGTCGGGGTGCTGGTGTCCGCGTGGGCGAAGTGGGGACGCCGGTCACCGTACTTCGCGTCCCGGCGGACCGTCGCCGTGGGCGTGGTTCCGAACCTCGAAGAAAGCGCGCTGTAAATGAGCTCCGCCGACATCCTCTTCGACAACGGCCCGGTCTTCGGCGCCGAGGGCCCGGTCGCCGTCCTCGGCGGACGGATCGCCGCGGTCGGCCCGCACGCCAGGGAGCTCGCCGGGCCGCGCACCGAGCACGTCGACCTGGCCGGGAGGCTGCTCGTCCCCGGCTTTCAGGACTCGCACATCCACGCCGTCTCCGGCGGGCTCGAACTCGGCCGCTGCGAGCTGAGCGCGCTCCGCACGGCACCCGAGTACCTCGACGCGATCGCCGGGTACGCCGCCGCGAATCCCGGCCAGGAGTGGATCACCGGCGGCGGCTGGTCCCTCGACGCCTTCCCGAACGGCCTGCCGACAGCGGCCGCGCTCGACGCCGTGGTCCCGGACCGCCCCGTCTTCCTGCCGAACCGCGACCACCACGGCGCCTGGGTCAACACCCGTGCGCTCGAACTCGCCGGGATCACCCGGGACACCCCCGACCCGGCCGACGGACGCGTCGAGCGCGACGCGGACGGCGAGCCGACCGGCATGCTGCAGGAGGGTGCCATCGGCCTGGTCGAGAGGCTGCTTCCGCACGTCTCCGACGAGGAGATGGACGCCGCCTTCGACCGCGCCCAGGCCCTGTTGCACTCGCTCGGAGTCACGGCCTGGCAGGACGCGCTGGTCGGCAGCGGGCTCGGCCTGCCGGACAACTTCGGCGTGTACCTCAGGGCGGCCGCCTCCGGCCGGCTCACGGCCCGCGTGCGCGGCGCCCTGTGGTGGGAGCGCGACCGCGGCGCCGAGCAGATCGAGGGCTTCCTCGAGCGGCGCCGGATCGGGCGCGAGGCGGGCGACGGGCGCTTCGACCCGGGCAGCGTGAAGATCATGCAGGACGGGATCATCGAGAACGGCACCGCCGCGCTGACCTCGCCGTACTGCGGCTGCGGCGGCGCGCGCCCGAACAGCGGCCTCAGCTTCGTGGACCCCGAACTGCTGCGCGGCTACGTGACCGGGCTCGACGCAGAGGGCTTCCAGGTGCACTTCCACGCGCTCGGCGACCGGGCCGTGCGCGAGGCCCTGGACGCGCTCGAGACGGCCCGCAAGGCCAACGGCCCGAGCCTGCTGCGGCACCACCTCGCGCATCTGCAGGTCGTGAACCCCGAGGACGTGCCGCGTTTCGCCGCCCTCGACGCCGTCGCGAACATCCAGCCGCTGTGGGCCTGCCACGAGCCGCAGATGGACGAGCTGGCGATCCCGCTCCTCGGCGACGAGCGGGCCGGCTGGCAGTACCCCTTCCGGGGCCTGCTGGCCGCGGGCGCGCGGCTCGCGGCGGGCAGCGACTGGCCGGTCTCCAGCCCCGACCCGATCCAGGGGATCCACGTCGCGGTCAACCGGGTCACCCCCGGCGGCGACGGCGCCCCGCTCACCCCCGACGAGAGGATCGGCCTCGCCGAGGCGCTCACCGCGTACACCGCGGGAACCGCGTACGTGAACCACCTCGACCGGACCGGCCGTATCGCCCCCGGGCTGCTCGCCGACCTGGCCGTGCTCGACCGCGACCCCTTCGCCGGACCGGGCGAGGCGATCCACGAGGCGCGGGTGGCCGCCACGTACGTCGGCGGAACCCTGGTATACGAGGCCTGATCAGCCGGTCAGCGCGGGGCGCGCAGCATGAAGATGTCCACGGGGGTCTCGGTCACGGCGGTGAATCCGTGCCGTTCGTACAGCCACCGCGACCGGCTCCCGTGCAGCACGTTGACGCGCACGACGAGGCGCTCGCGGTCGCAGCGTTCGAGCAGCGCGGCCAGCACCGCGGAGCCGACCCCCTCGCCCTGCCAGCGCGGGTCGATGTAGAAGTGCTCGAGCCAGTGCGCGTCCACGTCGGGGCGCAGCGCGATGCAGCCGGCGAACGCGCCCTCGATCTCGATCACCCAGGTGTGTCCGGCGTCGAATCCGTCGCGCAGCCGCTGCCGCACCCGATCGGGGTCGTAGCGCCCGAGCCGCTCGAGATCCGGGCGCAGCGTCACGGCGCGTAACTCCGCGATCTGCTCAACGTCCGCATCTTCGGCGGGGCGCAACTCCCAATCGGCCATGACCCGGAGACTAGCGCACTGAGCTGCGATGAGTCTCCATGAGGAGAATAAAGATCCGGGCTCGCACACACGGCGGCGAGCCCGGATCCGGAGCGTGATCAGGAGTTGGCGATCGCGTGCACCATATAAGCCGCCTGCGACTCCCACTGGGCGTAGAGCGAGCCGTCGAAGGAGCGCTGCACGGACTGCGCGGCGTCGGACAGGCTCATGCCCTGGTAGCCCGACGGCAGCTCCCTGAGGAAGGCCTTGGCCGCGTAGGTCGGGTCGGTCAGCTCGGACGGGGTGCCCCAGCCCATCGACGGACGCTGCTGGAACAGGCCCAGCGAGTCGCGGTCGCCGTAGTGCAGGTTGCGCAGCGTGGACTCCTGCATGGCCGTGGCCACGGCGATGGTCGCGGCGTACGGCGAGAGGTTCAGGTCCTTGGCGGCCTGCACGATCGCGGTGGCGTTGTTCCACTGGTCCGAGTTCGGGGTGAACGACTGCTGCCAGCCCACGGTGCCGGTCGGCTCGAGCGCGGAGAAGCCGACGCCCGCATAGGGCTTCGAGGACGCCGTCGTCGAGGTCGACGACGTGGTCGAGGCGGACTCGTGCGCCTTGTGCCCGGCCTTCGAGGCCGTGTGCGTCACGGTGGTGGTCGTGGTGGTGGCGGCCTTCGCTGCGGCCGGCTTGGCCGGGGCGGCGCTCTTCTTGGCCGGGGCGGCGGCCGTGTGCTGCGCGGCCGCGTGCTGCACGGTCGCGTGGGCCGGGGTCGAGGCGGCGGCGGGCCTGGCGGACGCGGCCGCGGTCAGCGGGGCCACGGCGACGACCACCGCGGCGACGGCGAGGCCGATCGCGGGGGCGTGGGTGATCGGGTTGCGCAGGAACGCGCGGGCATGGCGGAACGACGACACGGTGAAGACAGCCTCTCCTTCGGCCGCCTACCGGGTTAGCTGTCGGGCTCGGGCGGAAGGTGAGGTTCGCCCTACGGTCCTTTATGCACGTGGAGTAAGACTCCGGTCACGATGTGCACCCAGGGGACCGATTCGCCCCGGGGACCGCCGCTGACGTGCGGCGTATTGGGTCCCCGGCTCCCCTCGCGGGGACTCGGCGGGTGCGCCCGGTGCCGGACTTAGTTCACGGCGTCAGCCGGTCGCACGACAACGACCATACATACCTTGTCGTGACTTGTCACAAATCGTGTCCAAAACGGACAGAGCGTGACCGACGGGCCACGCTCTGCCGAGAAATTCATGAGTTTTCGGCTGTTTCCGGCCGAATCGGATGCGCCGGAACTAGCTGGGAGCCTGCCCGTTGACGATGTCGTACACCATCGTCGTGGCCTGCTTCTGCCACTGTGCGTAAGCGGTCGGATACCCGGAGCGCTGCACGTCCTGCGCGGCCTCCCAGAGGTAGATGCTCTGGTAGTCCGGGGCGTCGGCCTGGAGGGCGGCCAGGAAGGCGTTCGCCGCGTACGAGGGCGTCGTCAGCTCCGAGGCGGTGCCCCAGCCCATCGAGGGACGCTGCTGGAACAGGCCCAGCGAGTCCGCGTCGGTCGCGGTGGTGAGGTTGATCAGCTGCGATTCCTGGATCGCGGTGGCGACGGCGACCACGGCCGCGTAGAGCGGCATGCCGCGCTTCTCGGCCACCTCGACGATCGTGCGCGCGTTCTCCCACTGGTCGGTGCTCGGGGTGAACGTGTTCTGCGATCCGTACTCGGCGACCGGCTCGAGCGCGCCCCAGGTGACCGAGGCGTAGGGGTTCGAGGAGCTGGGCGACGCGCTGGCGCTGGCCGAGGCGCTCGCCGACGCGGAGGCCGACGCCGAGGCGCTGGCGGACGCGGAGGCCTTCGCCGATATCTTGACCTGCGAGACCTTGGGCGTCGGGGTCGCCGTGGTGCGCGCGGCGGTGGGGGAGGCGCTGGCCGACGCGCTCGCCGAGGTGGCGGCGGCGGTGGCCGGGGCGACGTCCGCGGTGGCCGTGTTGGGGGTGGTGGTCGGGTGGTGGCCCGAGATCGTCATCGCGGCGGCGACACCGCCCGGAGCGCCGACGACGGTTCCGGCGAGCGCCGCGACGGTGATCGCCGGGTACTTGCGCGTCCAGGACTGGCTGGCGTCGGAGCGGACGATCGGCGATTTGCGGCTGTGTTTCGCGTGACTGCCCACGGTCGGGTAAACGGCCCTCTCCTTCGGCCGCCTACCGGGTTAGCTGACGGGTTCGGGCGGAAGAAGGCGCCCTACGGCTTCGCCCCGTGCCGGGACTCGGCCGATTCACCCCGGGGATCCCAGGCCCTGGCCTGGTGAGTTGGGTCCCCGGCTCCCCTCACGGGGACTCGGCGGGCGCGTCCGGTGCCGCGGTTTGCGACGTCCGCCGGAAGCGCTGAGGCCAGAACCTAACAGATCGACCCGAGGCATGTCACCGTTTCGTCTCGAACTTGGTTCAGGCTTGACTCGCCGTGAGATCGCCTTCACCGCGCGTGGATCCGCCGCCTTAGGACCGTGACATGCGCAGGTCCTTTCGGGGGGCGGTAAGGGTCTTGACCGGCGCCGCGAGGACGCGTGCACGGCCCCTGCGGTTAACCTGGTGCCGTGAACGCCGAAGCAAGCGAGCCGACCGCCCCCGCAGACCCCGCGGCCGCGGATCCGCAGGAGATCGCGCGGCTCCGGGTGGCCATCGGCCGCCTGCACCGCCGGATGGTCCAGCGCACCTCCGGCAACCTGACGTTCTCCCAGACCTCCGCGTTGGTGGCGGTGGAGAAGGTCGGCCCCATCCGCCTGGGCGAACTCGCCGCCCGCGAGCGCGTGGCGGCCCCGTCGATGACCAGGACCGTCTCCGGCCTGGTCGAAGCAGGCCTCCTGCACCGCGCCGGCGACCCCCAGGACGGCCGCTCCTTCCTGCTCAGCATCACCGACGTGGGCCGCGGCTTCCTCGAAGGCCTGCGCACCGAGCGCAACGCCGCCCTCGCCGAGGGCGTGGCCCACCTCACCGTCGCCGAGTACGAGGCGCTGCGCGCGGCCCTGCCGGTGCTGGAGCACCTGGCGGAGCAGGAGGTCTGAGGGCCGGGGTCTGAGCCCGGTCGTCGGGTTGTCCGACCAGCGGGCGAGCCGGCCACGCCTCCGACCGCAACCCCCGCCCCCGCCCGCACCCCTCCGGGGAACGGGTGGCACCATGGCCCGCATGGACGTGGACGCGCAGGATCAGACACCGCAGGACGCCGTCGAGGAGGAGTGGCCGCCGCGCGAGTGGCGGGAGACCACTCGGTCGGCGGGGCACAAGCAGGCGCTCTACGTCAGCCTCGGCATGCTCGCGATCTTCGCCGTCCTGGTCGTGCTGGCCGTCTGGGCCTCTAAGAACGGCTGACCTCGACTCGGCCCGACTCGATCGACCCGACCCGGCCCCGTCCGTCGGGCTCAGGGCTTCTCGGCCGCGGCCTCGGTCAGTTCGGCGATCTCGTCGCCGGGGATGCCGAGCAGGAACAGGATGGTGTCGAGGAACGGGACGTTGACCGCGGTGTCGGCCTGCGCCCGGACTACCGGCTTCGCGTTGAAGGCGACGCCCAGGCCGGCGGCGGCGAGCATGTCGAGGTCGTTGGCGCCGTCGCCGATGGCCACGGTTTCGGAGAGCGGGACGCCCGCGGCCTCGGCGAAGCCGCGCAGGGCCTCGGCCTTGCCGGGGCGGTCGACGATGGCGCCCACCACGCGGCCGGTGAGCCTGCCGTCGACGACCTCCAGGGTGTTGGCCGCTGCGTAGTCGAGGCCCAGGTCGGCGGCGAGCATGTCGGTGATCTGGGTGAATCCGCCGGAGACGATGGCCACCTGGAAGCCCAGGCGCTTGAGCGTGCGGACCAGGGTGCGGGCGCCGGGGGTGTACCTGACCTCCTCGCGGACCTTGGCGAACACCTCGTCGGACAGTCCCTCCAGCAGCGCGACCCGGGCCTTGAGGGACGCGGCGAAGTCGAGTTCGCCGCGCATCGCCTGCTCGGTGACGGCCGCCACCTCCTTCAGGCAGCCCGCGTGGGCGGCGAGGAGCTCGATCACCTCGTCCTGGATCAGCGTCGAGTCGACGTCCATCACGACCAGGTGCTTCGCCCGGCGCGCCAGGCCCGCGCGCTGGACCGCCACGTCGGCGCCGCACGCGGCGGCGGCGGGGGCCAGCAGCTTGCGCAGCTCCAGGGGGTCGATGCCGGAGACGTCCAGCTCGATCGCGGTGACCGGGTACTTGGCCAGCCGGACGATGCGGTCGATGTTGCCGCCGGCTCCCGCCACTTCTTCCGCCATTCGGCCTAATGCCGAGGGGGTGAGCGGGTGGCCGAGGACGGTGACCCGGCTGCGGCCGGCGCGGCGCGGCTGGTTGTCGCCGACCCCGGCCTTGACCTCGACGTCCAGCTTCCAGTCGACGCCCCAGCGGTGCAGTTCGCGGCGCAGTTCCGCCTCGTCCCAGTCGGCGGGCGCCGTCAGCAGCACGCCGAGCACCAGCCGGCCGCGCAGCACGATCTGCTCGACGTCCGCGACGACGAGGCCGCCCGGTCCGTCCGCGTGCCGTTCGATCACTCCGAAGAGTGCCGCGGTCACTCCCGGACGATCAGCGCCGAAGACCAGTACGCGCAGCGTGCGACCCGGGGACGTCACGTTCTGTTCCACGGGGCCAAGGTACCGTTCGGGGCCTTGCATTCGATAAGTTGGCCACATGACGGACGTGCTGGATCTGGTCGACGTGTCGGTGGTGCGGGACGGCAAGAAGCTGCTCGCCGGGATCGATTGGCGCATCGCCGACGGCGAGCGGTGGGTGGTGCTCGGCCCGAACGGCGCCGGCAAGACGACCCTGCTGCAGATCGTCGCCGCGCAGATGCACCCGACGGCCGGGGCGGCCACCGTCCTCGGCGACACGCTCGGCAAGGTCGACGTCTTCGAGCTGCGCACCCGGATCGGGCTGACCTCGGCCGCGGTGGACGCGCGGCTGCCCGGGCGCGAGAAGGTGCGCGACGTGGTGCTGAGCGCCGCGTACGGCAAGGTCTCCCGCTGGCGCGAGACCTACGAGTCGACCGACACCGGGCGCGCCGACGACCTGCTGTCCTGGTGGGGCATGGAGGGCTTCGCCGACCGCACCTACGGCACCCTGTCCAGCGGCGAGCGCAAGCGCGCCCTGGTGGCCAGGGCCCTGATGACCGACCCCGAGCTGCTGCTGCTCGACGAGCCCGCCTCCGGCCTGGACCTCGGCGGCCGCGAGGACCTGGTGCGCCGGCTGGCCAACCACGCCGCCGACCCCGCGTCCCCGGTCACCGTGCTGGTCACCCACCACGTCGAGGAGATCCCGCAGGGCTTCACGCACACGCTGCTGCTGCGGCAGGGCGCGGTGGTCGCCTCGGGCCCCACCGAGCTCACCCTCACCTCGGAGAACCTCAGCGCGTGCTACGGCATCCCGCTGCAGGTGCAGAACTACGAGGGCCGCTACTACGCCCGCGGGCTTTAACGTACACATATTGACTTCTGGTCCTGCTTCGGCCGGATCCGCGCCGCCACGTGCCGCGGATCCGGCCGTCTTGCTTCAAGATTGCTGACGCCGCGTCAAGCTCCCGCTACGATGGCGTTATGGCCTTGCACGGGTGGGAATGGTGGCTCCTGGCGGCCGTCCTCTTGCTGCTCGGCGAGTTGGCGACGAACGCGCTCGTGTTCCTGATGCCCTTCGGCGGCGCCGCCGTGGCCGCGGTCCTCGCGGCGATGGGCGCGCCCTGGTACGGGCAGCTGGCCGGCTTCGTGCTCGTCACCCTGGGCCTGATCGGCTTCGTGCGGCCGCTCGCGGTGCGCCGGCAGTCCGGGCCCGGGCTGCGCACCGGCGCCGCCGCGCTGGTCGGCCAGCAGGCCACCGTGACCGCGCGGGTCGACGAGCACCGCGGCCAGATACGGCTGGAGGGCCAGATCTGGAGCGCGCGGGCGCTGGATCCGGACCGGATCTTCGAACCCGGAGAAGCCGTGCACGTCGCGGCGATCGACGGGGCCACCGCGGTGGTGGTGTAATCGTGCTCGAATCAACTTCTGCTAGCCGCGTGACCCGAGATTGGGGAGGGGCGAGGACCTGATGGGCACCCTCGGTCTGGTCGTGTTCGTGGTCGTCGTCGTGCTGGCGGTGATCTTCTACGTCTACCGTTCGATCCGGGTGGTCCCGCAGGCCACCGCCGCGGTGATCGAGCGCTTCGGCCGGTACAAGCGCACCCTGGAGCCGGGCCTGCGCTTCCTGGTGCCCGGCGCCGACCGGGTCCGCGCCACGGTGGACCTGCGCGAGCAGGTCATGCCCTTCCCGCCGCAGGAGGTGATCACCGAGGACAACCTGCTGGTCTACATCGACTGGGTGGTCTACTTCCAGGTGATCGACCCGCGCCGGGCCACCTACGAGATCCAGAACTTCGTCCAGGCCATCGAGTACCTGGTGTCCACCACGCTGCGCAACATCATCGGCGGCATGGACCTCGAGGCGACGCTGACCAGCCGCGACGAGGTGAACCGGCAGCTGCGCGACGTGCTCGACAGCGAGACCGGCCGCTGGGGCATCCGGGTCAGCCGCGTGGAGCTGCGCACCATCCAGCCGAACCGGGACATCACCGAGGCGATGGAGAAGCAGGTCAGGGCCGAGCGCGAGCGGCGCGCCACGATCCTGTCCGCCGAGGGCGTCAAGCAGGCCGAGATCCTGCGCGCCGAGGGCGAGCGGCAGTCGATGATCCTGAAGGCGGAGGGCGAGGCGAAGGCCGCGGCGCTGCGCGCGGACGGCGAGGCGAGCGCGATCTCCAAGACCTTCAAGGCGATCCACGACGGCGACGCCGACCAGAAGCTGCTCAGCTACCAGTACCTGCAGATGCTCCCGAAGATCGCCGACGGCTCCTCCAACAAGGTGTGGATCGTGCCGAGCGAGCTGGGCAAGGCGGTCGAGGGGATCGGCAGCGCGTTCACCAAGGCCAACATGTCGGGCCTCGGCGACGGCGGCGGCACGGCGCTGCCGCAGCAGCACGCCAAGGAGGAGGTCGAGGACGGCGAGGAGGCCGCGGCGCTGCCGCCGGCCCGCTCCGGCGACCGCCCCGCGGTGCGCCGCAACCCGACCGACATGCTGTTCAAGCGGGACGAGTAGCGATCCGCCCGTCGAGACGGTAAGGACCGGAGCCGGAACGGATCAGTAGACTCGGCGGATGACCGTCGCCCACGATCTCGCCGAGTACGCGGCGATCTTCGGGGCCGGAATCGCCGCCGGGATCATGAACACCGTCGTCGGCTCCGGCACCCTGCTGACCTTCCCGACGCTGCTGGCCTTCGGCTACTCGCCGGTGCTGGCCAACGTCTCCAACACGATCGGCCTGGTGCCCGGCTCCTTCTCCGGAGCCTACGGGTACCGGGCCGAACTCGTCGGACAGCGTCGCAGAACCCTCACCCTGAGCGTGTTCTCGCTGCTCGGCGGCACGCTCGGCGCGATCCTGCTGCTGAACCTGCCCGGCTCGGCCTTCAAGGACATCGTGCCGGTGCTCATCGGCCTCGCGCTGGTGCTGGTGGTCGTGCAGCCGAAGGTCGGCAAGTGGGCCGCGCGACGGCGCGAGGAGCGGGGCACGGCGCAGCGCGAGGCGGGCGGCCCGCTGCTCTGGTTCGGGGTGTTCGCGACCGGCGTGTACGGCGGCTACTTCGGCGCGGCCCAGGGCGTGCTGCTGATCGCCATGCTGGGCATCGCGTTCACCGACTCGCTGCAGCGGGTGAACGCCGTGAAGAACATCCTCGCGGGCCTGGTCAACGGGATCGCGGCCGTGCTGTTCATCGCGCTGAGCCACGTCGCGTGGACCGCCGCCGGACTGATCGCGCTCGGCTCCGTGCTCGGCGGCCAGATCGGCGCGCGGGTGGGCCGCAGGCTTGCGCCCGCGGCCCTGCGCGCCGTGATCGTCTGCGTCGGGATCGCGGCGATCGTCAAACTGCTCGTCTGAAACCTCGGACGCTCTAAGGCTCAGCCGGCGGCGAAGGTCATCCCGCAGGCCGTGTCCAGCGCCTCCATGTCGGTCACCATCGACGCGGGCGCGTTGCCGCCCGCCAGGGACAGGAAGTCGTTGCCGACGGTCTTGAGCTGGGTGCCCGCGACCTGGCTCTGGTCCGACGCCGCGACGAAGGCGTTGCCCAGCGTCTGCATGGCGGTCAGGCTGTTCGAGCTGTTCGCCGTGATGGCGCTCTCGTACGTGTTGTACGCGGTCTGCGCGGCCTGGCAACCCGCGTCGTCGCCCGCGCCGGTCGCCTGCAGGCCGCCCGCGCCCGCGGTCGAGCCCCCGTCGGCGGTGGTCGTGGCGACGGTGATCGGGTTGGTGTAGGTGGTGACCACGGCCTTGGCGTGGCTGGTCACGGCGACGGTGACGCCGATCCAGACCGCCGCCCAGACCAGGGTCAGGATCAGGCCGGTGACGGCCTTGTTGCGGCCCAGCTTCTTGCCGGGGCCGGTCTCGCTGATCGCCACGATCGACACGACCAGGTTGATGATGCCCCAGCCGCCGAGGATGCCCAGCCACAGCGCCCAGGTGGCCGCCTTGCTGTTCTGCTGCATGCCGCCCATCGGGTAGCCGGGCTGGCCGTAGCCGCCCGAGCCGAAGTCCGACTGCGGCAGGTAGCCGGGCTGCCCGTACTGCTGCTGCGGGTTGAAGTCCTGCGGCTGGCCCGGCTGGCCGTAGCCCGGCGCGCCGTAGTTCGGCTGCTGCGGTATCTGGCCCTGCGGGGCGCCCCAGCTCTGGCCCGAGGCCTGCCCGGCGGAGCCCGGCTGCCCCCAGCTCCCCTGCGGCTGGCTCTGCTGCCCCCAGGCCTGCTGGCCCTGCTGCTGCGGCGCCCCGAAGGACGCCTGATTCGGATCCTGATACGACATAACCCGTCCCCAACCCCGTTCGAATCTTCAGTGCTCTGTGAATATGGATGGATAGCGACAGCGCATCCTAGCGGTGGTGCCCCCGGTTTGCAGAAGTCGCGACCGCGCTTGGTCAGCGCTTTGCCGTCCAGTAGATGTCCGTGACGTACGGGATCTCGATCCGCTCGCCCCGGGTCTCCGGATAGCGGTCCAGCACGGCCAGCAGCTCGCGGCGGATCTCCTCGCGCGCCTCGTCCCCCAGGGTGCTGATACGGCTGGAGGTGAGCGCCTGGCCGAGCACGCCCTCGCGGTCGGTCGTGTACGGATTGGCCACGTGCGCCGAGTTCAGCGCCTTCCAGCCGCGGCGCCCCTCGAAGGCCGCGCGCCAGGAGCCGTCCGTGTGCACCGGCAGCTCGTCGGTGCGCCAGGTCGAGTAGATCCGCGAGTACGCGGCGACCCACGGCACCGTGGTGTCCAGGGTGTTCCAGACCAGGCCGAGCCGGCCGCCGGGCCCGGTGATCCGCTCGATCTCGGTGAGCGCGGCGGGGCCGTCGAACCAGTGCCAGGCCTGCGCCGCTACGACGGCGTCCACCGCGGCCTCCGGCAGCCCGGTCGCCTCGGCGATCCCGGCCACGCACTGGACCTGCGGAAGGATCTCGGTCAGCCGCTCGCGCATCGCGGGCACCGGCTCCACGGCCACGACCTTCGCCCCGGTCAGCGCCAGCAGCCGGGTGAACTTCCCCGTTCCGGCGCCGAGGTCGGCGACCCGTTGCCCGGCCTTGAGGTCCAGCGCGTCGGCGAGCACGGCGAGGGCGCGGGTCGGATACGAGGGCCGGACGCGCTCGTAGTCCGCCGCGGCGAGTTCGTAGCCGGTCTCGGCGGCGTGGTGGATGGCCACGACGTCGAACCTAGCACCACCGATCATGTTTTGAACGTATTGGCGGGTGGATGGCGTGCGGCCGAAGGGTGACGATCCGATAAAGGCCGGGTGCCTGCGTAGACTCCGAGCTGTACGAATCACCGCCGGAAGACGGAAAGACCGGGTAACCCACGTGACGATTCTGCTGGTCTCCACCGCGGACACCGACCTGCTCGCCGCGCGCGCGGCGGCGGCCGGGTACCGGGTCGCCAACCCGGCCCGGCTGGCCGACGCCGAACTGCCGGCGTTGCTCGACGGCGTCGACGTCGCGGTGGTGCGGCTGCTCGGCGGCGCGCGGGTCTGGGAGGCGGGGCTCGCGGCGCTGGCGCGGGCGGGGGTGCCGACGGTGGCCCTCGGCGGCGAGGCGGTCCCGGACGCGGATCTCATGGCCCTGTCATCGGTGCCGGTGCACGTGGTCGCCAACGCCTCGCGCTACCTGATCGCGGGCGGCCCGGAGAACCTCGGCCGACTGGCTCGCTACCTGGAGAATCAGGAGGCTGAGCCCGAGGACGTGCTGCGGGCCCCCGAATTCGGCGTCCGGGCGGGCCGGACCGAGGATCCCGGGCGGCCGACGGTCGGCGTGGTCTACTACCGGGCGCACGAGCTGTCCGGGAACACCGGCTTCGTCGACGAGCTCTGCGACGCCGTCGAGCAGGCCGGGGCGAACGCGCGCCCGATCTTCTGCTCCTCGCTGCGCTCCCTGCGCGCCGAGTCCGACGAGGGCCTCGTCGGCCTGCTGAGCGGCTGCGGCTCGCTCATCGCGACCGTGCTGGCCGGCGGCGGCGCCGTGGCCGCGGACGCGAGCGCGGGCGGCGACGAGGACGCTTGGGACGTCGGCGCGCTGCGCGACCTCGGCATCCCGGTGATCCAGGGCATCGCGACCACCACCTCGCGCGCGACCTGGGAGGGCTCCGACGCGGCGATCTCCCCGATGGACGCCGCGATGCAGGTCGCGATCCCCGAGTTCGACGGCCGGCTGATCTCGGTCCCGTTCTCCTTCAAGGAGCTCGACGAGGACGGCATCCCGGTCTACCGCGCGGACCCCGAGCGGGCGGCGCGGGTCGCCGGGATCGCGGTGCGGCACGCCCGGCTGTCCCGGAAGGCCAACGCCGACAAGAGGATCGGCATCCTGCTCTCCAGCTACCCGACGAAGCACGCGCGCATCGGCAACGCCGTCGGCCTCGACACCCCGGCCTCCGCGGTCCGGCTGCTGCGCGCGATGCGCGAGGCCGGGTACACGATCGGCGAGTTCCCCGAGGACGGCGACCAGCTCATCCACTCGCTGATCGCGGCCGGCGGCCACGACGTCGAATGGCTCACCGAGGACCAGCTCGCCACGGCCACCGCGCGCGTCCCGCTGAGCGACTACGAGGCCTGGTTCGGCCGGCTCCCGGACGCGCTGCGCGAGGGCATCCTCGAGCATTGGGGCGAGGCCCCCGGACAGCTCTACGTGGACGGCTCGGACATCGTGCTCGCCTCGCTGACCTTCGGGAACGTCGTGCTGATGATCCAGCCGCCGCGCGGCTTCGGCGAGAACCCGATCGCCATCTACCACGACCCCGACCTGCCGCCGAGCCACCACTACCTGGCCGCGTACCGCTGGCTGGAGCAGACCTTCGGCGCCGACGCGCTGCTGCACCTCGGCAAGCACGGCACGCTGGAGTGGCTGCCCGGCAAGGGCCTCGGTATGTCGGCGTCCTGCGCCCCCGACGCCGTGCTCGGCGAACTCCCGCTGGTCTACCCGTTCATCGTGAACGACCCCGGAGAGGGCACGCAGGCCAAGCGGCGCGCGCACGCCACCGTCATCGACCACATGATTCCGCCGATGGCCCGCGCCGACGCCTACGGCGAGCTCGCGAAGCTGGAGCAGCTGCTCGACGAGTACGCCACGGTCCAGGCGCTCGACCCCGCGAAGGTCCCGACGCTGCGCGCGCAGATCTGGGAGGTCGTCACCTCCGCCGAGCTGCACCGCGACCTGCATCAGGAGGTGATGCCCGGCGAGGAGGACTTCGACGACTTCGTGCTGCACGTCGACGGCTACCTGTGCGAGATCAAGGACGTGCAGATCCGCGACGGCCTGCACATCCTCGGCCGCGCGCCGGAGGGCGCCGAGCTGGTCAACGACGTGCTGGCGATCGTGCGGGCCAAGCAGGTCTTCGGCGGCGTGCACGGCGCGCTCCCCGGCCTGCGCCGCGCGCTCGCCGCCGCGCAGGGGCTGCCCGAGGACGCCGAGACGCACCCGGACCACGTGGACGCGCTGGAGGACGCCGCGCGCGAGCTGATCGAGGCCTTGGCCGCCGCCGGTTGGAACGCCGGCGCCGTGGACGCCCCGTCGCCCGACGTCGCGAGGGTCCTCGAATTCGCCGCGGCCGAAGTCGTCCCGCGCCTGCTGCGCACCACCGACGAGATCGACAACGTGCTGCTCGCCCTGAACGGCGGCTACGTCCCCGCCGGCCCCTCCGGCTCGCCGACCCGCGGCCTGGTCGGCGTTCTGCCGACCGGCCGCAACTTCTACTCCGTCGACCCGAAGGCCATCCCGTCCCGCACCGCGTGGGACGTCGGCTGCGCGCTCGCCGAATCGCTGCTCGCCCGGCACAAGGAGGACACCGGCGAGTACCCGCGCTCGGTCGGCATCACCGTGTGGGGCACCAGCGCGATGCGCACCCAGGGCGACGACCTCGCCGAGATCCTGGCCCTGCTCGGCGTGCGCCCGACCTGGGACGCCGCGTCCCGCCGCGTCACCGGCACCGAGATCATCCCACCGGACGAGTTGGCCCGCCCGCGCATCGACGTCACGGTTCGTATCTCAGGCTTCTTCCGCGACGCGTTCCCGCACGTCATCGCGCTGATCGACGACGCGATCCAGGCCGTCGCGGAGCTCGACGAGCCGGACGAGCTCAACTACGTCCGGGCGCACACGGCCGCCGACGAGCGGTCCCACGGCGACCGCCGCCGGGCCACGACCCGCATCTTCGGCTCGAAGCCCGGCGCCTACGGAGCGGGCCTGCTGCCGCTGATCGACGCGCGCAACTGGGACTCCGACGCGGACCTCGCCGAGGTCTTCGCGGTCTGGGGCGGCTACGCGTACGGCAAGGGGCTCGACGGCCGCGAGGCGCGCGCCGACATGGACTCCGCGTTCCGCCGCATCGAGGCCGCCGCGAAGAACCAGGACACCCGCGAGCACGACATCGTCGACTCGGACGACTACTTCCAGTACCACGGCGGCATGATCGCCTACGTCCGCTCGCTGACCGGCAGCTCTCCGGCCGCGTACGTCGGCGACAGCGCCGTCCCGGACGCGGTCAAGACCCGCACGCTCGCCGAGGAGACCCACCGCGTCTTCCGCTCACGCGTCGTGAACCCCAAGTGGATCGCGGCCATGCAGCGGCACGGCTACAAGGGCGCCTTCGAGCAGGCCGCGACCGTCGACTACCTCTTCGGCTACGACGCGACCGCGGGCGTCGTGGACGACTGGATGTACGAGAAGCTGGCCGCCGCCTACGTCTTCGACGAGACCAACGCGGAGTTCATGCGCAAGTCCAACCCCTGGGCCCTGCGCGGCGTCGCCGAGCGCCTGCTCGAGGCCGCCGACCGCAAGCTCTGGGCCGAGCCCGACACCGCGACGATCGACCGGCTGCGCGAGGTCTACCTGGAGCTGGAGGGCGATCTCGAGGGCGAGTGAGCCCCGGCAGACTCAGTCGCCGGCGAGTTCGCGCAGCTTGCGCACGGTGTCCCAGTTGCGGCCCGTGGCCACCTGGACCTTGAGCTTGCGGGTCAGGAACTGCTGGGTGAACTTGCTGGTGTGCACGCCGTTCGGGCTCCACGAGTAGAGCTCGTCCCCGATGAACGCGAACTCGTCCGGCGCGAAGTCCTCGGGCTTCAGCGCCGCGACGAGGTCCGCGCCGGGGGAGTGGTCGAAGAAGGTCACGACATACCGCTTCGCGTCCGCGACGCGGTCCGGCAGCGGATTGGCCGCGAGGACGGCGTCGAGCTGCTTCGTCGTGCGCATCACGCACTCGACCGGGAAGCCGAACTCTTCCTCCAGCAGCTTCTCAAGCCGCGCGCCGTTCTCCGCCGCGCTCCGTCCGCCGTCGGCCAGGAGCACGTTGCCCGACTGGAGGTACGTCGCCACGTCCTCGAAGCCCGCGGCGGCCATCAGCTCCCGCAGCTTCGCCATCGGAACCTGGCGTTTGCCCACGTTGACGGCGCGCAGCAGCGCGATCTGCCTACCCATGCCTGGATACTAGCCGCGCCTTCCGACAGGCGCGCCGTAGGTGACCGGAAGCTCGGTCAGCGCGCGCTGGCGGTGGTCGTTCTTCCAGGGCAGTTCCGCGTACGGCACGGCGAGCGCGAGGTCGGGGAGGCGGTCGAGCAGCGTCCAGACGGCGATGCGCGTCTCCAGGCGGGCGAGCGGCGCGCCGAGGCAGTAGTGCACGCCGTGGCCGAAGGTGAGGTGGCCCTCGGAGCGTTCGGCGTCCCGGTTCGCGGCGTCGACCGCGAGCAGGACGGTGTCACCGGCGGGGATCACCGTGTCCCCGACGCGCACGTCCCGCACGGGGAAGCGCCGGATCGCCGTGGTCACGGGGTGGTCCTCGCGCAGGAAGCCCTCGACCGCGCGGCCGACCGCCTCCGTGTGCGGGTCCGGCTCGGCCCGCAGCGCCGCGGCCTCGTCGGGGTGCGTGAGCAGGCGCGCGATGCCGGCCGAGATCAGGTGGACGGAGTTCTCATAGCCCGCGAGCAGGATCAGGAACGCCAGCGACAGCAGTTCGTCCTCCGACAGCCGGTCCTGGCCGTCGCGCGCGGCGATCATCGCGGACAGCAGGTCGTCCGCGGGCTCGACGCGCTTGGCGGCGATGAGCGCGGCGAGCACGCCGACGAGCCGCTTCATGGCCTCGGCGAGGTCGCCCGGACCGAACCTGCCCGGCGCGAACAGCATCCGCGTGCACTCGCGCAGCACCGCGCCCTGCTCCTCGGGGACGCCGAGCAGCCCGCAGATGACCGCGACCGGAAGCGGTCCGGCGAACGCGGCGATCAGGTCGGCGCCGCCGTCCGGGAGCGCGTCGATCAGGGCGTGCGTCGCCTCCTGGATGCCGCCGCGCAGAGCGTCCGTCCGGCGCGCGGTGAACGCGGCCGCGACCAGGCGCCGCAGTCGCGCGTGGTCCTGCCCGTCGAGGTTCAGCAGGTTCGCGTCCAGCGCCGGGGGCAGGGCGAAGCCCTGGTAGCCGCCGCGCGAGTTGAGCTTGCTGAGCGAAAGCACGGGATCGGCCAGCAGGGCCTTGACGTGCTCGTGGCGGCTCACGATCCAGACGGCCGAGCCGTCCGGCATGGCGGCGCGGTGCACCCCGTCCGGTTCCGCGTGCAGGCGCCGGGCGACCTCCGCGCGGCTGCCGGCCAGCACGGGGCCGAGGGCACGGGCTATATCAGCGTCCTTGATGGGCACGATGCGGTTCTACAGCTTGCGGAACAGCCGGGCCTCCTCGGCCGCGGCGCGCACCGACTCCAGGTCGCCGCCCGCCGAGGCCGTGACCACCGCGGCCACCGCGCCCTCGACGAAGGGGGCGTCCGCGAGCACGGCCCTGGCCTCCTGGCCCACGCCCTCGTCCAGCAGGGTCTTGACGGTCAGCAGCGCGCTGCCGAGGTCGCCGAGCAGCAGGACGCCCGCGCCCTGGTCCGCCTCGTGCACGGCCCGCTCGATCCGGCCGTAGCTGGTGCCGAGGCTCCCGTCGTCCATCCCGCCCGCGGCGATGATCGGGACCTGGTCGCCGCCGAGCTCGCGCACGAGGTCCGCCAGCCCTTCCGCGAGCTTCGGACTGTGCGAGACGAGGACGACGCCGACCAGTTTCACGATCGACATCCTACCGGGCGCGCCCGGCGGCGGTGTCGGCCAGCGCGCGCCAGAGCAGCGCGGCCGACGCGGCACCCGGATCTTCGTGCCCTTCGCTGCGCTCCCCGAGATAGCTGGCGCGCCCCTTGCGCGCCCGCAGCGGGATGGTGGCGAGTGCCGCCTGCTCGGCCGCGCCCGCGGCCGCGGCCAGCGCGTCTTCCGGAGAGGCGCCGTCCGCCAGACCCCGCGTGAGCGCGTCGGCGGCCGGGGCGAAGACGTCCACCATGGTCTTGTCGCCGACGACCGCGCCGCCGAGCTTCTGCACGCCCGCGAGCCCGGCCGCGAGCGCCGCCGCCAGTTCCGGCGCGCTCACCTTCTCCGCCTCGCCGAGCGCCTTGCCGGTGCGCCGGAAGACGGTGCCGTACAGCGGTCCGGACGCGCCGCCGACCGAGGAGATCAGCGTCGTGCCCACCTGCACGAGCACCGCGCCCGGACACCCCGGCGGCTTCGCCTCCAGCGCGGCCCGCGCCGCCGTGAACCCGCGGTTCAGGTTCGTCCCGTGATCGCCGTCGCCGATCGCCGCGTCCAGGCCGGTCAGCCGGTCCTTGTCGGCCGCCACCGCGTCCGCGGCGCGCGTGATCCAGTCCAGGAAGAAGCCGACGCCGAGGTCCGCCTCGCTTTCGCTCACGCGCCCCACCGTAGTGCGGGAGTGTTGACCGGCGCATCCCACAGTTCGAGCAGGTCGGCGTCGGCGCGGCACAGCGTGACCGAGAAGCCGGGCATGTCCAGGCTGGTCACGTAGTCGCCCACCAGGTTTCGCACGATGCTGACGCCGCGCGACTTCAGCGCGTTCTGCACGTCGTTGTAGACCACGTACAGCTCCAGCAGCGGAGTCGCTCCCATGCCGTTGACCAGCGCGATCACGTCCCCGGTGAAGTCCAGGTCGGCGCAGATCGCCTCGACCGCGGCCTCGGCGAGCTCGGCGGACGGGGCCATCGGCGCGCGCCGCCGCCCCGGCTCGCCGTGGATGCCGATCCCGAGTTCGATCTCGTCCTCGCCCAGCTCGAAGCCGGGCCGGCCGGCCGCGGGCGTGGTGCACGGGCCGAGCGCGATGCCGAAGGAGCGGCTGTTCGCGTTGACCCGCTCGGCCATCGCGGCGACGGCGGCGAGGTCGGCACCGCGCTCGGCCAGCGCTCCGGCGATCTTCTCGGCGAACAGCGTCGCCCCGGTGCCGCGCCGTCCGGCCGTGTAGAGCGAGTCCTCCACGGCCACGTCGTCGTTGATCAGGACCGTGCGCGCGGCGATGTCCTCGTCCTCGAGCAGCTCGGCCGCCATCTGGAAGTTGAGCACGTCGCCCGTGTAGTTCTTGACCAGGAAGAGCACCCCGGCGCCCGCGTCCACGGCCTGCGCCGCGGCGAGCATCTGGTCCGGGACCGGCGAGGTGAACACCTCTCCGGCGCAGGCCGCGTCGAGCATGCCCGGGCCGACGAAGCCGGCGTGCAGGGGTTCGTGCCCTGATCCGCCGCCGGAGACCAAGGCGACCTTGCCCGCCGTGGCCGCGTGGGCGGCGCGGCGTACGATACGGCGCTCCACGTCCACCGCGAGCCCGGGATGCGCGGCGGCCAGTCCCGCGAGCGCGTCAGACACCACCGACTCCGGCGCGTTGATCAGCTTCTTCATGCTGCACATTGTGCCGCCAGCGGTCCAAGAGCGGTAGGCGGCGCGACGGCCCGATCGGCGGCCGTTATGCTCATAGCCGTCGGCAGCGCAGGAATCCGGTGAGAGTCCGGAACGGTCCCGCCACTGTCAACGCCCGTCCACCCGGAGGTGGCGCGGCGCGAGTCAGGAACTGGCCGCCGACCCCGTGATCGTTTCATCGGCTTGCTCGGCCGGGCGTGGGCTCCCGGAGAGAAGAAAGGCGCAGTGTTGCGTTTCCCCTTTTCGGCCGTACTCGGCCAGGACGACCTGCGCTTGGCGCTCATCCTCAACGCGGTGCACCCGGCGGTCGGCGGGGTGCTGGTGCGCGGGGAGAAGGGCACCGCGAAGTCCACGATGGTCCGCGCGCTCGCGGCCGTGCTGCCCGCGGTCGACGCCGTGCCCGGCTGCCGCTTCTCCTGCGAGCCCGCCGCGCCGGACCCCGGCTGCCCCGACGGTCCGCACCGCGGCGCGGAGTCCGCGACCCGCCCCGCGCGCCTGGTCGAACTCCCGATCGGCGCGTCCGAGGACCGGCTCACCGGCGCCCTCGACCTGGAGCGCGCGCTGGGCCGCGGCGAGGCGGCCTTCCAGCCCGGCCTGCTGGCGGCCGCGCACCGGGGGCTGCTGTACGTGGACGAGGTCAACCTGCTGCCCGACCACCTCGTCGACGTCCTGCTCGACGCCGCCGCCATGGGCGAGGCCCACGTGGAGCGCGACGGCGTCTCGGTCCGGCACGCTGCCAGGTTCCTGCTGGTCGGCACGATGAACCCGGAGGAAGGCGAACTCCGCCCCCAACTCCTCGACCGCTTCGGCCTCACGGTGGACGTGGTGGCCAGCCGCGAGCCGCGCGAGCGCGCCGAGGTCGTCCGCCGCCGCCTGGCCTACGAGGCCGGCCCCGCGGCGTTCTGCGCCCGATGGCAGTCGGCCGACGAGGAGGTCGGCCGCCGGATCGCCGCGGCCCGCGAGGCCCTGCCGAAGGTGGTGCTGCCCGACGCGGAGCTCGAGCGCATCGCCCGCATCTGCGCCGCCTTCGAGGTGGACGGCATGCGCGCCGACCTGGTCACCGCCCGAGCGGCGGTCGCGTTGGCGGCCTGGCGGGGCCTGAGGACGGTCACCGCCGAGGAAGTCCGTGACGCGGCCCGCCTGGCCCTGCCGCACCGCCGGCGCCGCAACCCCTTCGACGCCCCGGGCCTGGACCAGGACCAGCTCGACCGCGCCGCCGAGGACCCCGAAGATAACGGGCCCGATGGCGATGGTGATGGGGGCGGTGGCGGCGGCGGCGATGGTAGTGGCGGGGCGGATGGCGACGGCGGCGGTCCGGACGGCGGCGGGTCGGCCGACGACGGCGGCGGTCCGCGCGCGGGCGAAGGCGGCGGTCCGGGCGAGGGCGGCTCCTCGGCGCCAGATAACAGGCCCAGTGCCCCGGGGGGACCGCAGGGGGAGCGTGAGGCGAGTGCTGGGCAGGCGTCTTCTGAGCGGGCGTCATCGGCCGCCGGGCCGTCCGAGCAGGCGGCCGTCGCCGCCGGGGAGACCTATCGGACTCGGCTGTTCTCCGTGCCCGGGGTGGGCGAGGGGGTGCCGGGGCGTCGGTCGGCGGGGCGGTCGAACGGGCGGGGGCGGACCGTGGGGGCGGAGCGGCCTGCGTCGGTGCGGGGGAGGGTGATTCATCTTCCGGCCACGTTGCGGGCGGCGGCTCCGTTTCAGGGGGAGCGGCGCGGCTCGGGCGGGCGGGTGGTGGAGTTGCGGGCCGCCGACCTGCGTACGGCGGTGCGGCGGGATCGGGAGGGGAACCTGGTGCTGTTCGCGGTCGACGCTTCCGGGTCCATGGCGGCTCGGGCGCGGATGACCGCGGTGAAGGGGGCCGTCCTGTCGCTGCTGCTGGATGCTTATCAGCGGCGTGACAAGGTCGGCTTGGTGTCGTTCCGGGGGAGTGGGGCCGAGGTCGCGTTGCCGCCCACCGGCTCAGTCGAGGCGGCGGCCGCGCGCTTGGCGGCGTTGCCCACGGGTGGGCGGACGCCGCTCGCTGCCGGGCTGCTGACCTCGTACGACGTGGTGCGGCGGGAGCGGCTGCGGGATCCGCGGCGGCGGGCGCTGCTGGTGCTGGTCACGGACGGGCGGGCGACCGGGGGCACCGGCGCGGTGGCGCAGGCTCGGCGGGCGGCCGGGTTCCTGGCGTCGGCGGGGGTGACGAGCATCGTCGTGGACTGCGAGTCGGGGCCGGTGCGGCTCGGGCTCGCCGCGGAGCTCGCCGACTGTCTCGGCGGGGAGCATGTGCCGATGGGGTCGCTGTCGGCGCAGGCGCTGGATCGGACCGTTCGGAACGCCACGTCGATGCGAAAGGCGGCCTGATCAGCCATGCCGCAGGGAAGACCGGAGTATGTCCCGGACGACGGCCTGAGCACCAAGCAGCGTCGGGCCCTGCCGTTGACCGTTGTCCATACGGGTCACGGCAAGGGGAAGACCACGGCCGCGTTCGGGCTCGCGCTGCGGGCCTGGAACGCGGGGTGGCCGATCGGCGTGTTCCAGTTCGTGAAGTCGGCCAAGTGGAAGATCGGCGAGGAGCCGGTGTTCAAGACGCTCGGCGCGCTGCACGAGCAGACCGGGCAGGGCGCGCCGGTCGCCTGGCACAAGATGGGCGAGGGCTGGAGCTGGATCCAGCGCGACCTGCATTCGGACCCTGAGATGCAGGCGGACAATGCGCGTGCCGGGTGGGAGCAGATCAAGCGGGACTTGGCTGCGGAGACGTACAAGCTTTATCTGCTGGACGAGTTCACCTACCCGATGAAGTGGGGGTGGGTGGACGTCGATGAGGTCGTGTCGGTCCTCCGGGAGCGGCCGGGGACCCAGCATGTGGTGATCACGGGGCGCGACGCGGCGCCGGCGCTGGTCGAGTGCGCCGATCTGGTGACCGAGATGACGAAGGTCAAGCATCCGATGGACGCCGGCCGCAAGGGCCAGCGGGGGATCGAGTGGTGACGGGCGCGGTGGTGCGTACGCCGCGTCTGGTGATCGCCGCGCCCGCCTCGGGTCATGGGAAGACGACCGTGGCCACGGGGCTGATCGCGGCATTCGCTCGGCGGGGGCGGCGGGTGGCGCCGTTCAAGGTCGGGCCCGATTACATCGATCCGGGGTACCACGCGCTGGCGGCCGGGCGTCCCGGGCGGAACCTGGATCCGTTTCTGCTCGGTGAGTCGCGGACTGTCGGAGTCTTCGCGCACGGCGCGGCGGGGGCGGACATCGCGGTCGTCGAGGGCGTCATGGGGTTGTACGACGGCGCGGTGGGGCGTGGCGAGTTCGCGTCCACGGCGCACGTGGCGACCTTGATCGATGCGCCGGTGATCCTGGTCGTGGACGCTACCGCTCAGGGGCGATCTGTCGCGGCGCTCGTCGATGGATTTCGGGGGTTTGATCGGCGGATTCGGGTCGCCGGGGTGGTGCTGAACCGGGTCGGTTCTGAGCGGCATCGCGAGATCTTGGCTTCGGCGCTGGATGAGATCGGCGTGCCGCTGCTGGGGGTCCTGCACCGATCCGATGCCGTGGCCGCGCCGTCGCGGCATCTGGGTCTGGTGCCGGTGGCCGAGCGGGCGCCGGATGCGTCGGCGACGGTGGACGCCCTGGCCGACCTAGTTTCACAGAACCTTGATTTGGACGCGATCGAGCGGATCGCGGCCGGCGCGGGTCCGGTCGGCGAGGCGGCTTCGTGGTCGCCGGACGAGGCGATCGCCGAGGTCGGCGGCCCGGTGAGCGGGCGGCGGCCGGTGGTGGCGGTGGCCGGGGGCGCGGCGTTCACGTTCTCGTATGCCGAGCACGCCGAGTTGCTGGCGGCCGCGGGCGCGGAGGTGGTGACCTTCGATCCGCTGCACGCGGAGCGGCTGCCCGAGGGTACGTCGGCGCTGGTCATCGGCGGCGGGTTTCCCGAGGTGTACGCGTCGGCGCTCGCGGAGAACGGTTCGCTGCTCGAGGATGTGCGCGGGTTCGCGGCCTCCGGTGGCGTGATCGCGGCGGAGTGCGCGGGCTTGCTGTATCTCGCGAAGTCGCTGGACGGCGTGCCGATGTGCGGGGTCGTCGAGGCCGAGGCCGTGATGACGGAGCGGCTGACGCTGGGTTATCGGGAGGCCGTGGCGGCCTCCGGGTCAGTGCTCTGTGATGAGGGTGCGCGGCTCAACGGGCATGAGTTTCATCGGACGGCGCTCAGCCCGGGGGCTTCGGCGGATGCGGCTTGGATGTGGCGTGGGAATGATGGGGCGACCGTGAGCGAAGGCTTCGCTTCGGCTCGGCTGCATGCGTCCTACCTGCACCTTCACTGGGCCGGGGCGCCGGATACGCCGCGGCGGATCGTGCGGGCGGCGCTATGAGGACGCTGGTCGGAATCGGTGTCGGGCCGGGGGATCCGGAGCTGCTGACGTTGAAGGCGGCGCGGGTGCTCCGGGAGGCGGAGGTCGTGTTCGCGCCGACGACGTCGCTGGAGCGCGAGTCGCGGGCTGAGCAGATCGTGCGCGCGGCCACGGGAGTCGCGGCGCGGCGGCTGGTTTTCGCGCTCGATGATCAAGGCGGGGTGACGGCCGAGCGCTCGGCGGCGTGGGATGCGGCGGCGCGCGAGGTCGTCGCGGCGTTCGAGGGTGGGGCGCGGACCGTCGGCTTCGTGACCCTCGGGGACCCGAATGTCTACTCGACCTTCGGGTACTTGGCGCAGACGGTCGCCGGGATCGCGGCGGACATTCGGATCGAGACGGTTCCCGGAGTCACGGCCATGCAGGATCTCGCGGCGCGGGCCGATGTGCGGCTGGCCGAAGGGCGGGAGCCGCTGACGCTGGTGCCCGCCACGGCCGGGCTCGACGAGGTGCGCGACGCGCTCGCGGGGAGCGGGACCGTGGTCGTCTACAAGGGCGGCCGGTTCCTGGATGAGGTGACGACGGCCGTGCAGGACGCCGGTCGCGGGGAGGGCGCCGTGCTGGGGACGGATCTCGGGCTTGAGTCCGAGAGCATCGGGGCGCTGAAGTCCCGGGACGGCGGTCCTGCGCCGTATTTCACGACCCTGATCGTGCCGCCGGCGCGCGGTGGACGAGGAGAGCAGCTGTGAGCGCGGTGCGCGGCAAGGTCACCTTCATCGGCGCGGGTCCCGGCGCGGCCGATCTGATCACCCTGCGCGGCGCGCGGGCGATCGGGGCGGCGGACATCGTGATCTGGGCGTCGAGCCTGGTGCAGGAGGAGATCCTGGAGCACGCGCGGCCGGACGCGGTGGTCGTCGACTCGGCCGCCCTGCCGATCGAGGGCGTGCTGCCGTACTACGAGCAGGCCGCGCGCGAGGGTCTGCGGGTGGCGCGGGTGCATTCGGGCGATCCGGCCTTGTGGGGCGCGATCCAGGAGCAGTTGGAGCGCGCGCACGGGCTCGGGCTCGAAACCGAGGTCGTGCCGGGGGTGTCCGCGTTCTCAGCGGTGGCGGCGCTGGCCCAGCGCGAGCTGACCGTTCCCGAGGTCGCGCAGTCCGTCATCCTCACCCGGTTGGAGGGCGGCAAGACGCCGATGCCGCCGGGGGAGACGATCCGCTCCTTCGCCGCGCACGGCACGACGATGGCCGTCTTCCTGTCCGCCGCGCGCTGCGGGCAGTTGGCGGCGGAGCTGCTCGCGGGCGGGTACGAGCCGGACACGCCGGTGATCGTGGCCTCGCGGGCGACCTGGCCGGATGAGGAGATCGTGCAGTGCACGGTCGGCACGATGGCGGAGACCGTGAAGGCGCGGAAGCTGTGGAAGCACACGCTGTTCCTGATCGGTCCGGCGCTGGGCTCCTCGGGAACGCGCTCGCACCTGTATCACCCCGGCCATTTCCACGAGCATCGGCGGGCGGACCCCGAGGCCAGGCGTGCCCTTAAGCTGTCAAGACCATGAGTGACCTCCGCGAGCCCGACCTGCCGCGCACGATGAAGGAGCGTGCGGGGAAGGCGCTGCGTTCGGGCTGGACGACGGGGTCGTGCGCGTCGGCGGCGGCGAAGGCGGCAGTGCTCGCGTTGGCCACCGGTGATCCGCAGCCGGAGGTGGAGATCGCGCTGCCGGGCAAGGACGGCGCGTGGTCGCAGCGGGTGCGCTTCGCCGTGGAGCGCTGCGAACCGGGTGCCGAGCGAGCCGAGGCCGTCGTGGTCAAGGACGCGGGTGACGATCCTGATGTGACGCACGGCGCGCATCTGACGGCGACGGCGTCCTGGCGCGCGGTCCCGGGGATCGAGCTCGACGGCGGCGTGGGCGTCGGCGTGGTGACCAAGCCGGGGCTCGGCCTGGAGGTCGGCGGTCCGGCGATCAATCCGGTGCCGCGCGCGATGATCGCCCGCGCGGTGGGCGAGGCGGTGGACCTGGAGGCGCGCGGCGTGCGCGTGGTCATCTCCGTGCCCGAGGGCGAGGTGATGGCCCGCAAGACGACGAACCGGCGCCTCGGGATCATCGGCGGGATCTCGATCCTGGGCACGACGGGGATCGTGCGGCCGTTCTCGACGGCGGCGTGGCGGGCGTCGGTGGAGCAGGCGGTGAGCGTGCTGGCCGCCCAGGCGGTCGAGGCGGGGGCGAAGGGCGACGCGACGCTGGTGCTGTGCACGGGCGGCCGCACGGAGAAGGGCGCGATGGCGCTGCTGCCGCACCTTTCCGAGGTGAGCTTCGTCGAGGTGGGCGATTTCACCGGCGCCGCGCTGCGCCGCTGTGTGGAGCAGGGCGTGCGCGAGGTGGTGTTCGTCGGGATGATCGGGAAGCTGACGAAGCTGGCCGCGGGCGTCCTGATGACGCACTACACGCGTTCGGCCGTGGACACCGAGGTGCTCGCGGAGATCACGACACGCGCGTTTCCGGAAAACCCGGAACTCGGGGCCCGCGTACGGTTAGCTAATACCGCACGGCACGTATACGAACTCTGGGATGCTTCCAATGTTCTGCCCGCTTGCGCGGACGCGCTGTGCGAGCAGGTCGCGCGGGTGCTTGAGCGCTTCGCGCAGGTGGAATGCGACGGGGCCGTGCGGGCCCGGGTGGCGCTCGTCGACTTCACCGGAACGGTGCTGGTCGGCTCGAGTGCGGAATGGGCAGAGGGTGGGGACGCGCGGCATGGGTGAGCTCACGGTCGTTGGATATTCGGGTGCTGATTTAGGTGAGGACGCGCTGGCGGTGCTGGCCTCGGCGACCCTGGTGGTCGGCGGGGCGCGGCATCTGGCGGCGAAGGCGGTGCCGATCCCCCCGGGGGTGCGCACGATCCCCGTCGGCGCGCTGGAGCCGGCGCTGGAGGCGCTGGCCGCGCACGACGGGAACGCGGTGGTCGTGGCGTCGGGGGATCCCGGCTTCTTCGGCATCGTGCGGCGGCTGCGGGCCGGCGGCCTCGAGGTCGCCCGGGTGATCCCGGCGGTGTCCTCGGTGGCGGCGGCGTTCTCCGCGGTGCGGCTGGACTGGGACGACGCCGCGGTGGTCTCGGCGCACGGCGGTTCCGGCGGTTCGACCAGGACGCTGCGACGCGCGGTGAACGCGTGCCTGGCGCATCCCAAGGTCGCGGTGCTCACCGGGCCGCACGCCAGGCCGCGCGACCTGGCGAAGTCGCTGCTCGCCGCGGGCCTCAAGCCGAGCGACCGGGTCGTCTGGATCGCGGAGCGGCTCGGCACGGACCAGGAGCGGGTGCTCTCCTACAATCTCGCCGAGGCCGCGCAGGTCAGGGCCGAGGAGCCGAACGTGGCGCTGTTCCTCGCGCCGATCCCGGCGCGCGATTCGGCCGGCTGGCTGGCCGGGGCGCGGGCCGGCGGGGTGACGGCGACCGACGCGTCGTCGTTCGTGCCGCTGCCCGACGAGGCCTTCGAGCACCGGGACGGTCAGATCACGAAGATGGAGACGCGCACCCTGGTCGTCTCGCTGCTGGGTCCGAAGTTCGGCCAGCTGATCTGGGATCTGGGCGCGGGCTCGGGTTCGGTCGGCATCGAGTGCGCGCGGCGCGGCGCGGCCGTGCTGTCGGTGGAGCGGGACGCGCAGTCCTGCGAACGCATCAGGCGTAACGCTGCTAAGCACGGCGGCACAGGACTATATATATGTGCGGGCGACGCGGCGGACCACGCGGCGCGGCTGCCGGACCCGGACGCGGTGTTCATCGGCGGCGGCGGGGTGGACGTGCTGCGCGTGGTGCTGGACCGTCGTCCGCCGCGGCTGGTGGCGACGTTCGCGTCGCTGGAGCGCGCGAGCGCCGTGCTGCCGCATCTGGCGAGCCACGGCTACAAGGCCGAGGGGATTCTGCAGCAGGCCTCGCGTTTCGCTCCGCTGCCGGACGGCACGCACCGTCTCGCGGCGCAGAACCCTGTCTTCATCGTGTGGGGTGAACTGCTGTGACCCGGATCGGCTGCATCGCCGCGACCGATTCCGGTCGCGAGGCGGCGGCGTACCTCAGGGCCCTGTGGCCGGACGAGGTCGTGGTCGTCGAGGAGGGCTCGGTCGCGGACGCGTTGCGCGCCGCGTTCCGGGACTGCGATGCGGTCGTGTCGTTCCTGGCGACGGGCGCGACGGTGCGGATCCTGGCCCCGCTGCTCGGGCACAAGACGACGGACGCGCCGGTGGTGTGCGTGGACGAGGGCCGGCGCTTCGCGATCGCGCTGCTCGGCGGGCACTACGGGGCGAACGACCTGGCGCGCAGGGTCGCGGCGGCGATCGGCGGCGAGCCGGTGATCAGCAACGCCCGGGACGCCGAGGGGATCAGGCCGCTGTCGCCACCGCCCCGCGCGCGTCGCGGCAGGATCGTGGTGGGCGTCGGGGCCTCGCGCGGGGTGAGCGCCGAGGAGGTGCTCGAGACGGTGGACGCCGCGCTCGCCGAGGCCGGGCTGCGGCCTGGCGACGTCTCCGCGCTGGCGACCGTGGACCTGAAGGCCGACGAGCCGGGCATTCTCGAGGCAGCGCGGTCGCGCGGCTGGCCGCTGGTCTGCCGTCCGGCGGAGCTGCTGGCCGGGATCGCGGTGCCGAACCCGTCCGAGATCGTGCGCGCGGCCGCGGGGACCCCGTCGGTCGCCGAGGCCGCCGCGCTGTGTGAACCCGGCCGTGGGCCGGGACGTCTGCTGGTGCACAAGAGGAAATCCGTGAGGGAGTACCCGATGGCGACCGCCGCCGTGGCCGAGCACACCGACCAGCGCGACCGGGGCCGGCTCGCCGTCATCGGCCTCGGTCCAGGGGCCAGGGACCTGACCGCGCCGCGCGCGCTCGCCGAGCTGCGCGCCGCCGAGATCGTCGTCGGCCTCGACCAGTACGTGGAGCAGATCAGGGACGTGCTCGGCCCGGACACGCGGATCGAGGCGACCGGCCTCGGCGCGGAGGAGCAGCGGGCCCGCAGCGCCGTGGACCTCGCGCGCGCCGGGCACCGGGTGGCGCTGATCGGCTCGGGCGACGCGGGCGTGTATGCGATGGCGTCCCCGGCGCTGGACCACGCGGAGACCGCGGAGATCGACGTGGTCTGCGTCCCGGGGATCACGGCGGCGACCACGGCCTCGAACGTGCTCGGCGCGCCGCTCGGGCACGACCACTGCTCGATCTCGCTGTCGGACCTGCACACGCCGTGGCCCGCGATCGAGCGGCGAGTGCGCGCGGCGGCCGAGGGCGACTTCGTGGTCAGCTTCTACAACCCGCGCTCGGCCAAGCGCGACTGGCAGCTGCCCAAGGCCCTGGCGATCCTCGCCGGGCAGCGGCCCGCCGAGACGCCGATCGGCTGGGTGCGCAACGCCGGGCGCGCCGACGAGACGCACGGGCTGACGACCCTCGCGGAGTTCGATCCGCAGGTGGTCGACATGTACACGACGGTGATCGTCGGCTGCTCGCAGTCGCGGATCGTCGCCGGGCGCTTCGTCACCCCGCGCGGCTACCGGTGGGCGCAGGCGTGAGCGGGCTGGTCGCCGAGGTCGGCGCGTGCCAGGGCTGCGGGGCGTGCCTGCTCACCTGCCCCGAGCACGCGATCCGGCCGGTCGGCGGCGGATTGGTCGTGCTGGCCGAGAGATGCACCGGGTGCACGCAGTGCGTGGAGGTCTGCCCGGTGGACGCCATTGAAATGAAAGCAACCCAGTGAACAGAGTCGTCCACCCGATCGAGCAGGAGTCCTACGCGATCCTGCGCGGGCAGCTCGCCGCCCGCTATCCGGCCGCGGCCGAACGGCCCCCGCTGGCCCGGGCCGTGCTGGAGCGCGTCGTGCACGCCAGCGCCGACCTCGAATACGCCGAGGACCTCGTCCTGCCGGAGGTCGCAGTGCTCGAAGCCGCGGTCAAGGCGCTGCGCGACGGGGCGCCGGTGGTGGCGGACGTGGCGATGGTCGCGGCCGGGATCACCCGCCGTCAGACCCTGTGCCGGATCACGGATCCGCGCGCGGCCGAGCTCGCCGGGGACACCGGGATCACCCGCTCCGCCGCCGCGCTGCGGCTCGCGGCCGAGGAGGCGGGGCCCGGCGCGGTGTACGTCGTCGGCTGCGCGCCGACCGCGCTGTTCGAGCTGATCGAGCGCGCGGAGACCTACGAGCCGCTGCTCGTGCTCGGCCTGCCGGTCGGGTTCGTCGGCGCCACCGAATCGAAGCAGGCGCTGCGCGAGAGCGGGCTGCCCGCGGTGAGCAACGTCTCCGGCAAGGGCGGTTCCGCCGTCGCCGCCGCCGCGCTCAACGCGCTGCTCTACTGGGAGGACCTCGCATGAGCGCTCTGCTGATCGTCGGGCACGGCACCCGGGACGACGAGGGCGCCGAGGAGTTCCGGAGGTTCGTCGGCCGCGTGGAGGCGCGCGCGGTCGGGCGCGGGGCGGCCGACGCCGTGGCCGGCGGGTTCATCGAGCTCTCGCCGCCGCCGCTCAAGGACGCCGTCTCCGGTCTGGTCGAGGCGGGGCACCGGGATCTGACGGCGGTTCCGCTGATCCTGCTGGCCGCGGGGCACGCGAAGGGCGACATCCCGGCGGCGCTGGCCCGCGAGCGCGAGCGGCACCCGGGGGTGCGCACGAAGTACGCGCGGCCGCTCGGCCCGCACCCGGTGGTCCTGGACCTGCTGCGCGCCCGGCTCGCGGCCGCCCCGCCCGCCGACGCGGTGCTGCTGGTCGGACGCGGCACCACCGACCCGGACGCCAACGCCGACCTGTACCGCGCGGCGCGGCTGCTGTGGGAGACGACACGGGAACTGGGGGTGCGTCAGGTCGAGGCCGCGTTCGTGTCCCTGGCCGAGCCCTCGGTGCCGCAGGGCCTTGACCGGCTGCGGGCGCTCGGCGCCGAGCGCGTGGCCGTGCTGCCGTTCTTCCTGTTCCCCGGGATCCTGCCGACCCGGATCCAGACGCAGGTCGCGCAGTACGAGGGGATCGAGGCGGCCGTCGCGGACGTCATCGGGGACTGCGACGAGCTCGCCGACCTCGTCGTCGAGCGCTACCTCGAGGCGGACGGACGCTCCGGTGCCCCGGCCGGGATGAACTGCGACGCCTGCGTCTACCGGATCGCGATGCCCGGCTTCGAGGCGCGCGTCGGGCAGGAGCAGCGCCCGCACGACCACCCGGACGACCCCTCGCACCAGCACGACCACCACCACGACCATCACCACCACCAGCACCACGCGCACCCGCCGCAGCGGCCGGGCGCCCGTTCCGTCCAGGAAACGCGGCTTTCCCGCCCGGTCGGCCCGCCGCCGCCCTCCGTGGGATGATGGACTGATATGGCTACTGAGCAGGAGCACGGGCCGCGCGGTGCGTCCCCGGCCGCGACGCCGCGGGTGACGGTGACGGTCCTCGGGTTCGACGGCTCCCCGCTGAGCCCGGCCGGGCGGCGCGCGCTGGACCAGGCCACCCTCGTCATCGGCAACATCCGCCACCTCGACCTGCTCCCGGTCCCGGAGACCGCGCGCCGGATCTACATGGGCGGGCTCGGCGCCGCGCTCACCCGGCTCGCGCTGCACGACGGCCCGGCCGTCGTGGTGGCCTCGGGCGACCCCGGCTACTTCGGCGTGGTGCGGGCGCTGCGCGAGCAGGGCATGCGGGTCCGCACGATCCCCGCGGTGTCCTCGGTGGCCACCGCGTTCGGACGGATCGGGCTCGCCTGGGAGGACGCGTTCGTCGTCGCGGTCGATCCGCCGGCCGACGGCGTGGACGGCACCGGGAGCCGGGACGCGGGCAAGGTGCGCACCGGCGGGCGCGCGGCGAAGGACGGCGGCTTCGGCCGCGGCCCCGGCGCGACGCTGCGCGCGGCGGCGAACCTGTGCCGGGCCTACCCCAAGGTCGCGGTGATGTGCGGCGAGGGCGCGGGGCCGCGGGAGCTCGCGGTGGACCTGCTCGGCCCGGACAAGTCAGGGCCCGCACGCACCCTCGTGGTGGCGCAGCGGCTCGGCGAGCCCGAGGAGTCGGTCGAGTGGCTGAGCCTGGACGAGGCCGCGGAACGGCACATCTGGGGCGATCCGTGCATCGTGCTGTGCCTCGACGAGGCGCAGGTGCTCGCGCCCGGCGCCTCCGGGGCGGGCGCGGTGCCGGTCGCGGGCTGGGCCGGGCCGAGCGGCGGCTGGGCCTCGGCCGACAACGCGTTCGTGTACCGGTCGGGCCGGGTGCTGCCCGCCGAGGCCCGCGCCCTGGTGCTGGCCCGGCTGGCGCCGCGGCCCGGGACGCTGGTGTGGGACGTCGGCGCCGGATCCGGTTCGGTCGGCATCGAGTGCGCGAGGCTCGGCGCGGCGGTCGTGGCCGTGGAGCGGGACGCGGACTCGTGCGAGCGGATAGACCTGAACGCGACGATGCATCAGGTGCGGCTGCGCGTGGTGCGCGGGCAGGCCCCGGAGGCGCTGCTCGACCTGCCGCAGCCGGACGCGGTGTTCCTCGGCGGCGGCGGACCCGACGTGGTGCGCGCGGTCACCGGCCGCGACCCGCGGATCGTCGTCGCGGCGACCACGGCGATCGACCGAGTCGCCGAGGTGAAGGCCGCGCTGCGCGGGGAGGGCAGGGAGCGGCGCCGCGTGGACGGCGCGCTGCTGCAGTCCTCGCGCCTGGTGTCGCTGCCCGGCGACGCCCACCGCTTCGCCGCGCAGGACCCGGTGTTCGTGCTCTGGAGCGAGCGCTCCTGATGGAACCTCACCCTGAGAGCGACCGAGGAGTGGGGGCCGGGCACGCGGAGATTCGCGTGCGGATCCCGGCTGCTCCGGAAAGTCCCTTGTGCCCGAAAAGCCTTGCGCGCCAGGTCCTTCGGACGGGTGGCGTGCGTCACGCGTTCAGTCGGTTGACGCCTTCCCGGCGCCCGCGCACTGCCTGATACTGGGTGCCGCGCGCCTCCCGGGCGCTTCGTGCGGCGATGACGGCGGGCGCGCGTTCCGGGTAGGGTACGTGATCGCCGCGCGGTGGGCGCGCTCCGGGATCCGTCAGGTCCGCACGGATCCCGCGGGGGACAGGGCAACGGCCGGGATCGACGGCACGGCGCTGTGGACACGGAACGAGGAGGCACGATGACCGGCACCGACGAGTTCGGCCACGAGCTCGACGCGCAGGGCTACGAGCCCGCGGCGCCGCAGGGCGGGGGAGCGGCGGGTCCGCTCGGCGCGCCGCGGTTGCGCGGTCCGCAGCCGGTCGGGCGGCCGATGCAGGGTCAGGTCCCGCTCCGTCCGCTCGCGCCGAACCCGGTCCAGGCGCCGATGCCGGCCGCCGCCGCGCCGCAGGGCGCGCCGTGGGTCGCCGGGCAGGGCGCCGCCGGCCACGGGTACGCGGAGGCCGCGTTCGGCCCCGGGCAGCACCCGAGCCCCGGGATGCCGGTCGAGATGGAGATCGACGCCACCGCCCCGCAGCCGCGGCTGGTGATGCCCGCGCCGGGTCCCGGCCACGACGCGCCGACCGCCGAGTTCTTCCCGCTCTACGACGCGGGTTCGCCGGAGGACTACGAGGTTCCGCCGGCCGTGCCCGCCCCGCAGCCGCAGGCCCAGCCCGCGCAGCAGCCCGTCCGGCCGACGCTCGGGGTGCCGGCCCAGCAGCCGCGGCCCGGGTTCGCTCCGCAGGCCGGACCGGTTCCGCCGCAGCAGCCGGCCCCGTACGTCCAGCAGCTTCCGCAGGACCCTGAGGAGCCCGCCGGCTACCCCGAGCAGCCGGCCGCCGAAGGCCTGTCCGCCTCCGCGTCCTGGTCGGCCGCGCCGCCGCGCGCCGCGCAGGCCGTGCGCCCGGCCCAGCCGCAGCGGCCCGCGGTGCCCGCGCAGCCGATGCCCGCGCCGGAGCCGCTGCCCGAGCGCGGCGCCGCCCGCTCCGGCGTGCGCAACACCGGAGGCGGGATCGCCGCGGCCGGGGCCGTGGCCGCCGGACGCGCCGCCGTCCGCCAGCAGCAGGCCGACGCCGCCGGGCAGACCGAGACCGACCCGCTCGGCTCCTCCGGCCAGCGCGCCGTCCCGGCGCAGGCCGTGCAGGTTCCGCAGGTCCCGCAGCAGGCCCCGTCCGTCTTCGACTCCTCCGCGCCGCGCCAGCCGCAGCCGCAGCCCCAGCAGTATCAGGACCCGCAGTCCCGGTCCGGCCAGCACGAGGTTCCGCAGGGTCCTGCGTCGCCCGGTTCGAGCGGGGTGCGCGACACGATGGCCCCGCCGCGCCGCCGCGTACCGGCCGCCGCGCCCGAGCCCGCGACGCCGGGCGGCCCCGACGACCTGAGCAGCGCGAACCTGCGCTCCGTCGCCCCGTCCGTGCCCGCCCCGCGCCGGGTGCCCGAGGACTCGGCCGGCGACCTCCCGCTGCCTCAGGCGCAGCAGCAGCCGGCGCCGCAGTCGGCGCCGCAGCCCACCGGCCGCTTCGCCGAGCAGGCCCAGGACAACGACGAGCTGGTGGTCCCCTGGGGCGCCGTGGCCCAGCCCGGCGAGCAGTCGCCGCGCGGCACCCGCCGCCGCGCCGAGACCGGCGTCGACGACGCGGTCCCCGAGCCCGTCCAGTTCGGCCGGCCCGTGCTGCTCGACCCCGAGCCCGGCGAGGAGGAGGACTTCGCCGAGCGCTCCGGCTCCTACGAGCCCGCCTTCGCCGAGCCCGAGCAGAACCCGGTCCAGCCCCCCGAGCCCGAGCAGCCCGAGCACGCGGCCGACGAGGACCCGCTCTCCGGCTCGGGCTCGCACGCCCGCCCCCAGCAGCCCCAGGTCCAGCCACAGCCCGCGCAGCAGCAGCCCGCGCCGCAGCAGCAGGAGCAGGAGCAGCCGCAGGTCCTCGCCCAGGTCCCGCTGCACGTCGAGCAGCCGCAGCCCGCGGCCCCGCAGCAGCCTGAGCCGCGCCGCCAGCCGAAGGCCCAGCCCCAGCCGGTCGCGCAGCCGCAGCCCCAGGTCGAGCAGCCGCAGCCCGCGGCCCAGCAGCCGGTCCAGCAGCAGCCCCAGGTCGAGCAGCCCCAGGTCGAGCAGCCCCGGCCCGCGGCGCAGCAGCAACCGCAGGCTCAGCCGCAGGTCCAGCAGCGGCCCCAGGCCCAGCAGCCCGAGCCCCGCCGCCAGCCCAAGGCCCAGCCGCAGCCCCAGTCCGCGCCCGTCCAGCAGCCGGTCCAGCAGCAGGCCCAGGCTCCCGAGCCCGTCGAGCCCCCGGTCGCGCAGCCCGCCAAGCCCGCCAGGAAGACCCCCGCGCCCGCCGCGCCCGCCGCGCCCGCCGCGGCCGTCGAGGCGGATCGGGCGCCCGGGTACGCCGAGGCCGAGATGGAGGCCGTGTACCGGGTCATCCACGAGCGGCGCGACATCCGCAACGACTTCCTGCCCGACGAGCTGCCCGTCGAGGTGCTCACCCGGATCCTGGAGGCCGCGCACACCGCGCCGTCCGTCGGCTTCTCGCAGCCCTGGGACTTCCTGGTGCTGCGCGACGAGGACCGGCGCCGCGCCGTGCACGACCTCGCGGCCCGCCAGCGCAAGGCCTACGCCGCCTCGCTGCCCAAGGCGCGGGCGAAGGCCTTCGCGGCGCTCAAGATCGAGGCGATCCTCGAAACCCCGGTCAACATCGTCGTGACCTGCGACCCGACCCGCGGCGGGCGGCACACGCTCGGCCGGTACACGCAGCCGATGATGGCGCCGTTCTCCACCTGCCTGGCCGTCGAGAACCTGTGGCTCGCCGCGCGCGCCGAGGGGCTCGGCGTCGGCTGGGTGTCCTTCTTCGACGAGCGCGAGCTCGCCGAGACCCTCGGGCTGCCCGAGCACCTGCAGATCGTCGCGTACCTGTGCGTCGGCTACGTCAAGCGCTTCCCGGAGGAGCCCGAGCTGGCCGGGGCCGGCTGGGCGCGTCGCAGGCCCCTGTCGTGGGCGGTGCACGAGGAGGACTACGGCCGCCGCGGCATGCCCGGCGCCGAGCCGGTCTCGCTGCTCGACGCCACCGTGGACGCGGTGCGCGGGCTCGACGAGGACGCCGCGGCCGCCGCGCGCGAGCGGCAGGGCCGGATGACCAAGCCGCCGGGCTCGCTCGGCCAGCTCGAGCACGTGGCCGAGCAGCTCGCCGGCCTGTCCGGCGAGTGCCCGCCGCCGCTGCCCGAGCCGGCCGCGCTCGCGGTGTTCGCCGCGGACCACGGCGTGCACGCCCAGGGCGTCACCCCCTGGCCGCAGGAGGTCACCGCGCAGATGGTGTCCAACTTCCTGTCCGGCGGCGCGGTGGTCAACGCCTTCGCCAAGCAGGTCGGCGCCGAGGTGTGCGTCGTGGACGTGGGCGTCAACGCCAACCTGGGCAACGCCTCGGGACTGGTGCCGCGCAAGGTCCGCTTCGGCACCGCCGACATGACGCAGGGCCCCGCGATGAGCCGCGAGGAGGCGATGGCCGCCATAGAGGCGGGCATCGAGACCGCGCGCGACCTGGTCGCCGCGGGCAACCGCTGCCTGCTGACCGGCGACATGGGCATCGCGAACACGACCGCGTCGGCCGCGCTGATCGCCGCGTTCACCGGGGCCTCCCCGGCGCAGGTGACCGGCTACGGCACCGGGATCGACGAGCAGACCTACGCGCACAAGGTGGAGATCGTGCGCCGCGCGCTCGAGCTGCACCGGCCCGACCCGCAGGACCCGATCGGCGTGCTGGCGGCCTTCGGCGGCCTGGAGCACGCGGCGTTGGCCGGGTTCATCCTCGGCGGCGCTGCGCTGCGCATCCCGGTCGTGCTGGACGGCGTGATCGCCGGGGCCGCGGCCCTGGTCGCGCAGGCCATCGCGCCCGAGGTGACGGTCGCGTGCGTGGCCGGGCACCGCAGCGCCGAGCCTGGCCACGCCCTCGCCCTGGAGGCGCTCGGCGTCAACCCGCTGATCGATCTGGAGCTGCGCCTCGGCGAGGGCTCCGGCGCGGTCCTGGCGCTGCCGCTGGTGGCCGCCGCGGTCCGGGCGCTGCGCGAGGTCGCCACCTTCGACGCGGCCGGGGTCGCGGACGCCAGCGCCGAGGCGGTCGCCGTGCCGCCGCGTGGCCGCGAGTGATCATCGCTGAGTATGCTCGACGTGTCCTAGGACGTCAGGCGTGAAAGAGGCACCCGTGATGAGCACCGCCGAGTCCCCCTCCGAGGCCTACCCGCTCGGTCTGCGGCTGTCCGGAAGGCGCGTGGTGGTCGTCGGCGGCGGCGCCGTCGCCACCCGGCGGGTGGCCGGGCTGCTGCGCGCCGGGGCCCGGGTGCTGGTCGTCTCGCCGCGGGTGACCGCGGCCCTCGAGGGCTACATAACCGCCGGGCACGTGGACTGGTCCGAGCGCGGCTACCAGCCCGGAGACCTCGCCGACGCCTGGTACGCCGTGGCCGCCACCGACGACCCCGCGGTGAACCAGGCCGTGGCCGCCGAGGCCGAGCGGGCGCGGGTGTTCTGCTCGCGGGCCGACGACGCGGCCGCCTCCACCGCGTGGACCCCGGCCGTCGGGTCGCACGCGGGCGTCACCGTCTCCGTCCTCGGCGCCGACAGCGCCGATCCGCGCCGGTCCAGCGCCGTGCGCGACGCCGTCGTCGAGGGCCTGCGCGAGGGGACCCTCGCCGCGCCCCGCTTCCGCGGCCGAGCCCCCGGCGTCGCGCTGGTCGGCGGCGGTCCCGGCGACCCCGACCTGATCACCGTGCGCGGGCGCCGGCTGCTCGCCGAGGCCGACGTCGTGGTGGCGGACCGGCTCGCCCCGCTCGGCCTGCTGGACGAACTGCCCGCCGACGTCGAGATCGTGGACGCGTCGAAGATCCCTTACGGCCGCTCGATGCCGCAGGAGGAGATCAACCGGATCCTGGTCGAGCGGGCGAAGGCCGGGAAGTTCGTGGTGCGCCTCAAGGGCGGCGACCCCTTCGTCTTCGGCCGCGGCCACGAGGAGATCATCGCCTGCGCCGAGGCCGGCGTCCCGGTCAGCGTCGTGCCGGGGCTGACCAGCGCCGTATCAGTGCCCGGACTCGCCGGGGTCCCGGTCACCCATCGGGGCGTGGCGCACGAGTTCACCGTCGTGTCCGGCCACGTGGCCCCCGACCACCCCAAGTCGCTCGTCGACTGGGAGGCGCTCGCCCGGCTGCGCGGCACGCTGGTGCTGCTGATGGCCGTCGAGCGGCTCGGCCCGATCGGCGAGGCGCTGCTGAAGGCGGGCAAGGACCCGCAGACCCCTGTCGTGGTCGTCCAGGACGGCTCGCGCCCCGGGGAGAAGGTCCTGCGCACCCGGCTCGAGGCGATGGCCGCGGAGGTCGCGGCCGCCGGGATCGCGCCGCCGGCGATCGTCGTCATCGGCCCGGTCGCGGCGCTCTGAACCGATCCGGCCGACGGCCCGTCATCTCGGGTCGGCCGGGATTTTCCGACGCGGCTGTCGGCGGTTCGCCGCCGCATCCCCGTTGCGGGCAGCGGCTTTAAAAGAAATTTGCCGAAGCCGGATACGCGGCGTGGTCGGCCGGTTCCGTCGCGCGCAGTCCCAGCTCACTGACACCGCCGTGACGCTCCGTCGATGCGGGCCCTGCGACCGGCCGACCGTACGGGGGAGACAAGGGCCCCCGCGATTCGCTACTGTTCCAACCGTTCGAGATCCCATGGTCAGATCATCGTGCCGCATTCGTTCGAGGTGGAGGCGTCAGTGGCCGTGCGCGCGGGGAGCGGAGCGGGCCGAGCCGCGCGGTCGGGTGTCGGCCGTCTCGACTCCATGCCTTTGCGCCGCAAGCTGGACATCCTGGTGGCGACGCCGCTGGTGATCATCCTGCTGCTGATCGCGCCGGTCTCGTACGGGTTCTTCCACACCGCGAGCCAGTGGAACACCGCGGCCGTCCAGATGAGTCAGGCCGAGCAGGTCAACCTGCTGATCAACGCGCTGGAGATCGAGCAGACCGTCGCGGTCGGCCTGCAGGGCGACTCCGCCCTCGCCGACGCGCCCTCCGAGGACTCGGTCAGAACCCTCAAGGCCTACGCCGCGAGCACCGACCAGGCGCTGGCCGCGGTGCGCCACGACCTGAAGCCCGCCACCTCCACCGCGCTCGGCCAGGCGATCGCCGAGGTGGTCTGGGAGACCCAGGGCATCAGCGGCGCGCGGGCCACCGCGATGCAGCCCGCCGCGGACAAGAGCGCCGCCGTGGAGACCGGCTACGGCACGGCGATCCAGGAGCTCTACAACGCCCTCGACATGGACGTGCTCGCCGAGAACGGCGGCGCCGCGGCCTTCGACGTGGGCGAGCTCGGCTCCCTGTTCGACGCCGACGTGCGCGAGCACAACCGCGAGATCGACCTGCTGGCCATGACCAACCAGGCCGACCTGGACCGCACGGCCGGCGGCGACACCCTGGACTGGCCCGACCTGTCCGCCGTCGAGCGGGACTACGGCGTCAGCCTGAACGAGGCCGAGCGGTTCGAGGGCGTGGCCAGCCCGGTCGACACCAACCGCTTCCAGGCCGCGGTCGCCTCGATCGCGCAGTCCTACGTCGACTCCGAGCAGCAGAACGTCGAGGAGCAGCTCTCCAGCCAGAACCCGGCCGCCGCGGTGGACGAGGTGCTGCTCGCCGACCAGCTCAACATGCCGGACCTGGTCGGCTCGAACGCCTCGGTCGGCCTGCTGCAGGCCTCGGTGCAGTCCATGCAGAACCGCTACACGATGGAGCAGCAGGTCTCCGCCGACGTGGTCGCGGCCGCGCAGCGCGAGGCGAAGATCCAGTCCTGGTACGCGCTCGGCCTGGTCGCCGCCGCCGTCCTGGTGCTGATCATCCTGATCGTGCTCGAGTACCGGGTGCGCCGCTCGGTGGTCAACCCGATGCTCCAGCTCACCGAGGCCGCCACCAAGATCGCCGAGGTGACCCGCGCCGACCTGGAGCGGGTCGCGGACGAGGACGACCCCGGGGACCCGCAGGCCGTGCCGGTCTTCGAGAAGGTCCCGGTCTTCACCAGCGACGAGGTCGGCAAGCTCGCCGAGGCCTTCAACTGGGTGCAGGACAGCGCGGTGCGCGTGCTCGAGCGGCAGATGGCCGTGCGCCGCAACACCGCGGAGATGTTCGGCAACGTCGGCCGCCGCATCCACAACCTGACCGGACGCCAGCTCGCCCTGATCGACGCGGCCGAGCGCGAGGAGACCGACCCCTCGGTCCTCGAGCGGCTCTACCGGATCGACCACATCGCGGTGCGCCTGCAGCGTGGCGCGGACAGCCTGATGCTGCTGTCCGGGGAGACCGAGCCGGCCCTGACCGACGACCCGCTGCGCCTGACGGACGTGGTCCGCAGCGCCGTCGGCCGCGTCGAGGGCTACCAGCGCGTCGTGCTCTCGGCCGAGGGCGACGTCACGGTCGCGCCCGCCGCGGTCGGCGACCTGACCCTGATCGTGGCCGAGCTCGTCGAGAACGCGGTGTCCTTCTCGCCGCAGACCTCGTCGGTGGACATATCCGTGCGCCCGACCATCGAGGGCGCCTACATCGAGATCGTGGACCACGGCGTCGGCATGACGACCGCGCGGCTGGCCGAGGAGAACGCCCGCCTGGTGCGGCGCGAGCGCCTCGACCTGGCGCCGACGAAGGTGCTCGGCCTGTTCGTGGTCGGCCGGCTGGCCCGCCGCTCCGGGATCGCGGTCCGGCTGACCGCCACCTCCGGCGGCGGCGTGACGGTCCGGCTGGACATCGGCTCCAACCTGCTGTTCGACGCGCCGCAGCCGCCCGCCCGGCGGCGCGGCCCGGCGCAGGCCTCGCGCACCGTGCGGCCCGGCAGGCCCGCGGCGCTGCCCGAGCAGCGCGCCACCGTCGCCGAGCCGACCGCCCCGCCGCGCCAGGCCCCGCAGCAGCCGCAGCCCACGGAGTTCATCTCCCCGCCGGGCGCCGACCCGCTGCCGGTGCGCCGCCGCTCCAAGCTGCCGGAGCCCGAGCCGGCCCCGACGCCGGAACCGCTCGTCGAGGACGCGCCGCCCGCGCACGCCAACGGGGCGCACACCAACGGCGACGCGGTCCCCGCCCCGGCGGCGCTCCCGCCGACCTCGGCGGACCTGGCCCGCAGGATCAGGGCCGCCGCGGCCGCCGCGCCGCCCGCGGCCCCGCCCGAGCCGACGGCCCTTCAGGCCCTGACCGCGCCGCTGCTGCCGCGCCGCCGCTCCGCCCCCGACGCGGAGTCGACGGACCCGGCGGCGCCCGCGGGCGACTCGGCCGCGACCGAGCCGAGCCCGCTGCCGCGGCGGGCCAGGAACCGCTCGGCCGTCCGCGAGTCCGCACCCTCGGTGCCGGCCGCCCTGGCCGACGCCCAGCTTCTCGACGCCGAGGCCGCCCGCGCGGCCGTGGAGGAATTCGAGGCCGGGGTCGAGGAGGCGCTGCGAGCCAGCGGCACGCAGGAACTCCCGATCATCCGCGCCAGTGACGAACCGGAAGGAATAAGGCCGTGATGAGCCCCAGCCAGACGCCCGATGCCAGCACGAAGGACCTGCGCACCGCCGCGGCCGAGTTCACCTGGCTGGTCACGCGGTTCGCCACCGACACCGCCGGGGTCGCGGACGCGATCGCGGTCTCCTCGGACGGCCTGCTGATCGCGGTCTCGCGGCCCGAGGACCGCGCCTCCTCCGAGCGCCTCGCCGCGATCGTCTCCGGCCTGACCAGCCTCGCGGCCGGCGCCGCCGGGCACTACGGGCTCGGGCCGCTGCGCAAGGTCATCATCGACATGGAGGACGGGCACCTGCTCGTCTCCTCCATCGGCAGCGGCTGCGTGCTCGGCGTGGTCACCGCGAAGGACGCCAAGCTCGGCAACGTCGCGTACGAGATGACCCTGTTCGGCAACCGGGTCGGCGCGGTGCTCAACCCGCAGCTGATCATGGAGCTGAAGAACTCGGTGACCGCCGCCGGAGTGGCGACGTGAGCCGGGACACGGGGGAGCGCAGGCCGCCTGGGAAGGGGACCCAGCCCGGCGTGGTACGGCCGTTCCTGCTCACCGAGGGTCGGGTCGTGGCCCCCGGGGCGGAGCTGCCGATGGAGACGCAGGTGGTCGCGACCACGGAGGGGCTGCACCAGCTGGGGGCGCTGGCCTTCGAGCGCCGCGCGATCGTCGAGGCCTGCGGCACCCCGCAGTCCCTCGCCGAGCTCGCGGTGCGACTCGGCCTGCATCTGAACGTGGTCCGGGTGCTCGCGGGGGACCTGCGGGCCGGGCGGTTCCTCACGGTGCACGAGCCGCGGGCCGCCATCAACACCGACGTCGACGTCCTGCGAAGGGTCATCAATGGGCTACGAGCCATACCCACCGCCGCAGGGCGCGCCTGAGATGCGCGCCCACCTCACCGGCGTCCGGCTCAACCCCGGCGCCCCCCACCGCAGCCGTCCCGAGCAAGCATAGGTTCGACATGGACTTCGAAGCAGGACCGAGCGGGCTGCCCGCCGAGCCGGCGCCCGCTCCCATGCCGGTGAAGATGGTCATCGCCGGGGGCTTCGGCGTCGGCAAGACCACCGCCGTCGCCGCCGTCTCCGACGTGCCCCCGCTGACCACCGAGGCGGCCATCACCGAGGTCGCCGCGGGCGTCGACGACGTCTCGATGACCCCCAACAAGACCACCACCACCGTCGCCATGGACTTCGGCTCGGTGATGCTCGACCCCACCCTGAAGCTGTACCTGTTCGGCACGCCGGGCCAGGACCGCTTCGGCTTCATGTGGGACGACGTCACCGAGGGCGCGCTCGGCGCGCTCGTCGTGGTGGACAGCCGCAGGCTCGAGGACTGCTTCCCCGCGGTCGACTACTTCGAGCGCCGCACGATGCCGTTCGCGGTCGCGGTCAACCGGTTCGCCGACACCACCCCGCACCCCCTGGACGCGGTGCGCGAGGCCCTGGACGTCGAGTCCGAGGTGCCCGTCATCGAGTTCGACGCGCGCGACTCCACCTCGGTGCGCGACAGCCTCATCATCGTGCTCGAACTCGCCTTGGCGCGCGCCATGGCAGCCGCGTAACGCGCGTCCGTACCCGTCGCGGTACCGAGGACCCGGAGCTTGGATGCTCCGGGTCCTCATTCGTCCCAGACGCGCCGACTTCCGCCGATTCGGTGTTTTCCCGGGACGCGGCGAGTATCAAGGAGGCATGACCACCTTCGAGGCCTCGCGCCGTTCGCCTTTGCCACACGCCGAGATCCTGGGGCCGGCCGACCCCGCGGAGACCGCCCTCGTGACCCTGTTCCTACGTCGCCGCTCGCCGCTGCCGGAGGCGGGCACCGTGGTGCTGACCCGCGAAGAGCTGCGGGAGCGGCACGGGGCCGACCCGGCCGAGGCGGACGCGGTCCGGGCGGAGGCCGAGCGGCTCGGGCTGCGCGTCGTGCGCGTGGACGCGGGCTCGCGGCGGGTACAGGTCGAGGGCACCGTCGGACGGCTCTCCGAGATCTTCGGGGTCGAACTCCATCAGGCGCGCCACCCCGCGTTCTCGCCGCACGCCGACGCCGGCGTGTTCCGCTACCGCACCGGGGAGCTGACGCTGCCCGAGGCGCTGCGCGAGTCGACGGTCGCCGTCCTCGGCCTGGACACCAGGCCGCAGGCGGTGCCGCACTTCCGGCGGCACAAGAAGCCGACCGGCGCCACCGGCACCTTCACGCCGCTGCAGGTCGGCGCCGCGTATCAGTTCCCTGCCGGCTACGACGGCGCCGGGCAGCCGGTCGCGATCGTCGAGCTCGGCGGCGGCTACGAGCAGTCCGGGCTGAACCAGTACTTCCAGTCGCTCGGGGTGACGCCGCCCCAGGTCACCGCGGTCCCGGTGGACGGCGGCTCGAACGCGCCGACCGGCTCGGCGAACGGCCCGGACGGCGAGGTGCAGCTCGACATCGAGGTGGTCGGGGCGCTCGCGCCGGGCGCGCCGATCTCGGTGTACTTCTCGCCCAACACCGACCAGGGCTTCGCGGACGCCGTCACCGACGCCGCGCACGCCGCGTCGACGCCGGTCGCGATCTCGATCAGCTGGGGCGGCCCCGAGGACACCTGGGCCGCGCAGTCGGTCACCGCGCTCGACGCCGCGTGCGCCGACGCCGTCGCCCTCGGCATCACGGTGCTCGCCGCGGCCGGCGACAGCGGCTCGACCGACGGGGCCACGGACGGCAGGCAGCACACCGACTTCCCCGCCTCCAGCCCGCACGTGCTCGCCTGCGGCGGCACCAGCCTCACCGTGGACGGCGGCGGCGCGATCGCGACCGAGACGGTGTGGAACGACCAGAACGGCGAGGCCACCGGCGGCGGTGTCAGCACCCTGTATCCGCTGCCCGCCTGGCAGTCCGGGGCGGGCGTGCCGGACAACGTGGACACCGGCAAGATCGGGCGCGGCGTGCCCGACGTGTCCGGCAACGCGGATCCGGCGACCGGCTACCAGGTCCTGATCGACGGCACCTCCACGGTCATCGGCGGCACGAGCGCGGTGGCGCCCCTGTGGGCCGCGCTGGTGGCCCGGCTGGCCCAGCAGGCCGGGCGCCGTCTCGGACTGCTGCAGACGGTGCTCTACGAGGGTGTGAAGCCCGGTGTGGCGCAGCCCGGGTTCCACGACGTGACCTCGGGCGGCAACGGCGCGTACTCGGCCGCGGCCGGCTGGGACGCGTGCACCGGGCTCGGCACGCCGAACGGCGCGACGCTCCCGGCGCGGTTCGCCGGGAACGGCGGCGGCCCGGCGCAGACCATCACCGAGTCCTGATACGCAGGGAGAACCCGCCCGGCCCTGGCGACACAGGGTCGGGCGGGGGGTCTGTGACGGCGGGTCAGCCGCCGACCGTGGCCGGGGCCCGGCCCGCGTGGTGGCGTCCGGCGTGCTCGACCAGCGTGATGAGCACGTTCTTCACGGACGCGCGTTCCCGCGCGTCGCAGGAGATCACCGGCGTGCCCGGATCCAGGTCGAGGGCCGCGGCGACGGCGCCCGGCTCGAAGCGGCGCGAATCCTCGAACTGGTTCAGCGCCACCAGGAAAGGCACGCCGCGCCGCTCGAAGTAGTCCACCGCCGGGAAGCAGTCGGCCAGCCGCCGGGTGTCCGCCAGCACGATCGCGCCGAGCGCGCCCTGGGCCAGCTCGTCCCACAGGAACCAGAACCTGTCCTGGCCGGGCGTGCCGAACAGGTACAGCGCCAGGTCCTCGCGCAGCGAGATCCGGCCGAAGTCCATCGCCACGGTCGTGGTGGACTTGCCCTCCACCCCCTCGGTGCGGTCCACGCCGACGCCCGCGGTGGTCATCGCCTCCTCGGTGCGCAGCGGGCGTATCTCGCTCACCGCGCCGACCAGGGTCGTCTTGCCGACGCCGAAACCCCCGGCCACCAGGATCTTCAGCGCCACGAAGCTAGAGCGCGCGGAGTCCATCGATCACCTCCTGCAGCAGTCGCTCGCTGGGAATGTCCACCGGGCGCACGGGGCGGGTCACCCGGATGTGCCCGTAGTCGAGCAGGTCGGTCAGGATCACCCGGGTCACCCCGAGCGGCAGGTCGAGGTCGGCCGCGAGGTCGGCGACCGAGCGCGGCCGGATCCGGCACAGCGTGAGCACCGCGGCCTGCTCCGGGCTGAGCATCGGGTCGCGGGCCGGATCGTTCTCCGCGGTGACCAGGGACAGCAGGTCGAGCAGCACCGGCGAGGGGCGGGCCCGGCCGCGGGTGAGCGCGTAGAGCCGCACGAGCGGCCCCGCCTGCTCGTCGTACCAGGACGGACGGTCGTTCATCCGCATCACGGGGCCTGCGGATGGCCGTCGCGGGCCGGCACGAAGAGGTGCTCGCCCACCTGCTTGACCAGCCGGGCCATCTCGTAGGCGACCAGGCCGATATCGCTCTCCGCCTCGGCGAACACCGCGAGGCAGGCTCCGGAGCCGGCCGCGACGACGAACAGGAAGCCGTCGTCGAACTCGACCATGCTCTGCCGTACCGAGCCCGCGCCGAACTGCCGGGTCGCGCCCTTCGCCAGGCTGTTGAAGCCGCTGGAGACGGCCGCCAGGTGCTCGCGGTCCTCACGGCTGAGGTTCCGCGTGGCCGCCATCGCCAGGCCGTCCGTGGACAGCAGTACGGCGTGCCTGATCGCCGGCGTGCGCGTGGTCAGTTCGTCGAGCAGCCAGGTGACCTCGCCGGCCGTGGTTCCGCTCACAGGGCGTCTTCCCCTTTCGCATCCTGCTCGTTCGCCACCGCGTCGTTCGCGGTCGTCGCTGTGGTCTCGGCGGGGCCCTCGGCCCGGCCGCGGGTGAATCCGCGCTGGAACGCGGCCATCGTGGCCCGGTACTGCTCGGGGGTGCGCTGGGCCCGGCTTCCGCCCGGCTCCCGCCCGGCGGAGGGCTCCGCCTGCGGGTCCTCGGCCCGCGCGGGGGCCGGCTCGGCGCGCAGCTGCGGGGCCAGGTTCGCCTGGCGCACCCGGCGCGGCAGCCCGTCCGGTCCCAGCTCGGTCCCCGGGTCCTCGGGCGGCGCGGTCTCGCCGCCGAGGCTGTCGAAGGGCCGCGGCCGCGCGGCCTGCGCGGTGTGCGGGTGGCCGTTGGAGCGCGGCACCCGCACCGCGGCCTCGGCGGGCAGGGCGGGCTGCGGCCGCGGCGGCGCGAGGGCCGCGGCCGTGGCCGGGACCGTCAGCTCGGCCGCGGGGGCCGGCCCGCGCGGTCCGCCGACCCGCTGCCCGCCGCCGCGCTCGCCGAGCGCCACCGGGGCGTCGCCGGTCTCGCCGGGGCTCTGCATCACGCTGCTCGGGATCAGCACGACGGCCGTGATCCCGCCGTACGCCGAGGCGCACAGGCTGACCCGGATCTCGTGCCGCCGGGCGAGGCGGGAGACCACGAACAGGCCGAGCCGGTCGCTGTCGAACAGGTCGTCGCCGCTGGACTCGCCGATCCGCCGGTTGGCCTCGCGCAGCGCCTCCTGGCTCATGCCGAGGCCGCGGTCCTCGATCTCGATCGCGAAGCCGGAGCCGACCGGCTCGCCGCCCACCACGACCCGCGTGTGCGGCGGCGAGAAGGAGGTGGCGTTCTCGATCAGCTCGGCCAGCAGGTGCGTCAGGTCCGCCACGACCGGGCCGAGGACCCGGGCGCGCGGCATCCGGCGCACCTCGACCCGCGGGTAGTCCTCGGCCTCGGCCGCGGCGGCGCGCACCACGTCGGTCAGGTCCACCGGATGCCGCCAGGCGCGGCCGGGCGTCGCGCCGGACAGGATGATCAGGCCCTCCGCGTGGCGGCGCATCCGGGTCGCCAGGTGGTCGAGCCGGAACAGGTCCTCGAGGTGGTCGGGCTCCTCGATCCGCCGCTCCATCGCGTCCAGCAGCGCGAGCTGGCGGTGCACCAGCACCTGGCTGCGCCGGGCGAGGTTGAGGAAGACCCCGGAGACGCCGGAGACCAGCTCGGCGCGCTCGACGGCGGCCTGCATGGCGGCCTGGGAGGCGACGGCCAGCGCCTCGGCGACCTGGCCGAGCTCGCCGGTCTCCGGGTCCAGCGGCGGGGACTGCTGCTCGGGCACCACGTTCTGCCCGGCGCGCAGCCGCGCCATCGTCTCGGGCAGCCGCCGCCCGGCGAGGTCGAGCGCGTAGTCGCGCAGGCCGACCAGGTCGCTGACCAGCCGCCGGCCGATGCCGACCGAGATCACCAGGCTGACCAGCAGGGCGAACAGGCCGAGCAGCACGCCGAAGCCGGAGCCGGTCGTCAGCAGCCTGCTGTACGGGTTCTGCGAGGCGGGGGTGGCCGCGGCCCTGGACGCGGAGTCGAGGTTCGCCAGCACGGTCGGGGCGAGCGAGTCCCAGGCGCGCGCCGGGGCCGCGTTGTCCGCGTTGACCCCGGGGCCCGCGACGACCACGGCGTTCTGCAGCGCCGCGAGCGACTGCCCGGTGACGCCGGAGCCCGGGTCGGGCACGCTCGTCGCGGCCTGGCGCAGGTAGGAGCGCTCCGCGTAGACGGCGCCGACGAACGCGGGGTACGCGGCGCCGCTCAGCGATCCCGAGGTGTGCATCCCGCCGAGCAGCGCGTCCTGCAGGGCGAGCTGCTCGCGCGCCTCGGACAGGTCGAGCGCGGCCTGCGCGGTCGCCGACGCGCCGGGCAGCGTGGTCATCGTGGCCTGCGCGTCGAGCGCGTCGGAGATGGCCGTGGAGTAGGCGTTGTTGGCGCTGGCGACCGACAGCGAGTGGCCGAGGATCCCGGTGCGGATCGCGGTGAGCGCGTCCATCGCCGCGGCCACCGTGGACAGCCGCGTCGCGAGCTGCGGGCTCAGATCGGCGGTGGCCGCGGTCGACTGGTCGATGCCCAGGCGCAACGTGGCCGCCGCCGCCCGGGACGCCGATATCCGGGTGCCGAGGATCGTCGGCGCGGAGCCGTTGACCGAGAGGTACGCGTCGGCGGCCGAGCGCTCCTGCTGCAGGGCCGTGACCGCGTTGTCCAGCGGGGCGGCGACGGAGGAGTCGATCGTCTTGAGCTGCTGCTGGTTGTACGCGGCGCTGATCGTGTTGACCGCCGCGATGCCCCACAGGGCCGTGAGCGAGACGACGGGCAGCGCCAGCAGGCTGACGATCCGGGCGCGGACCGTGCGCGGGGCGAAGCGCGAGCGCGGCCGGGCGGCGCGCGCCGGAGCCTGCGGGGTGTCGACCGCGCGGCGGTGCGCGGCCCGGCGGTTGCGGCGCGGCTCGGCGGAGGAGTCGGGGGCGGACGTGGCTGTCTGCGCGGTCATCAGCGGCCGGACCCCTTCACGGCCACGGGCGCGGCGACGGGGCGCCCGGTGTCCGAGAGCCCGACGTACGCGGCCGTCAGGAACAGGTAGGAGCCGAGGCCGACCGTGAGCGGGAAGATGAAGTCCATCGCGGTCGCCCCCGAGGGCGGCGCCGCGCCGGGGTCGACGGCCACGCGCACCGCGGCCATCCCGGTGTAGTGCATGGCGCTGACCGCGATGCCCATCACCAGGCTCGCGCCGAAGGAGGCGAGCGGGCTGCGGATGTTCAGGGAGGCCCAGAGCGCGGCGGTGGCGGCGACCGTGGCGATGACGATCGAGACCCCGACCTCCCAGTCCGCGTAGCTGATGACCCCGTTGATGTGCACGGCGTACATGCCGACGTAGTGCATCGCGGCCACCCCGAAGCCGGTGGCGAGGCCGCCGGCGAGCAGCGAGCGCGGCCGTCCGCCGCCGTGTGCCACTACGAAGACGCCCACCCCGACCACGACGATCGCCACCACCAGGCTCAGCAGCGTGAGCGGCACGTTGTAGCGGACCTGGGAGCCGATCACGGCGAAGCCGAGCATCGCGACGAAGTGCATGGTCCAGATGCCGGTGCCGATCGCGATGGCCGCCGACAGCAGCCAGTTGCGACGGCTGCGCCGGTCCGGCGCGTGCACCGCGCGCAGCGTGGCCCGCAGCCCGAGGGCGCCGCCGACGCAGGCCATCAGGTAGGACAGCACCGGGGTCAGCCAGCCGAAGCCCGTCTCGCTGATCATCCCCATCGAGCCCATGGCACCCCTTCGTGGTCATTTCGTTATCCGTGGCAGGCCACGACGATGGCACGGGGGATGGGCGCCTCGCGGGTTTTTCCTCGAACTTTTCCCGATCTTGGTCGGAGGGGGGATGATCACTGGGACGGCCATGGGACTGCCCTGAGTGCCCGGAGCATGACGTTCAGTGATTTTTCTGGACGCGGCCGGGCTATTTCGTTCACTGATTCAACAACCGTGCGCCACGGTCGCGGCGCGGGAAGGAGCCGACGAGGCGTCGGTAAGTTCAGCGCAGGCCCTGCGCGAGCGGCAGCGTACGGCCGAGGGCCACGTGGTGGCGCCGGTCGCAGAACTCCAGCACCGCGCCGCCGCCCTCGGCCGCCGCGTGCGCGCCGACCCGGGCGAGCTCGAGCTCGCCGGCGTCCCGCGCCGAGACGGTCACGAACCCGGCCGCCGCGATCTCGCCCTCGCGCCCGGCCGGACCGACCACGATCGAGGCCGCGCCGGTCACGCCCGAGGGCAGGAACGCGGCCGGGGCCGCCAGGTCGATCGCGCCGCCGAGGGTGCGCGGCCACTGCTTGACCCAGCCCGTCGCGTGCCACCAGCGGGCCGCCCGCGGGCCCGAGCCGCCGAGCAGCGAGCAGGCGCGCGGATCCCGGGCGTCCACCTCCTCCGGCTGCCAGGGCGTCTCGGCGTGCCGGGGCCCGGGCAGCGGTCCGCCGCCGGGCAGCAGCAGCGAGCCGAGCAGCCCGGTCACCGCCGCGCGGTCCAGCGGCACCAGCGGGCCGAGCCGGCCGCCGGTCACGTCATCCCTGCTCAGCTGGGTGAAGACGTTCTGCGCGGCCTTCGTCGCCACCAGCGCGAGCCCGCGCTCGCCCTGGCAGAGCTTCGCCGCGCGCCCGATCAGCGCCGGGTGGTAGGCGAGCGAGAGCACCGCGTACGCCCGGGTGCGCCCCGCCGGGCCGGGGACCTGGTAGAGCAGCTGGACCCGGCGCACCGTGCCGGCCGCCGGGGGAGTGTTCAGGCACTCGCCGAGCCGGGCCGCGAGGTCGCGGGTGTCCGCGCCGCGCAGCACGCTGGTGGCGATCTCGGCGACGGCCAGCAGCTCGGGCGGGCCGCCGTGCCCGGCGTGCAGCATCAGCGCGGGCTCCAAGGCCCCGGACAGCTGCGGCAGCCAGTGCATCCCGCCGAGCTCGAAGGGCTCGGGGCGCCGCGCGGCCTGCGCGGGCAGCTTGAGCAGCCGCCGCCGGGTGCCGCGCACCCGCAGCCAGCCGAACAGGCCGGCGGAGGGATCGGCGTTCCGCTTGGGCTCGGGGGCCGGCCGGCGCTGCGGACCCGGCACGCCCTGCGCGGCTCCGGCGGGCGCGGGAACGGGCCCCCGCGTCGTGCGCTGGGGCGCGGGCGGCGGCGAGGACGGGCGCGCGCTCTGTCCCCGGGTCTGCTGTTGGTGCGTGGCCACGTTCGCAGTGTCGCACAGCTCCGCCCCCCATCGGCTCTCCGGCACCGGACCCGACCGCATGTCCACCTCCACAAGCCCGGCGAGCGCCAGAACGCGCCGGATCCGCAACGAGTGATCCCCGTTTCCGACCAGCGGGAACCCTCCGGACCTGACAGTCTCCGAACCCGTGGCGCAACCGTGGCGGGCTCCGATGAGTCAGCATCCTTGTCCGGTGGACCCACCGGATACATCGGACCACGTGTGTTACGCCGTTTTACATATTCCTCACAAATGCGGCATCGTGGACCGATGGCTTTTCGTGCCCGCGCTGAGAGGATCGAAGGAATGACGGTGACCGGCCACGCCGGCGGCGCGACCAGGACGCATTCGCCGGGCTCGCCCGCGACGGTGCCAGCCCCGGCCACGGCCTTCCACAGGGAGGCCGCTCCGTGGTGGCGTGACGCCGTGATCTACCAGGTCTACATCCGATCCTTCGCCGACGGGAACGGCGACGGGGTCGGCGACCTGCTCGGCATCCGCACCCGGCTGCCCTACCTGCGGGCGCTCGGCGTGGACGCGGTGTGGATCACCCCGTTCTACGCGTCCCCGATGGCCGACGGCGGCTACGACGTGGCCGAGCACCGCGAGGTGGACCCGCTGTTCGGCACCCTCGGCGACGCCGAGGCGCTGATCGCCGAGGCGCACCGGCACGGCATCCGGATCATCGTGGACATCGTGCCGAACCACACCTCGTCCGCGCACCGCTGGTTCCGCGAGGCCCTGGACGCCGCCCCCGGCGACCCCTCCCGCGACCGCTACGTCTTCCGCCCGGGCCGCGGCGAGCACGGCGAACTGCCGCCGAACGACTGGGAGTCCGTCTTCGGCGGCCCCGCCTGGACCCGGATCGCCGAGCGGCCTGGGCGGCCCGCCGAGTGGTACCTGCACCTGTTCGACCCCGCCCAGCCCGACCTCAACTGGTGGCACCCCGAGGTCCGCGCCGAGCACGAGGACATCCTGCGCTTCTGGCTGGACCGCGGCGTGGACGGCTTCCGGGTGGACGTGGCCCACGGCATGATCAAGAAGGAAGGCCTCCCCGACGTCGGCTACGCCGGGCAGATCGAGATGCTCGGCAGCGCGGTCCTGCCGTACTTCGACCAGGACGAGGTGCACGAGATCCACCGCTCCTGGCGCCGCATCCTCGACGAGTACCCCGGCGAGCGCATCGCCGTGGCCGAGGCCTGGGCCCCGAGCCTCGAGCGCCTGGCCGCCTACGTCAGGCCCGACGAGCTCCACCAGGCCTTCAACTTCCACTTCCTCGGCACGCCCTGGAACCGAGACGACCTCCGCGAGGTCATCGACGCCTCCCTGCGCACCTCGTCCCTGGTAGGCGCCCCCACGACCTGGGTGCTGTCCAACCACGACATCCGCCGCCACGTCACCCGCTACGGCGGCGGCGAGCGCGGCCTGCGCCGCGCGAGGGCGGCCGCCCTGATGATGCTCGCCCTCCCCGGCTCCGCCTACCTCTACCAGGGCGAGGAGCTGGGCCTGGAGGAGGTCCTCGACCTCCCCGAGGAGCTGCTCCAAGACCCCCAGCGCTTCCGCAGCGAGGACGGCTCCACCGGCCGCGACGGCTGCCGCGTCCCGCTGCCCTGGGGCGGCACCGAGTCCCCCTACAACTTCACCCCGCTGAACATCGCCGACGCCTGGCTCCCCGCCCCGGCGCGCTGGCGCGAGAAGACGGTCGAGGCCCAGTGGGACGACGCCGCCTCCACCCTGGCCCTCTACCGCAAGGCCCTGGAGCTGCGCCGCGAACTTCCCGCCCTGGGCGACGGAACCCTCACCTGGCCCGAGAACCCGCAAGTCCTGGCGGGCGCCCCCGCAGACCTCCTGGTCTTCCACCGCTCCCCGGGCTTCATCTGCACGGTCAACGTGGGCGAAGCCCCCATCACCATCCCCCGGCCAGGCGCCCTGGAACTGACCAGCGCAGAACCCCCCTCATCCACCGAGGCGACGGTCACCCTCCCACCCGACTCCACCACCTGGTGGACCGCCCGCTGAGGACGACGAACCCCCCGCGCCCCTGACTGCCCCCCAGTCAGGGGCGCGGCCAATTCACGAGCGCGACGTCCAACGCATCCAGCGCCCGCGCCCAAGACTCATCCACGCCCCCCGAGTGCACGAACGCCCCCGCCCCCTCCAGACCCGCGAACCCGTGAACGACGCTGCTCACCAGCCGCACGGCGTGCACCTCCTCAGCCCCCGAAAGCCCGTACTGCCGCAGCAGCGCCCGAATCAGCTCACTGTTCCGCAACGCAGGCGCCGCGGCCACCGATGACGCATCCACGCGCAGCCCCGCCGCCGCATACCGCCCCGGATGCGACAGCGCGTAACCCCGATAAGCCCCCGCGAACGCCACCAGCGCATCCTTCCCCGCCCGTCCCGCCACCGCCTCGGCCCCCAGATCCGCGAGCTCGCCGAGCGCCAGCGCCGCCACCCGCACCCGCAGCTCCTCGATGTTCTTGACGTGCGAATACAGGCTCGCCACCGTCACCGAGAACCGCCGAGCCAGCGCCGATACCGTCACCTGAGCGAACCCCACCTCGTCCGCCAACTCCGCCGCGGCCCGCACCAAGCCCTCGACACTCACACCCGCGCGCGCCACGTGCAGCCTCCAAACCTAAAGCCATTAGGAAGTTGCATAATACCTCTAGGCATGCTTGGCTGTCGATCATGCGACCCGTCACCGAGCCCGAGATCCGCGCCTGCTTCATCAACTGCTCCAAGGGCGAGGCCCAGCGGCTGAACCTCCCGAGAGATTTCGCCGAGCAGCAGCCGGCGTGGCCCGACCTGGACTACCTGGGCTGGCGCGACCCCGGCGCCCCCGACCGCGCCTACCTCGTGGCGGACCGCGAAGGCCTGATCGGCATCTCCCTGCGCACGGCGTCGTCCGGCGGAAGAGGCTTCACCGCCCGCAGCATCTGCACCCTGTGCAAGACCACCCGCACCGGCGGCGGCGTAGCCCTCCTCACCGCCCGCCGAGCCGGCGAATCCGGCCGCAACGGCAACACCGTGGGCCAGTACATCTGCTCCGACCTGGCCTGCTCCCTCTACGTGCGAGGCGAGAAGACCTCCGCCGGCACCCTCCTCGACGAGACCCTGGACACCCCCACCCGCATCGCCCGCCTGGAAAAGGGCCTGGACGCGTTCCTCGCCAAGATCACCGCATGACGAACGGCAAGGACCGCGCGGCACAAGGAAGATCGCCGCTCCGCGACGGTGATGATCAAGCGCGCCCGGCTCTCGCTGGGGTGAGTTCGCTTCGGCGGCATGCGACTCCGATGAGGAAGATCGCCGCTTCGCGACTGTGAGAATGAAGCGCGCCGGGCTGCCGCTGAGGTCGGGTTTCGTCGGCGGCCTGCGGGTCCGACCGTGAAATGGCCGCTCCGCGACTGTGATGATCAAGCGTGCGTGGCTTTCGCCGGGATCGGTCGGCGTCGGCGGCCTGCGGTACCCGGGGGGCGGCGCGCGGCCGCCGGTGTGCGCTGCTTGCGCTCGAAGGACCCCTGCCGCAGCGCGCTCTGGCGGCGTGGCGGCCGGTGGACGGGCGCCTGACCGCGACCGGCGCGGGCGCCCCGTGGCCCGTCGCCGCGTCTCAGGGCTCGGCGAAAGTATTCCGGGCCCGCCTGGTCAGGATCCGGCGATGAACGGCTCGGCGTCGGCCGCTCATCGCCTCGACCCGCCGCGTTTCCCCGGGGCTTCCGGTGGAGACTCGCGGCGTTATTGAATTTTGTAGAACTTTGCCTTTCCCGTTTCTCAGCGCATCGCGGCCACCGCGCGGGGGCGCGGGATGCGGCGGCCGAAGGACGAGCCGGTGGCCATCTCCCTGTCCGCCTCGCTGAGGCCGCCCCAGACTCCGAAGAGCTCGGGGGTGCCGAGCGCGTGCGCCCGGCATTCGCGCAGCACCGGGCAGGAGGCGCAGATCTGCTTGGCCTCCCCCTCGCGGGCCTCGCGGTCCCGGGTGCGCTCCTTCTCGGGCCCGAAGAACAGCCGCGCGTCCGCCCCCTGGCACCGCGCCTGCTCCTGCCAGCTCAAACGCAGATCCGCGATCGCCGGGATGCGCGCCGCGTTGCGCGCCGACCGGCGCTGCGGCAGCGTCGCGAGCCCGCCGCCCACGGAGCCGGCCGTCATCGACGATCCGGCCGTTTCCGTTCGAGTCATGTCGTCTTCCCCTCCACTCGACTCGTCTTTCAAGGCGTCAAACGGACGACGCCGAACGGGTGTTCCCGCCGTTCGGCGAAATCTCGAACCGGTCTCGGCCTACTGAATACGACGACTGCGGCGCTCGAACCGTTCCCGATTCGCGCCCCCGATTCGCGCTTTTCCGCCCCCCGCTCCCGCGGGCCGCGCCACGGCCGGGGGCGCGCGACTCTCCGTACACGGCGCACTTTCGATGCGTGCACTCCCTCGGGGGAGTGGTTTCGTGCAATTGCAGCCCGCATATGCGAGCGGATGGCTACCTTCAGTCATATGACAGCACCGCAGCCGGAGGATCGGCATCTCACCGCGGACGGGCAGACCGACGTGGTGACGCTGCGCGAACTGCGTCGCCGCCGCTACTGGACCCAAGCCGACCTCGCGCTCGCCTTCGAGGAGCGTTCCCGCCAGGTCGGGCGGGCCCTGTCGCTCTCCGTGCGACAGGTGCGCCGCTGGGAGGGCGCCGACCCGCCGCTGCCGCTGCCCGCGTACCAAGAGGTCCTCGAATCCCTCTTCGGCCTGCCGATCGAGCGCATGGGCTTCCCGGCC
>DASTAE010000256.1:0-31435 GCA_035712985.1 Actinospica sp.
CCAGTGGGCGATCCTCGGCGGCAACGCCCAGTCCGGCACACTGGCCACCGACTACAGCGGCGCGCGGCCGAACGTCTCGGGCTACAACCCGATGAAGAAGCAGGGCGCGATCATCCTCGGCATCGGCGGCGACAACAGCAAGGGCTCGGCCGGCACCTTCTACGAGGGCGTCATGACCACCGGCTACGCCTCCGCGTCCACCGAGGCCGCCGTCCAGGCCAACATCGTCGCCGCCGGATACGGCGCCGGCGGCACCGGCACCGCGACCGGTCCGCTGCACGCCGTCGGCGCCGGCAAATGCCTCGACGACCCGAACGGCACCACGACCGAAGGCACTCAGCAGCAGATCTACACCTGCAACGGCCTGGCACCGCAGAACTGGACGCACACCTCCTCCAACCAGCTGACCGTCACCAACTCGGGCACCACCGACTGCCTCGACGCGAGCGGCCAGGGTACGACCGCGGGCACGAAGGTCATCATCTGGCCCTGCAACGGCCAGACCAACCAGGAGTGGACGTTCAACGCCAACGGCACCATCACCGGCACCCAATCAGGACTCTGCCTAGACGTGACCGGAGCCTCTACCGCGAACGGCGCCCTGGTCGAACTCTGGACCTGCAACGGCGGCAGCAACCAGCAGTGGACTCTGGGCTGACGCGCACCTGACCGGCACGGCCGGTTCCGGCCGACGGTGGCCCGTCGGCCGGAACCCGGTGAGCCGGAAGGCGGTCCTAGGCACTGGTTTGCCGCGCCCGCCACCATGAGAATAATCAGTACCGTGGAGCCCGCCGTGATCTCATGTGCGGGCTCGGCCGGTTTTCCGCCGACGCGACATCAGGGAGCTCCGTAACCATGCCCAACCGCACGATCAGATCCTTCAGCTACGGGATCGCGGGGTTGATAGGCGGCATCGCGTTCCTGGTGAAGGGCGTCCCGCTGATGGGCGTGCTCGTCCTCCTGCTCGGCGCGGCCCTGCTCTCGCTCGCGATCAGCGACGAGATCAAGCGCCGGCCGCACGCCGCGGCGGACAAGGCCGCCGCGAAGGCCTACCGGGCGGCGAAGGCGAACCCGTTCACCGCGCCGCGGGCCGCGGTCGGCGACCTCGCCATCCTCGAGAGGCTGGACTCCACCTTCTGGCTGGCGACCGTCGCCACCGTCGACAGGCAGTCCCGTGTCGCCTCGATCGTCTCCAGCCGCGGCGCGAAGATGAAGCTGTCCCTGCTCCACGGATCCAATGCCCGCATGCAGATCGTGTCGGCGGACAAGGTGGACGTGGCGGACGCCATGCGCAAGGAACTGGCCCGGTCGCAGGCCAAGCAGGCTTGGACCTCGCTCGACGAGGTCCGCGCGCTCCTCGTCCGGGCGAAGGGCAAGGTCGGCGACCCGCAGTAAGCCTGACCCCTGATTCAGGGCGCGACCCGGTCGGAACGCGGCGCGGGGTGATCGAGCGCCTCGGCGAGGCGGCCGAGGAGCACTTCGAGGCCTGATTCCGCGCCGAGCGTGTCCAGCAGGTCGCCCTGCATGCGGTCGAGGACGGCGGCGAGGCGGGTGTGCAGGTCGTGGCCGCGGTCGGTGAGGTGGACGAGGACGCGGCGGCGGTCGGCGGGGTCCGGGTGGCGGTAGACGAGGTTGTCGGCGACCAGGCGGTCGGCGAGCTTGGTGGCGGTGGGCGCGGGCAGCAGCGCGTGCTCGGCGAGTTCGGTCATCGTGTGGCCCCGGCCGTCGGCGAGCAGGTTAAGCACCCGCCACTGCTCGATCGAGGCGCCCGCCGCCTCGGCCTCGAGGGCGGCGGACAGGCGGCGCGCGGCGAGCTGCTCGGCGCGGCTGAGCAGGTGCACCAGATCACGCCGGGGTTTCGCGGTGGTCATGGACCTGCCCTTTCTTCGGGATCGCCGGGTGCGCGGGGCTGGACGTGCAGGCTACCCGCAGGTCACGATGGCAGGCATGCCCCCCGAGACCGAGTTGACGGTCGCCCTGGTCATTCCGCTGAGCGGTCCGGCCGGGGTGTTCGGGCCGTCCTGCGAGCTCTCGGCGCGGCTCGCGGTCGGCGAGCTCAACGACGCGGGCGGGATCCTGGGGCGCCGGGTGCGCCTGCTGGCGGTGGACGGCGGCCGGGCGCCGGAGGTGGTCGCGGCCGAGGTCGAGGAGCTGGTCGGGCTCGGCGCGGTGGACGCCGTGGTGGGCTGGCACATCTCGGCCGTGCGCAGGGCCCTGGCGCCGCGGATCGCCGGTCGCGTGCCTTACGTCTACACGGCGCAGTACGAGGGCGGCGAGCGCACGCCGGGCGTGTTCGTGACCGGCGAGACCCCGGCCCGCCAACTGCTTCCGGCGATGCGGCTGCTGGCCGACTCGCACCGAGTGCGCCGCTGGTTCGTGGTCGGCAACGACTACGTCTGGCCTCGGGTCACGGCCGGCGCCGCGCTGCGCTACGCGCGCAGTTGCGGCGGCCGCGTGTGCGGGCAGGAGTTCGTGCCGCTGGGAACCGAGGACTACGCGGGCGTGCTGCGCTCGATCGACCGCAGTTCGGCCGACGTGGTGCTGATGCTGCTGATCGGCGCGGACGCGGTGCACTTCAACCGGGCGTTCGCGGCGTACGGGCTGCATCAGCGCGCCCTGCGACTCAGCACCCACATGGACGAGAACATGCTGATGGCCGCGGGCGCCGAGGCCACCGAGAACCTGTGGGCCACGGCCGGGTACTTCGAGACCCTGGCCACCGCCGAGAGCCTGGAGTTCAACGGCCGCTACGTCGCGCGCTTCGGCGTACAGGCGCCCGTGCTCAGCAGCCTCGGGGAGTCCTGCTACGAGGGGGTCCGGCTGCTCGCCGCGCTCGCGGAGCGGGCCCGCGGCCTGGATGTGCGCACCCTGATGCGCACCGGGCAGGCCGCCGGGTACGAGGGCCCGCGCGGCGCGGTCTCGCTGCACGGCAACCACGTGGAGCAGCCGATCTATCTGGCGCGGGCGGACGCGTTCGACTTCGACATCGTCGCGCAACTCTAGCCCCGCCCTTCCATCCTCGTTCACCGGTCGTGTCCATGGTAGGGCTCCGCGCCCTCCAGATACCCCGTCGGAGAAATAGTTTCTCCGTGAAGTAACGCCGCGTAACACGGCCTCAACACGCCCGCGCCACGCTCTCGCCCATGACCGATACCGACCGGCAAGTCGAGACCGCCGCGCCCGCCGATGTGCGGCGCGCCTACCATCGCTGGGCCAAGAACGACACGCTCGAGGACTACTCGCTGCGCTACGCGCCGAAGTCCTTCCGCCGTTGGAGCCCCTATGTCGTGGCGACCACCGCACTCGGCGGCATCGCCTACCTCGCCGACTTCGCCATCGGCGGCTCGATCGCCATCTCGTACGGCTTCACCAGCGCCGCCGTCGCGATCCTGATCGCCGCGGTCATCATCTTCGCCACCGGCATCCCGATCGCGTACTACTCGGCCAAATACTCCGTGGACATGGACCTGCTGACCCGCGGAGCAGGGTTCGGGTATCTGGGCTCGACGCTGACCTCGATCATCTACGCCAGCTTCACCTTCATCTTCTTCGCCCTCGAGGGCTCGATCATGGCGCAGGCCTTCCAGCTCGGCCTGCACATACCGCTGGCCATCAGCTATCTGATCGCCTCCCTTCTGGTGATCCCGCTGGTGATCTACGGCATGACGGCGCTGTCGAAGATGCAGGTGTGGACGCAGCCGATCTGGCTGATCCTCATGGTCGCGCCGTTCATCGCGATCGCGATCAAGGATCCGGGCGAGTTCGCCAGGTTCACCCACTTCGGCGGCGACTCGGCGAGCGGCGCGGGATTCACCATCCTCGGCGCCGGGGCGGGCGCGGGCGTCGCGCTCTCGCTGATCGCGCAGATCGGCGAGCAGGTCGACTACCTGCGGTTCATGCCGGACAAGACGCCCGCGAACGCGAAGAAGTGGTGGGCCTCCGTGCTGACGGCCGGTCCCGGCTGGGTCGTGCTCGGCGCGCTCAAGCAGCTCGGCGGCGCGTTCCTCGCCTTCTACGTCACCGAGAAGATCGGCAAGTCCGTCGCCGACGAGCCGATCCAGCAGTACCTGCTGGGCCTGAAGACCTTCGCCGCGCCCGTCGCGCTCGGCCTGGCCACGTTCTTCGTCGTGCTGTCCCAGATCAAGATCAACTCGACGAACGCGTACTCGGGCTCGCTGTCCTGGTCCAACTTCTTCTCCCGCGTCCTGCACAAGCACCCCGGCCGGGTCGTGTGGATCTTCCTCAACGTCGGCATCTCGCTCGCGCTGATGGAGGGCGGCGTGTTCGGGTTCCTCAACAACGTCCTCGGCTTCTACTCGAACGTCGCCATCGCCTGGATCGGCGCCGTGACCGCGGACCTCGTCATCAACAAGCCGCTCAAGCTCAGCCCGTCCTATATCGAGTTCAAGCGCGCGCACCTCTACAACTTCAACCCGGTCGGCTTCGGCTCGATGCTCATCGCCTCGGCCGTCTCGATCGCGGCGTACTTCAACGCCTTCGGCGCCTATCCCAAGGCCTTCTCGCCGCTGATCGCCCTCGGCATCGCCATGGTCCTCTCGCCGATCCTGGCGTACGCGACCAAGGGCAGGTACTACATCGCGCGGCAGGACGAGCTGCCCGAGCCGCTGTTCATCGGCAACCTGCTCTCGGCCGCCGAGCTTGAGTGCACCGTCTGCTCGGACACCTTCGAGCGCCCCGACATGGCCGCCTGCCCCTTCCACCGCGGCGCGATCTGCTCGCTGTGCTGCAGCCTCGAGGCCACGTGCCACGACGCGTGCAAGAAGGTCGCCGCCTGATGCTCCTGTCGCCGCACGAGCAGGAACGCCTGCTCATCCACGTAGCCGCCGGCCTCGCCCGGGAACGGCGAGCGCGCGGCCTGCGCCTGAACTACCCGGAGGCGGTCGCCGTGATCAGCTCCTTCCTGATGGAGGGAGCCCGCGACGGACGCACCGTCAGCGACCTGATGGACGCAGGTCGGCGCGTGCTCGGCAGCGAGGACGTGCTCGAAGGCGTGCCGGAGCTCGTCGACGAGGTGCAGATCGAGGCCACCTTCCCGGACGGCACCAAACTCGTCACCGTGCACCGGCCGATCGGATAAGGGAACTGATGAACAACGTGTTCCTGCTCGCCGAGGAGCCGATCGAGCTCAACGCCGGCGCGCCGCGCACCACGCTCGCGGTGCTCAACGCGGGCGACCGGCCGGTGCAGGTCGGCTCGCACTACCACTTCGCCGAGTCGAACCCCGCGCTCGAATTCGACCGGGCAGCGGCCTGGGGCCTGCGCCTGGACATCCCCGCGGGCACGGCGGTCCGCTTCGAGCCTGGCCTGACCCGCGAGGTCGTCCTCGTGCCGATCGCCGGACGGCGGGTCGTGACCGGTCTGCGCGGAACGGCCGGAGGAAACCTCGATGGCTGAGATATCCCGCGCCCGGTACGCCGCGCTCTACGGTCCGACCACCGGTGACCGCGTGCGCCTCGCCGACACGAACCTGCTGATCGAGATCGAGCGGGACCTGTGCACCGAAGCCGGATACGGCGACGAGGCGGTCTTCGGCGGCGGCAAGGTGATCCGCGAGTCGATGGGCATGGGCCACGCCACCCGCGTCGAGCGGGACGGCGTGCCCGGCACCGCGGACACCGTGATCACCGGCGTGATCGTGCTCGACCACTGGGGCGTCGTGAAGGCCGACGTCGGGATCCGCGACGGCCGGATCGTCGCGCTGGGCAGGGCCGGGAACCCGGACACGACCGACGGCGTGCATCCGGCGCTGGTCATCGGCCCGTCCACCGAGATCGTCTCCGGCAACGGGAAGATCCTGACCGCGGGCGGCGTCGACGGGCACGTGCACTTCATCTGCCCGCAGTCGATCACCGAGGCGCTGGCCTCCGGAGTCACGACCCTGATCGGCGGCGGCACCGGACCGGCCGAGGGCAGCAAGGCCACGACCGTCACCCCGGGCGCCTGGCACCTGGCCCGGATGTTCGAGGCCTTAGACCCCTGGCCGGTCAACTTCGCGCTGCTCGGCAAGGGGAACTCCACGAACGAGGCCGCGCTCCGGGAGCAGCTGCGGGCGGGCGCGGCCGGATTCAAGATCCACGAGGACTGGGGCGCGACCCCGGCCGTGATCGACACCTGCCTGCGCGTCGCGGACGCCTCCGGGGCGCAGGTCTCGATCCACACCGACACGCTCAACGAGGCCGGCTTCGTCGAGGACACCGTCGCCGCGATCGCCGGCCGCGCCATCGAGGCCTACCACGTGGAGGGCGCGGGAGGCGGGCACGCGCCGGACATCATCACCGTGGCCGGGCTGCCGAACTTCCTGCCGGCCTCCACGAATCCGACCAGGCCGCACACCGTCAACACGATCGACGAGCATCTCGACATGCTGATGGTCTGCCACCACCTCTCGCCCTCGATCCCGGAGGACCTGGCCTTCGCCGAATCGCGGATCCGGCCCACCACGATCGCGGCCGAGGACGTGCTGCACGACCTCGGGGCGATCTCGATGATCGGCTCCGACTCGCAGGCGATGGGGCGGATCGGCGAGATCGTCATCCGCACCTGGCAGACCGCGCATGCGATGAAGGCGCGGCGCGGGGCGCTGCCGGGCGACGGCGTGGCGGACAACCGTCGTGCGCGGCGGTACGTGGCCAAGTACACGATCAATCCGGCCGTCGCGCACGGCATGGACGCCGATCTCGGCTCGATCGAGCCGGGGAAGCTCGCCGACCTGGTGCTCTGGGACCCGCGCTTCTTCGGCGTCCGGCCGGCCCTGGTGATCAAGGGCGGGGCGATCGCGTGGGCCGCGATGGGCGACGCCAACGCCTCGATCCCGACCCCGCAGCCGGTGCTGCCGCGGCCCATGTTCGGCGCGTACGGCTGCGCGGCCCCGGCGACCAGCCTCGCCTTCGTCGCCCCGGCCGCGCTGGAGGACGGACTCGCCGAGCGGCTCGACGTGCGCCGTCGGCTCGTCGCGCAGCGGGATGTGCGTGCACTGACGAAGGAGGATCTGCCGGAGAACACCGCGCTGCCGAGGATCGAGGTCGACCCGGACACCTTCACCGTGCGCATCGACGGCGACGTGGTGGAGCCGACTCCCGCGCAGCAACTTCCCCTGACCCAGCGCTACTTCCTCTTCTGACATGAGCGTGATCGCCTTGCTCATGCTCGCGGACAGCCGCCTGCCCGCCGGGACGCATGCGCATTCCGGGGGACTGGAGGCCGCGGTCGCCGCCGGACGAGTGAACGACGCCGATGACCTGTACGCGTTCCTGCTCGGCCGCCTGACCACGACCGGGCTCGTGGCGGCGGCGTTCTCCGCGGCCGCCACGAGCGCGCAGGACGCGACGACGCTCGCAGAACTCGACGCCGAGTACGAGGCGCGCACGCCGTCGCCGGTCCAGCGCCGGGTCTCCCGCGCGCTCGGTCGGCAACTGCTGCGCGCCGCCGGCGCGGGCTGGCCGGGACCGGCGCTCGACCTGGCGGCGGCCGTGCATCCGGACGGCCCGCACCAGCCGATCGCCTTCGGCGCCGCCGGAACCGCGGCAGGGATCACGACGCACGACCTCGCCGTCGCCGCCGCGCTCGGCTCCGTCACCGGCCCCGCGAACGCCGCGACCCGGCTGATGGGCATCGACCCCGACACCGTCACCACCGTCCTGGCCGCGCTCGAACCGCACGTCCAGGACACCGCCGACGCCGCGACCAAGGCGGCGCTCGGCCCGCACAGCGAACTGCCCTCGTTCAGCGCGCCGCGCCTGGACATCTCGGCAGAACACCACAGCACATGGGAGGTGCGTCTCTTTGCATCGTAGGCATCCAGAGGACGAGGGCGGAGCGGCCGGAGTCGGACTGCGGCTGAACGCCGCGCGCACCGGCGGCCCGCTGCGCATCGGCATCGGCGGCCCCGTCGGCTCCGGCAAGACCGCGCTGGTCGCGGCCCTGTGCCGGGCACTGCGCGAGGAGTACTCGCTCGCGGTGGTCACCAACGACATCTACACCCGCGAGGACGCCGAGATCCTGCTGCGTCAGAGCGTGCTGGAACCCGAGCGGATCGCGGCCGTGGAGACCGGCTGCTGCCCGCACACCGCGATCCGCGACGACATCTCCGCCAACCGCGACGCCGTCGAAGCCCTCGAACGGCGATTCGCGCCGCTGGACCTCGTGCTCATCGAGAGCGGCGGCGACAACCTCACCGCCACGTTCAGCAAGGGGCTGATCGACCGGCAGATCTTCGTGATCGACGTCGCGGGCGGCGACAAGGTGCCGCGCAAGGGCGGCCCCGGCATCATCTCCTCCGATCTGCTGGCGATCAACAAGACGGACCTCGCCGCGCTCGTGCACGCCGACCTCGAGGTGATGCGCCGCGACGCCGCGCGCCAGCGCACCGACGCGCACGGCACGCAGCGCCCGACGGTGTTCATGTCCCTCACCGTCGATCCGCTGGCCTCCGAGGTGGCCACGTGGATCAGGGAGCTGATCGCGCAGCGCCGAGCGATCCCCGCGGCGGCATGAAGGCCGGCGCCCGCCTCACCGCCGAGGTACGCCCGGACGGCAGTACGCGCCTGACCGAGATGGTCGGCCAGGCGCCGCTGCTGCTGCGGCAGACGCACGCGCAGGACGAGGCGGGCGCCGCCCACGTCCACCTCGTCGGCGGCGCCGCGGGCCCGATCGGCGGCGACGAACTCCGCTTCGACGTGCGCCTCGGCCCGCGCGCCCGGGCCGAGGTACGCAGCGTCGCCGCCTCCATCGCCCTCCCCGGTCCGCGACCGTGCGAGTCAACCCTCGATATCACGGTCCGGATCGAAGCGGGCGCGTCCCTCGTCTGGGCCCCGGAACCGCTCATCGCCGCCGAGGGCGCCCGCCACCGCACCACGGTGCGCGTCGAACTGGCCGAGGACGCCCGCCTCGTCTGGCACGAGCGGACCCTCCTCGGCCGCCACGGCGAACGCCCCGGCAGCACGGTCACCCGGCTACGCGTGCGCCGCGCCGGACGAATCCTGCTCGACCACGCCCTGGCCGCCGGCCCGCGCCACCCCGGCTCCCTCGGCCCCGCCGTCACCGCCGCCGACCGGGCGAGCGGCACGACCCTGATCGTCGACCCGGCCTGGAGCGGTCCGCCGACCGACTACCTCGGCCTCGCCCCGCGCGACGCCGCCGACGGAGCCGTCGCCGCCCTGCCCCTCGACGGCCCCGCCGTCCTCATCAGCGCCCTGGCTCCCGACGCGCTGCTGCTCGCTCGCCTGCTCGAGCCGATCAGCCGTGGGTGACGCACTTGTTCGCCGAGTTCGACCACAGGCCCTGCAGGTCGAAGCTGCCGGTGCTGAGCTTGACGAAGGCGTCCATGCTGTCGCACTCGTCGCCGATCTCGCCGTTGGCGGTGTTGTTCCAGCCGTCGGTCGGCCAGAAGTCGGTGACGGTTTCGGCGTACTCGTGCGTCTCGGTCGACTCGATGCCGGAGAGCATGCGGCCGTCGGTCAGCGTGGTGCACGCGTCGACACCCTCGTCGGGGACGTACGGCAGGTTCGTGAAGGCCAGCTTGCCGTAGCTGGACGAGGTCGAGTCGTGCCAGGCGCAGAAGTTGCCGCTCGGGGTGTTGAAGCCGTCCGGGTGGGTGCCGGTGGCCGAGACGATCACGTACTGCGCGTCGTCGTTCGGGGTCTGCGTCTTGTTGCCGAAGTGGGCCGCGGCCTTGATCGCCTCGCCGCCGAGCTGCGTCGCCGAGGGGCTGGTCGGCTCGCTCACGTGGTTGTCGAACCAGACGCCGGCCAGCGGGCTGCTGCTCGGGTGCACGATGTGCGTGCCGGACGTGCCGCAGTTCGTGGTCCCGGCTTTGAGACCCTCGCAGTACTGGCTCATGATGGTGCCCCAGGTGTCCTTGCTGCCGTACAGACCCTTGAACAGGGCTTGCAGGTCCGTCGCGACCCCCGCCGGGTCGTGGCCGGTCGTCCACTGCCTTCCCCAGAACACCAGGTAGACCTTCGGGGTCGGGGAGACCGCGCCGGTCTTCCTCGCGGTGGTCAGCGCGAGGGTGTCGGCGCCGGTCGCCTGGTGCGCGCGCAGCACGGACACCGAGGCGTGCAGGGGCTTGACGCCGTAGTGCCCGTGGCCCGGGTGCGAGACCGGCGAAGCGTCGGCCGGGGCGCTCACCCCGAGCACGAGGGCCGCGCCGAGGGCCGCGGGCACACCCAGGCCTCCGACGAGGGCACGGCGAGATATGGACACGAAAAGCCTCCCAAGGTGTATTGCCGATTCGAGAGCAGACCGCGCGCCGGGCTCCGGCGCCCCGCGACGCAAGGCTCTGATGAATCAAGAGGCTGTCCGAGATCCCTGTTGCCTTTCCACCGCGGAAAGGCAAAGAGTGGGTTATAGGATCTATGTGCTGACATCACAGTGAAACCACCCCGATCGGCGAACCCGGCTCCGGCGCCGTAGACCGGGAACCAGTTCAGCGCCACGGCGAAGGCGTAGAGCAGCAGGCAGTAGACCGCGAACAGTACGACGGCCACCGCCGTCCGCTCTCAGCCCACTGACTCACGGATCCAGCCCGACGCCGCAGGAGGTATCGATGTCGGGCCATAGCGTCAACGGTCCGCCGGGGCGCGGCGCGGGAGCTCTCAGCCGGCGGTACAGGTCGCGGAGGTGGGCGGCGGGCCGCTGCCGGTCACGGTCATACCCCAGGTCGTGGACGCGTGCGAGGCCAGCTGGGCGTCGTAGGACGCTGCGACGGCGTTGACGGTTCGGCCGGATTGGGTGGTCGTCACGTTCCAGGAGTTCGAAAGTGTGTCGGAGCCCGGCAGGGTCAGCGCGGTCTGCCACGTGGCGGTCGCGCTCGTGCCGGTGTTCTCGACGGCGATCGACAGCTGGTAGCCGCCGCTCCAGCTGGACACGGTCGTGACCGTGGCGGCGCACTGGGCGCCGGAGGTGCCGGTCGGCGTCGTGGAGGTCGGGCTCGCCGAGGCGCTCGCGCTGGGCGAGGTGCTGGGGCTGGCGCTCGGTGTCGGGCCGGTGGAGGTCGTGTACGTCGCCGCGGTGTACGCGGTCGAGCATTGCGTGCCGCAGGATGCCGGCATCGAGAACGAGTAGACCTCGCCGCCGTTCAACACGGTGTCGGAGGCGTCGATCACCTGGATCTCGTACTGGCTGCCGCCGGCGGTGGTCGGGGCGATGATGTAGTCGTCGCCCATGTCGCTGTCCATCGTGCCGGACTGCCACGCGCCGTTCGCGTAGTAGCGCACGCCGTGGATTCCGTTGGGCAGGTGGGAGACGGCGATCGCGGACCACCAGGCCTGCGCGCCCTGGATGAATCCGATGTCGATGCCGCCGGTGTAGTTCGGCGCCGGCACGAACTGCCAGCTGACCTGACGGTTGTTCCACTTGTTCGGCAGGCCGGTGGTCGGCTGGCCGTTGAGGAGGAACTGGCTGAGCGAGTTCTGTGCCAGGTCGACGTGGTACGGATCGTCGCGGCACCAGGCGTTGGAGTCGGCGCAGCTGTCCGCGACCACGAAGGTCAGCGTGGCGCCGTTGAACTGGTCGGCGACCCAGGATCCGTTGCGGCAGAACGGTTCGCTCTGCGCGCCGTCGTTGGTGCCGTTGCAGTAGTCGCCGACGGTGACCTGCACGAACCGGCCGCAGTTGAGTCCGTTGTCGAACATGCCCATGATGGACGCGTCGGAGGCCGGGATGGGCCTTGGCTCGGTGCCGTAGTAGCCCGGCGTGTTGTAGACGTTGAGAGCCAGGAAGTTCTGCGAGTCCAGGTCCGCCTGGGGCAGGCCGCAGCCGCCGTAGGGCGAGCCGAGGCCGGAGAAGTAGGTCGCGTTCCCGGTGACCGGCGACGAGGAGCCGGTCACGTTCAGCGCGCTCGCGGATGACGAACTCGCGATCACGGCGATGGCGACCAGCGCCGTGGAGCTGAGTATTGCGATCAGGGTACGTATTCTTCGGGTACGCATCGGCGTCCTCCGGTGCATGCTCGTGAGTGCCAGGGCGGTGGCATGGTCCCGCCGGGGGCCGAGCAGGTCAAAACCCTGTGAAAGTTTCAGCTGGATTCCGGCGTTCGCGCAGGCCGTCCCATGAAAACATTGCCGCGTCGGCGTGCACGCGCTTAGGAGTGCCTATGCCTAAATTGCGACTTGGATTCGCCGCCGCGGCCCTGGCCGGCTTGGCCGGTGTGGTACCGCTGACGGTTCAGAGCGGGACCGCGACCGCGGCCGCGGCGTGCTCGGTGACCTATCAGGTGAACCAGTGGACCGGTGGATTCACCGCGAACGTGAGCGTGGTCGACGGCGGCGCCGCGCTGACCTCGTGGGCGGTCTCCTGGACCTTCGCCGACGGACAGCAGATCACTTCGGCGTGGAACGCGCAGGTCACGCAGACCGGCAATGCGGTATCCGCGGTCAACGAGGCCTACAACGGCGCGGTGGCCGGCGGGGGCACCGTTGCCTTCGGCTTCCAGGGAACCTGGTCCGGCTCGAACAGCACCCCGACCGACTTCGCCCTGAACGGGGTTCTGTGCGCGGGGCAGGCGAGCGCGAGTTCCACGACGAGCCCCACGGTCAGTAGTACCCCTAGCGGCACTCCCAGCGGTACGACGACCCCTTCGGCGGGCTGCACCGCGACCGGCGTGGTCTTCTGCGACGGGTTCGAGAGCCAGGCGGGCAGCGTGCCGTCCGGACGCTGGAGCGTGTACAGCCTCGACTGCTCCGGCACCGGAACCGCGGCGATCGACTCCGCGACCGCGCACGGCGGAAGCAGGTCGGCCAAGGTGGTCGGCTTCGACGGGTACTGCAATCACGTGTTCATTCGCGACGCCGCCGACATGGGGCTCGTCGGCCCGGTGTGGGACGTGCGGTTCTGGGTCATGCACACCGCGCCGCTGCCCACCGGCCACGTGACCTTCGTCGCCATGAACGACGCGAACGCCGGCAACACCGACCTGCGGTTCGGCGGGCAGAACGGCGCGCTGATGTGGAATCGGCAATCCGACGACCAGACGCTGCCCGACCAGAGCCCGGCCGGGGTCGCGCAGAGTTCCGCCCTGCCGGTGAACACGTGGAACTGCGTCGAGCTGCAGGTCAACGGCTCGACCGGCGCCGTCACCACTTGGCTGAACGGCACGGAGATCGCCGGGCTGAGTGAGAGCGGCGCACCGGTCGCCAACGTGAGCGACCAGTGGCTCGCGGGCAGCGGCGCGCAGTGGCGGCCGCGGCTGACCGACCTGAAGCTCGGCTGGGAGAGCTACGGCGGAGGCGGAGCCGACACCCTCTGGTTCGACGACGTCGCCTTGGGTTCGGGACGGATCGGCTGCTGAGGCCTTTCAGGTGCGGAGACCTCTCATCAGGGCACGTCGATGGTGGTCTCCGCAGTGTGCAGGGCGCCGTCTCCTTCGAACTGCGCGAACACCCGCCACGTTCCGCGCTCCGGGAACAGCGCCTCGGCGGTCGTCGTGCCGCTGCCCTGCGCGACGTCCCCGAGCGAGAGGATGTGCGCGTAGGCGAGATCGCCGGTGTGGAACGCGGTCAGGTGCACGTACGCGTCGAGGAAGCGCTGGAAGGACGTGACGGGTTCGCCGCTTCTGGTCACGGAGATCGTCAGCGGACCGGTCTCCCCTGCTTTCGGGGCGCCGGACAAGGACAGGGCGTACGTGTCGGCGCTCTGTGCGGCCACGGCCGTGCCGGAGACGGTGAAGGGGACGGAGAGCTGGTACACCAGCGGGGTGCCCTGGCTCGAGTCCGGCGCGGCGAAGCTGGTGAACATCCGGTACGAGCCCGACGGCAGTCCCGGTAGCGAGGCGGTCCAGGTGCCGTCCTCGCGCATGGCGGGTTGCAGGTAGTGGAACTCGGCGAGGTCCGAGCGGATCACGTAGCAGATGACGAACGCGCTCTCATAGGGCTGATAGCGCGTGATGGCCTTTCCGCTCGGGCCGGTGATGTGGAACGTGTACGTGTCCGGTCTGTCGGCGGCGATGGGGGAGGTCGGGGCCACGAGCGTGTAGCCGTGCAAGGAGGCTGACAGGCCGGTGCCGTCGGGCGCGGCGGCCGCCAGGGCGGGGGTGGTCGGCGCGCTGCTGACCTCGCCCATGCCCGGCATCCCTGTCATGCCCGTCATGCCGGGCATCCCGGGCATGCCGTCGGTCGGCTGCGCGCTCGGCGCGGCCCCTGTGCAGCCGCAGGTCAGCAGCAGTGAGGCGACGAGCGCCGCCGGGACTGCGAGGTGCGCAGCCCGGCGGCGCCGATGATGCGTGGTCGGCATGGTGCTTACGGGCTTTCGCAGGAGAGGCTGCTGGGAATCGCCGGTGTGCCCGAATAGTTCGCGGTGAAGCCGAACGAGGCGCTGGCGCCGACCGGGAGCGAACTGTTCCAACTCGCGTTGGTCATCGTGGCCAGCGACCCGGCTTGGGACAGGGTTCCGTTCCACGCGCTGTTGACGGTCTCGCCGTCCGGCAGCACCCAGCTGACCGTCCAGCCGTACTCCGGCGACGTGCTCGGGTTGCTCACCGTCACCTGCGCCTGGAAGCCGCCGGGCCACGTCGAGACGAGCGAGTAGGTCGCGGTGCACGGCACCGGGGTCGGCGGCGGCGCGGTCGCGCCGATCCCGGTCACCTGGCCGTTGCCGCCGTCGAAGACCACGTCGGAGCAGCCGTAGAACGTCTCGGTGCTGTCCGATCGGGCCCAGATCGAATAGATGATCTGGTTCCCGGTGTAGCCGGACGGCAGGGTGGCGTCCCAGTAGTAGTAGCTGTCGATACTGCCCGGGTTGCCCACCGAGGGCGGGTCGGTCGCCGTGGAGAACGGCACGCTCTCCAGGTCCTCCCAGGTCAGCGGCTGGGTCGGGTCCCAGTTCGGCTTGGTGATGTAGAGGGAGAAGGTACCGGGGTGGGCGGCCCACTTGGCGTACTTGATCTGGATGCTCGCCCCGGAGGTCAGGTGCGTCTTCGGCCAGTCGCTGCGCGCCAGGTCGAAACCGGAGAAGTCGTAGTAGTTGCTGTCGCCGCTGCACAGCTTCCCGTCGGGGATCAGCTGCGACGTCTCACCGCTGGTGGTGCCGGAGCGGTTGCCGACCGCGAACCAGTTGTAGAGCGGGGTGGTGCCGCTCTGCGCCACGGCCGCCTGGCACGCGGGGTTCTGCGGCACCAGCTGCCCGGTCGAGGTCAGCGCGTCCTCGTAGCACAGGAACGTGCGGCTGCCGGCGACCTCCATCGCGCCGTGCGCCGATGCCGGATTCGCGAACAGGACCGACGTCACCAGCGCGCACAGCGCCATTGCCGTGATCCACAGTGTTCTGCGTCGTGTTCTCAACGCTGCCAGCCCTCCTTCAAGATGGCGGGTGGATTGGTCGCCCTGAGCGTAGGAGCGCCGTGGCGGGACGGTTAGCGTCGCAGTGATGCGCGATACGACGCCGCACGTCAGAGGATTCGACCGCGGCCGGGACCGGATGAAACTTTCCGAGTCGGCCCGCGCCCGCGTGCTGGTCCGGGGCGGCCGACTGCGCAGGGCTTTGACGCTCCTTCGACGGCCACCGCACGATCCGTCCCGTGAGAAGACACCTGATGAGACTCCTGTGCGCTGCTCTCCTCGGCACGGCCCTGACCCAGTCCGCGGCCTCGCACGCCGCCGACGCGCCCGTGGTCGACGTGACCGTGAACGCGAACGAGGGCGAGGGAACGATCCCGTCCACCGGCTACGGCCTGAACACCGCCGTGTGGGACAGCCAGATGAACAGCACGGCCACCCAGGGCCTGCTGTCCTCGGCCGGCGTCGGCATGCTGCGCTATCCCGGCGGCTCGTACGGCGACGTGTACAACTGGCAGAACAACACCGTCAGCAGCGGATACGTGGCACCCGGCACCGACTTCGACCAGTTCATGGGGACGGCGAAGGCCGTCGGCGCGCAGCCGATCCTGATCGCGAACTACGGCACGGGCACCCCCGCCGAGGCCGCCGCGTGGGTCAAGTACGCGAACGTGACCCAGGGCTACGGCGCGAAATACTGGGAGATCGGCAACGAGATCTACGGCAACGGCTACTACGGCAGCGACTGGGAGGCCGACGACCACGCGAGCAAGAGCCCGACCGCCTACGCTCAGAACTTCCTGCGGTATTCGAGTGCGATGAAGGCGGTCGACCCGAGTATCAAGCTCGGCGCGGTGCTGACCATGCCGGGAAACTGGCCGGACGGCGTGTTCGCCTCGGGCGACTCCGCGGACTGGAACCACACCGTGCTCTCGACCGCCGGCTCGGCGATCGACTTCGTCATCGTGCACTGGTACCCGAGCGGCACCGGCGCCTCCACCGCGCTCGGTGAGACCGCGCAGCTGCCCGGCGAGCTCGCCCAGCTGCGCCAGGAGATCGATCAGTACGCGGGCGCGAACGGCCCGAACATCCGGATCGCGCTGACCGAGATGAACTCGAACGTGGACGAGGACACCCAGCCCGACGCGCTGTTCGCCGCCGACTCGTACATGACGGCGCTCGAGCAGGGCGTGTTCACGGTGGATTGGTGGGACACCCGCAACGGCCCGTCGACGATCTCCACCGCGCCCGACGGTGCCACGGACTTCGGCGACTACGGCGTGATCTCCAGCGGAACCTGCGTCGGCTCGGTCTGCGAGCCGGCGGCGAACACACCGTTCCCGACGTACTACGGCATCAGCATGCTGAGCAAGGTCGGGCGGCCGGGCGATCTGATGGTCGGGGCTGGCACCGACAATTCGCTGGTCGACGCGCACGCGGTGCGCCAGGCGAACGGCGACCTGGCCGTGATGGTCGTGAACAAGGATCCGAACAATTCGTACTCTGTCGATCTGAACTACGCCGGCTACACGCCGAGCCCCGCGACCCCGACCGTCTACTCGTACGCCGACGAGGGCTCGTCGATCACCGGCTCGGCGCAGGGCACCAGCACGACGCAGACGATCGCGCCCTACTCGATCGAGACGATCGTGCTGACGCCCGCCGCGAATCAGTTCGGTGCGACCGGCGCTCCGGGCTCCCCCGCCGTATCCCAGGTCGGCGCCACGAGCGCGACCGTGACCTGGGCGGCACCGAGCGGCGGCCAGCCGGTGCGCTACGAGGTCGAGCAGCAGTACGGCACCGACAGTCAGCTGCTGGCCGAGTCGACCGGCACGTCGGCGACCCTGCAGAACCTGGTGCCGGGCACCACGTACCGGATCAACGTGCTCGCCACCGACCAGTCGGGGAGACTTTCGGAACCCTCCGACCCGGTCACCTTCACGACGAGCACTCCGACCGACAGTTCGTGCGCGGTGAACTACCAGATCACGAACGGCTGGGGCAACGGCTTCGTGGCCTCGGTGACGATCTCCGACACCGGATCCGCTCCGATCGACGGCTGGTCCTTGACCTTCAGCTTCCCGAGCACGGCCGAAACGCTCAGCAGCGGTTGGAACGCCAATTGGTCGGAGTCCGGTGAGAACGTCGAGGCCACGAGCCTGAGTTGGAACGCGCAGCTGGCGCCCGACGGCGGCAACTCGCAGAGCATCGGCTTCGTCGGCAGCAACACCGCCGCGTATCCGTCGCCCGCCGCGATCAGCCTCAACGGGACCGTCTGCACCACCACGTATTCGTCCTGATCGTCGTGCGCGCCGAAGGGCTCACTGCGTCGCGAAGTCCTGATTCGCAGCGAGCCCGGAGGCGCAGGCCGACTGCTCGAACTGGACGCCCTGAGTAGCGGCCGTGCTCGGCTGACCCAGGTACAGGCCGCTGTTCTGGTTCTTGAACTGCCAGGTTCCGTCGGACTTCTGGACCGGCAGCCAGAGCCCGTTGGCCGAGCCGTGCCCGAGCACGAAGGTCCCGGTCCCGCGCAGTTCGGTGCGCGCGTGCTCCGAGATGCCGATCCTGGCCCCGTTCGCGGGCGCCCAGAAGTCCAGGGCGCCATTGCCGCTCTCGGTCAGCCAGGGCGAGTCGAGCGCGGCCGGCGACACCGTCGCCGCGTCGCCCGAGGTGCCGCCGGAGGAGTCGACCGGGGGGCCGGCTTCCAGCTGGAGAGCGAGACGTCGGCCGCCTTCGCCGCGGCCGGGCGGGCGGTCGGCGGGGTGGGTACGGCGGCCTCGGCGCCCGCCTGGAAGACCCCGAGCGCGATGGCCGCGGCGCCGATGGCGTAGGCCATCGTCCGTCGTCGCATGATGTTCCCCTCTGAGCTGACGAACCTTTAGTAAGGTAGCTTTACTGCATCGGAGGGTTTCCGGTAAAGGTCCTTGACGAAGTTTTGGGGCCATGCGGAATGAAAGCTTCACGGGCTGTTTGCCGAAGTCCGTCTTCGACTCTATCGTGCGCCTCGCGCCTGGTAATCGAAGCGCTTCGACGATCGTGACCTGCACCGGAAGGGCGGATCGACAGCCATGCACCTGCGTTTTTCCCAACTCGCCACGCGGCGCGCCGCGCGCGGATTCGCCGCGGCGGCCACGGCCCTCGCGGCCGCCGCCGCGCCGCTGCTGGTTCAGGCCGCGGCCAGTCCGGCCGCCGCGGCCGTGCCCGCGTCCACCGCGTACACGTGGAGCAACGTGCCGATCGGCGGCGGCGGTTTCGTTCCCGACATCGTCTTCAATCAGGGTGCTGCGAACGTCGCCTACGCCCGCACCGACATCGGCGGCGTCTACCGCTGGAATCAGTCCTCGAGCTCGTGGACCCCGCTGATGGACTGGGTCGGGCAGAGCGACTGGAATCTCATGGGCGCCGTGTCCGTAGCGGCCGACCCGATCAACACGAACAAGGTGTGGGTCGCGGCCGGCATGTACACGAACTCGTGGGATCCGAACGACGGCGCGATCCTGCGCTCCTCGGACCAGGGCAGCACCTGGAGCGAGACGCAGTTGCCGTTCAAGCTCGGCGGGAACATGCCGGGGCGCGGCATGGGCGAGCGGCTGGCCGTCGATCCGAACGACGACAACATCCTCTACCTCGGCACGCCGAGCGGGCACGGGCTGTGGAAGTCCACTGACTCGGGCGTGACCTGGTCGCAGGTCGCCGGCTTCCCGAACGTCGGCGACTACGTGGAGAACGCGAGCGACACCACCGGCTACGAGTCGGACAACGAGGGCGTGACCTGGGTGTCCTTCGACAAGGCGTCCGGCATCTCGGGCAAGGCGACCCCGACGATATTCGTCGGCGTCGCCGACCTGCAGAACACGGTCTACGAGAGCACCGACGGCGGCGCGACGTGGAGCCGCGTGGCCGGGCAGCCGACCGGATTCCTCGCGCACAAGGGCGAGGTCGACCCGGCCGGCTCCTACCTGTACATCACCACGAGCAATACCGGCGGTCCGTACGACGGCTCCTCGGGTGACGTGTGGAAGTACGCGATCGCGAGCGGCACGTGGACCCAGATCAGCCCGGTCCCCTCGTCGAACACGTCGGGGGACTACTTCGGCTACTCGGGCCTGTCCATCGATCAGCAGCACCCGAATACGATCATGGTGACGGGCTACAGCTCGTGGTGGCCCGACACGTTCATCTACCGCAGCACGGACGGCGGCGCGACGTGGAAGTCGGCGTGGAGCTTCACCAGCTACCCGAACCGCTCCGACGCGTACACGATGAACATCTCGGCCACACCCTGGCTGACCTTCGGCGGCACCACCCAGGAGCCGGTGGAGGCGCCGAAGCTCGGCTGGATGACCGAGGGCCTGGCGATCGACCCGTTCAACAGCAACCGCATGTTCTACGGCACCGGCGCGACGCTGTTCGGCACGACGGACCTGACCGACTGGGACAGCGGGAAGACCTTCACCATCCAGCCCTTCGTCAGCGGGCTCGAGGAGACCGCGGTCAATGACCTGATCAGTCCGCCGACCGGGGCGCCGCTGCTCTCGGCCCTCGGCGACCTGGACGGCTTCGTGCACACGTCGCTGACCGGCGTCCCGTCGATGATGTACACCGCGCCGAACCTCTCCAGCGGGGACAGCATCGACTACGCCGGACTCGCCCCGTCCGACATCGTGCGCACCGGCGACATCGACAAGACCTCGAATCCGGGCGTGAACCGGATCGGCTTCTCCACCAACGGCGGATCGAGCTGGTGGCAGGCCTCGAGCGAGCCGTCTGGAGTCACCGGCGGCGGGCACGCGGCGATCGCGGCGGACGGCAGCAGCGTCCTATGGAGCCCGGCCGGCACCGGCGTGTACTACTCGACCGACTTCGGCAGCTCGTGGACCGCTTCGAGCGGCATCCCGGCGGGCGCGGTGATCGCCGCAGACCGGGTGAATCCGAAGGTGTACTACGGCTACTCGGCCGGCACGTTCTACGTGAGCGGCAACGGCGGGGCGAGCTTCACGGCCACGGCCGCGACCGGGCTTGCGTCCACCGGAACCGTGTACATCAAGGCCCTGCCCGGCACGTCCGGCGACGTGTGGGTCACCGGAGGCTCGTCCACCGGCACATCAGGCATCTGGCACTCCACGAATCAGGGCACGAGCTTCACGAAGCTGAGCAGCGCCACCGCGGCCCTGAACCTGGGCTTCGGCAAGTCGGCGACCAGCGGCGGCTACCTCGCGCTCTACGCGATCGCCACGGTCGGCGGCGTGCAGGGGATCTTCCGCTCGGACGACGAGGGCGCGACGTGGACCCGGATCAACGACGACCAGCACCAGTGGGGCAACATCGGCTCGGCCATCACCGGCGACCTCAACGTCTACGGCCGCGTCTACGTGGGCACCAACGGCCGCGGGATCATGATGGGCGTCCAGTCCGGGACGACCACGACCAGCGCCTCGCCGACCGCGACGAACACCGCGACGGCGACCGCGAGTCCGAGCCCGACCGCCACGAGCACGGCGACCGCGACGGCGACCCCCAGCCCGACCGTGACCGCCACCGGATTCGCCTGCCACGTCGTCTACACGAAGAACAGCGAGTGGAGCGGCGGGTTCACCGCCTCGGTGGCGATCGACAACACCGGCGGCACGTCCCTCAGCGCCTGGACCGTCGGCTTCACCTTCGGCGGCGACCAGAAGATCACCAGCGCATGGAATGAGGGTTCATACACCCAGTCCGGCGAAGCGGTCACGGTGACGAACGCGGGCTACAACGGCGCGATCGCGCCCGGCGGCGGCACGAGCTTCGGCTTCCAGGGAACCTGGACGTCCAGCGACGCCGCGCCGACCGCGTTCACCGTGAACGGCACCGCGTGCACGTAGCCGTTCGGCACGGACGGCTGACGGCGGCCGCGCAAGAGGCGGCCGCCGTCACGTTCGCGGGCGATCGGATCGGATCAGCCCAGCCGGGCCTCGATCGCCTCGATGATCCGCGGGCGCAGCTCGGCGGCGCTGATGACGGCGTCGACCGAACCGACCTCCACCGCGCGCCGGATGTTGTGCACGCGGTCGAACTCGGTGGCCACCTCGGTGAGCTTCTCCGTGCGGACCGAGGCGCGGGTCTCGTCGAGCTCCGCGGCCAGCGTGGCCCGCTCGGCACCCGCCGACGCGGCGACCCGGGCCTCGAGCTCGCGGATCCGCGGGTCGTCGGCCGTGCGCGCGTTGACGTCGGCGGTGAAGACCACGGCGGCCGCGGGCGCGCCGCCGAGCACTGAGGCGAAGGAGCCCTCCAGCGCCAGGACGGTCATGTTCGGGTTCAGCGTCTTCGAGAAGACCACGAACGCGCCGCCGTGGTACCGCGAGATCACGCAGAACACGATCGGGCCCTGGAAGTTCACGATCGCGCGGCCGATCTCCGCGCCGTACTCCAGTTGGAGCTTGCGCAGCGACTCCGGCGAGCCGTCGAAGCCCGAGAGGTTCGCCAGCACCACCAGCGGCCGGTTGCCGCTGGCCGCGTTGATCGCCCGCGCGGCCTTCTTCGAGGACTGCGGGAAGAGCGTGCCCGAGGTGTACGTGTCGGGGCCGTCGGCGGGCGGGAAGCCGCGCCGGGCCACCGAGCGCGACTCGACGCCGAGCAGGCACACCGGGATGCCGCCGAGGTGCGCGTCCTGCACGACCGCGGTGTCCGCCTCGGCCATGCCCGCCCAGCGCTCCAGCACCTCGTGGTCCTGGTCGGCGACGGCGCGCATCACGGTCCGGATGTCGAAGGGCTTCTTGCGGTCCGGGTTCGCCTCCGCGGAGAAGATCTCGCCGACCGTGGTGAAGTCGCTGTCCGGTGAGGAGTGCGGGAAGGCCGAGACGTCGCGGTCGAAGGGGTCGCTCGTGGCGGCGCGGCGCGGGCGGTCCTCGCCGGGCGCGATGTAGGTGTGGTCGTAGTGCGCCATCACCACGTCGCGCGCACCGGTCAGGTCCGCGGCCCAGTACTGCGCCTGGCCGTTCGGGCCCATGATCCGGTCGTAGCCGCCGATGCCGAAGTTGTCCTCGGCCGAGACGCCGCCGGAGAAGTCCAGCGACTGCTTGCCGGTCAGCACCATCGCGGACTCCGGCGTCATCACCAGGATGCCCTTGGTGTGCATGAGCATCGTCGCCTCGGCGTTCCAGTACGGCTGCGCCCCGACGTTGATCCCGGCCACCACGACGTTGATCTCGCCGCCGTCCTGGGTGAACTCGACGATCCGCTTGAGCGCGGCGGCCACCCAGTCCATGTTCTCGGTGCCGGACTCCATCGAGATCCGGGCGCCGGCCGAGAGCGCGTACCACTCCAGCGGCACCCGCATCCGCTCGGCGAGGTCGATCGCCGCGATGATCCGGACGCACTCCGGCTCGGAGAGCGCGCCGAGCGCCTTCGTCGGATCGCCCAGCAGCAGCACCCGGGTGACGCCCTCGGGGTACCGCTCGGTCGGCGTGGTCACGACTCCGGCGACGATCGCCGCGCTGTTGCGGCCCTTCGGCCGGTCCACCGGCGCGAGCACGCCCGCGTCGTCGAGGTCGTACTCGGCGAACTCGCCGAGCAGGCCGGTCAGCTCGTACGGGTAGACCGTGTTGCGGCTGCGGGCCCGCAGCACCTTGAGCCGGTAGCCGTCGAGCGGCTCCACCAGCTCCTCGGACGGCTCGCCGATGATCAGTCGGCTGCCCCCGGTGGCGTCGAAGGTGAAGCGCACCTCCACCTTCCGCAGCGCGCCGGTCTCCGGGTCGCGCTGCCGGGCGATGAACAGGATCTCCTCGAGCCCGGCGCCCGCGGTGGTCGGCATCACGCGCGCGGCGATCGTCTCGACCTCGGCGCGGGTGATCTCGATCGGCGGCCAGACGTAGATGACGATCCGGTTGGTCGGGAAGCGGTTCTTCGCCGGCCGCCGGGACTGCGCGCGGCGGATCGAGTCGAGGCACGCGGCGACGGTGTCCTCGGCCGTGGGCAGCGCGGCCAGCCGGCCCTCGTGGTCCCGCAGCTCGGTCAGGTCGCGGACCTGGGCGAAGGCGACGAGCCTGTCGTCGTCCCTGTTCTGCTTGGCCACGCACTGGAAGAGGTAGACCTCCTCGTCCGAGGAGGGCAGCCGGGTGAGGTCGAACTCGCGCAGCCGCTCGAGCCGCATCCGCTGCGCGATGTACGGGTGCAGGCCGCGGATCAGCCGCTCCTCGGCCAGGCCGTTCTCCGCGGGGCGGAAGGTGAAGTGATGGTGCATCACCGCGCCGCCGATGCCCGCGACCGTGGCGGTCAGCCGGCGCACCCGGCTCGGCAGCGGGTGCCCGTCGATCACCGCCTGCAGGCCGGCGGCCAGCGCGTCGGAGTCCTCGGGCTGCTTCTCCCAGGACAGGTAGACGTCCGCGTCGAGGCCGTCCTCGCCGGCCTGCGCCACCTCGGCCAGGCCGCGCAGCGCCGCGCCGAACTCGTCGAAGCCGACCGCCGTCGAGGCCAGCCGCGAGCCGGCGCGCTCGGCGACCACGAAGCGGCAGCCGGCCGCGTCGACCGTGCGGACGTCGACCAGGCCCTTGTTGCCGTAGTAGCGCCGGGTCAGCACCTCGAGCATCGGCGCGTGGTCCAGCCTGTGGTCCACGCTGTCGCGGCCGATCCGCTGGCTGAGCAGCCGGACCAGCGGCTCGGTGCTGCCCACCATCGCGGCGATGTGCTCGGCGCGGTCCGCAGCCTGCGGGTTCTCGTCCAGGTGGCGCAGGTGCCTGCGCACGTCGGCGTAGACGCGGGCGCGGTTGCGGCGCAGCAGCGGCTGGCCGAACCAGCCGAAGACCAGGCCGCGCGCGAGGTCGGAGACCACGGGGAAACGCACCTGCGTCGCCGCGACCAGGCGCTCCAGCGCGAGGCCCGCGTTCTCGCGCAGCTCGTCGTCGGCGGGCGGGGCCTCGGACAGCCACGCCCGCAGCAGCGCGGTGACGGCGGCGGCGTCGGAGGAGGCGCGCTGCAGCGCGAGGAAGATCCGGAACACGGCCTCCTCCAGCGCCGGGGTGCGCTCGAGGTCGGTGACCCCGTAGTGCCCGAGCGCCTTCGCCAGCCGCGCCTTGAACGCCTCGGACAGCCCGGCGCGCTCGGCGTCCAGGCTCTGCAGATAGGTGTGGAAGTACTCGCGCGCGCTGTGCACGCGGGTCTCGGTGCCGCCCTCGTCGCCCGCCTGCCGGTTGCGGCTGAGCTCGGTCAGGTCGGCGAACACCGCCAGCAGGTCGATCTCCTCGGCGAGCGGACGCCGGCCGGCCTCGGCCAGCTCCGCGCGCGCGGCGAGGTAGTCGGCGAGCACCCGGCTCTCGTCGTGCGGGTCCACGTCGAAGCCCAGCAGCAGGCTGCGAATGTCCTGCAGCCCGCGCAGCGCCCGCTCCCGGGCCGGCACGTCGCAGGTCCCGGCCGGCAGCTCGAGCCGGACGCCCTCGACGGCCTCCGGGGCCGCGGCCTCCTCGCCCTCCTCGGCGAGCGGCTCGAGCCGAAGGATCGCCGCGCCGGTCTCGACCTGGCTGCCGACCGACACCGAGCATTCCTTGAGCCGCGCCCGGAACGGCGCGCGCAGCACCGTCTCCATCTTCATGCTCTCCAGCACCACGATCGGCGCGCCCGCCTCGACCTCCGCGCCGACCGACACCGGCACCGCGACCACCAGGGCGCGGGCGGGGGAGCGGACCACGCCGCCCTCGCCGCGGCTGACCCGGTGCGCCACCCCGTCCACCTCGACCAGGTAGACCGGGCCGTGGGTGCCGGTGACCAGGCGGAACCTGGTGCCGTTCACGGTGATCTGGCCGGTGTGCTCGTCGAAGCGGTCCAGCTCGACGTCCGCGGTGTGCGCCTCGCCGGCGGCGTCGATGCCGACCCGGAAGCGGCGCGCGCCGACCCGGGCCACCTTCACGCCGTAGCTCGCGCCGCGCAGCATCAGCTCCAGCGGCCGGCCGCTCTCGTGCGCCACCTGCGGGCGTCCGCCGAACGCGGTGGACAGCAGCCGCTGCCGCTCGACGCCCTCCTCGTCCTCGTACGCCTCGATGGCGGCCGCGGCCAGCGCGATCGCGGAGTGCCGGTGCGAGACCAGCCGGCCCTCGCCGCGCACCCGGTCGATCCAGCCGGTGTCCGCGCTGGCGTCGATCACCTCGGGCTGGTCGAGCAGGTCGAGCACGAAGCTCTTGTTCGTCGCGCCGCCCTCGATCAGGACCGTGGTCTCCGCCATGGCGCGGCGCAGCCGGCCGAGCGCCTCCTCGCGGTCCCGGCCGTAGGCGATGATCTTCGCGATCATCGAGTCGAAGTCGGCGGGGATCGTGTCGCCCTCGCTCACGCCCGTGTCCACCCGGATGCCGGGGCCGGCGGGCAGGTCGAGCCGCGCGATCCGGCCGGGGGACGGGGCGAAGTCGCGGTCGGGGTCCTCGGCGTTCAGCCGCGCCTCGACGGCGTGGCCGCGCTCGGCCGGGATCTCGCCGGTCAGCTTGTTGCCGGAGGCGACGTGCAGCTGCAGCTTGACCAGGTCGACGCCGGTGGTCGACTCGGTGATCGGGTGCTCCACCTGCAGGCGGGTGTTGACCTCGAGGAAGGCGAACAGCTTCTCGCCGGGGTGGTAGAGGAACTCGACCGTCGCCGCGCCGCAGTAGCCCACCGAGACGGCCAGCCGCTCGGCGGAGGCCTTGAGCTCCGCGGTCTGCTCGGGGCCGAGCACCGGGGAGGCCGACTCCTCGATGACCTTCTGGTTGCGCCGCTGCACCGAGCAGTCGCGCACGCCGAGCGCCCACGCGGTGCCCTGGCCGTCCGCGATGACCTGCACCTCGACGTGTCGCGCGCCGGTGACCAGACGCTCCAGGAAGACGACGCCGCTGCCGAAGGCCCGCGCCGCCTCCAGGCTGGTGCGCTCGTACGCGTCGACGAGCTCGGCCTCGTTCGAGATGACCCGGATGCCGCGCCCGCCGCCGCCCGCGGTCGCCTTGAGCATCAGCGGATAGCCGATCTCGCCCGCCGCGCGCACCGCCGCGTCCAGGTCCTCGACCGCCCCGCGGCTCCACGGCGCCACCGGCACGCCGACCTCCTCGGCGAGCAGCTTCGCGCCGATCTTGTCGCCGAGCCTGCGCATCGCCTCGGCGCTCGGGCCGACGAAGGTCACCCCGATCCGCGCGCACAGCTCCGCGAAGGCCGGGTCCTCGGCGACGAAGCCCCAGCCGACCCACGCCGCGTCGGCCCCCGACTCGACCAGCGCCCGCTCGAGCACCGCGAGGTCCAGGTAGGGCCGGGCCGAGGCCTTCCCGAGGTCGTAGGCGAGGTCCGCCTCGCGCACGAACGTGGCCGTGCGGTCCACGTCGGTGTACAGCGCCACCGTCTCGATCCGTGTGCCCGTCTCCGCGGACAGGTCTCGGACGGCGTGGATGAGCCGCATCGCGGCCTCACCCCGGTTGACGATGGCGACGCGACTGAACACCGAAGCAAGCCTTTCTTGCACGCAAAGCACAACGGGAACCGTCCGTGCCGGTTCCCCTGCCGAGACCATTCTCGCGGCTCCACCCTATGTCCCGGCAAGCACGGGGCGGAGCGTCCCTCGGGCCGGAGTTTGTGGGGACCCGCCAAAAGCCCGCGAAGGCGGCGGCGTGTCCGCCCTAGACTGCGTCCGTGAAATCTGCCGAGAAGACCCCGGATGAGGTCGTGGCCGCTGTCGAGGCGGCGGTCGAAGCGCGGCGAGGCGGGGCGCGCTGGTGGAGCTCGCCGAGCGCCTCGAGCCCGAGTTCGGGGATCTCCAGTGCGTGATTCGCGCGCTGCTGCTGCTCGACGACGAGCCGCTGCTGGTGCTGGACCGCGCGTCCGGCAAGGCGTTCCGCATGCGGATGAGCGGGATATCGGGCAATTACCAGCTGCAGACCCTGCTGGCCGGGATCCTGGTCGGCGGCGGGCATCTGCCCGGGCGGGCCCCGAGCCCCGAGGCGGTGGCGATCAGCAGCACCGCCGAGATCGACATGAGCCGCCTGGACGACCTTCCGCACGCCGTCGAGTGCTTCAACCTCGCCGAGCCGTCGGGGCGCTGGATCTGGAGCGAGACCACGCCGACCCGGATCCCCGTGGTCGACGGGATCCGCCAACTGGTGCTCGACCCTCCGATCTACCGGCACTGGTACAAGGCGGTGCGCTTCCTTCCCCGGGTGCCGGGACGCCTCGAGCTCGAGGCCGTCCTGGAACCCGCGGAGGCGGCGCGCTGCTTCGATCGCATTCGGCCTCTGATGTCCACGGACGAGGCCGGTCGGCTCGCCGCGGACGGGTACTGATTCAGAGCCAGGGCGGGAGTTCGGGGAGCGCGGTGCCGCGGCGTTCCCGCCGGCCATGTCGTCGGCGACCAGGACCCCGCCCTCCCGCCCGGCGAGCACGGCTGGACCCCGCGCTTCCCGGACCGCCTCGGCCCTGACACCCCGGTGACGGTCTTCCCGGGCAGCCACGAGGCCCAGTTCACCCGCCCCGACGAACTCGCCGCCGCCCTCCTCGGCGGCTGAGCGGAGCGGCGGGCGATCATCGTGGCGCCGGGTCCTGCGGCGTCTCACGCGAAGCCGGCGACGGCCGCAGCCGACCCGTAGCCGAAGGAAAGTGATCTCTTTCTCAGACTCCGAGATGAGTGGCTACCCTGGGGATCATGACGGAACTCGTGCCGACGCCGGTCGGCGAGGCGAGGATCACCCGGTTCCCGGCCGCCGGGGCGCGCCGGGCCGCGCTGCTGCTGGGGCACGGGGCCGGCGGCGGCGTCGAGGCGCCGGACCTGCAGGCCTTGGCGGCGCGGTTGCCGGGATCCGGGGTCGAGGTCGCGCTGGTCGAGCAGCCGTGGCGGGTCGAGGGAAAGCGGCTCGCGCCGGCGCCCAAGACGCTGGACGTGGGCTGGCGCGCGGTCCTGGAGCGGTGGTTCGCGCAGCCGCGAGCCGCAGACCTTCCCGTGTTCGTCGGCGGACGCAGCGCGGGCGCGCGGGTGGCGTGCCGGACCGGCGCGGACACCGGGGCGAGCGGCGTGCTGGCCCTCGCGTTCCCGCTGCATCCGCCCGGCAAGCCGGAGAAGTCGCGGATCGGCGAACTGCTCGGCACCGGCCTGCCGACCCTGGTCGTGCAAGGGGCGATGGACCCGTTCGGGACGCCCGCCGAGTTCCCGGCGCTGCCCCCGAGCCACCGCCTGGTCGGCCTGCCCGCGGGCGACCACGGCTTCGGCGTCCGCAAGAGCCAGGCGCCGGTCCTCGATCAGATCACGCGCGCGGTCGCGGAATGGATCGAGTCCGTACTCGGATGACGGGGCGCTCGGCGGGGGAGCTGTAACGCTCGGCGGGGTGCCGGACATAAGAGAGTGTGATGAATACAGGGGGCGACGTGCCCGACGATCCGGCGTCGAGGTTCGAGCGGCTCTATGCCGACTCGGTCACCGCGCTGCTCGGCTTCTGCCTGCGGCGCTGCGAATCGCGGGAGGACGCCGCGGACCTGGTGTCCGAGGTGTTCCTGGTCGCGTGGCGCCGCATCGAGGAGATTCCCGAGGGCGACGAGGCGCGGCTGTGGCTGTTCGGCGTCGCGCACCGGCTGCTGGCCAACCAGGAGCGCGCGTCGCGGCGGCAGCGCAATCTCGGCGCGCGGCTGGAGCGGTATCTCGACGAGGTCGACGCGCCGGATCCGGCGGCTGTGCTCGATCGGCACGAGGCGGGCCGACCGGTCCGAGAGGCCTTGGCGACACTCGCGCCCCAGGACGGCGCGCTGCTCACCCTCGTGGCCTGGGAGGGGCTGAGCCCGACGGAGGCCGGCCGGGTGGTCGGCCTGAGCGCGGGCACCGCGCGCGTTCGGCTCTTCCGGGCCAGAGGGCGACTGCGCGCGGCACTGGCCGCGTCGGATGCGGACCCTGACCTCGTCCCGACTTCCCGGACTCAGAGTGTTCCGACCGGTATCAAGGAGGCCTGACATGCTTGAAGACGACGACATGAGCCTCGCGTTGAGAACGGCGGCGCCCGTGCGGGACCATGATCTGCCGCGGATTCCCGCTTCGGTGAGTGCGGATCTCGCTCGCGAGATCGTCGATGCGACGGTCGAACCCGCGGAGGCGACCGCGGCTCCGCGCAACGCCGCCCTCGCGCACTGGACCCGGCGCCGCCGCCTGGTACTGGCCGCGGGCTTGGTCGCGGCCGCGGTCTCGGCGGTGACGCTGCTCCAGACCTTCGGCAGCGCGGCGCCGACGGCGTTCGCCGATTGGCAGCCGGTCCCGCAGATCCTGACGGGGGCGGCCGCGCAGGCCGACATCGCGAAGTGTCCGTTGGGGGTGGGAATGAAACTGGAGCCGATCCCGGCCAGTGATCAGATCCTGGTGGAGCAGCGCGGCCGCATGGTGACGATCGTGTACTCCGCCGGGAGGTTGCTCGGCTACTGCATGCTGCTCGACGGAAGGGGCGACGGCGGGGGATCGATTGACGGGGTACCTCAGCCGACCGGTTCGAACATCGTCTCCGAGGGGAGCGCAAGCGGTTTCACCTTCGACGCGAGCGGCGCCAAGGTCGTGACGTCGAACATCATCGGGCGCGCCGGACCGCAGGTCTCGTCGATCCTCATTCACCGAGCGGACGGCGTCGTCGTCACCGCGGCGGTGTCCCACGGGCTGTGGGCGGCCTGGTGGCCGGGTGACACGGCCGCGATCACCCTGACCGTCCAGACCGAGGACGGTCCCTCGCACGACGTCCCGGTCTCCAAGACCGTGCCCATCCTCTGACACCGACGGGCCGTGGACCTGGGATTCCTCTCAGGTCCACGGCCCGCTCACGGAAAGACCGCACTAGTTGTAGCCGGTGACGTCGGCCTTCTCGTTGCTGGAGCTGACCGTGGCACCCTGGCCGTTGATGACGTGGCTGATGGTGCCCTTGCCGCCGAGCGAGATGGTCACCATGTCGTGCCATCCCACGCCGGAGGTGTTCGGCGAGGTCAGGGCGTTCGCCGAGACCACGCTCGTGTTGACGTCGAAGTTGCAGTACACGCCGAGTCCGTAGCCCTGGAAGTTGCTGACTGAGCTCGCGATATTCATGGACGGGTAGCCGTTGGAGGTGCCGTCCATCCAGGAGGACTGGTTGGGTGGGTCGTAGGGCATTTCGCTTTGGTAGAAGTAGTCTTTGCCGCCGTTGCCGTTCCATTGGGTTTGGACGGCTTGGTAGTGCTCGACGGCGAGGCCGTACATGGTGACGTTGGCGCCGTTGACGACCAGGCCGTTGGCGGCGGTGTTGGTGTTCCAGCCGACGGTGTTGTCGTTGCCGTGGTCCGCGCGCCAGAGCCACAGGTCGTCGCCGATCACGTTGCTGCTGTTGACGACGAGGGTCTGGGTGGCTTTGCCGACGGTGGCGCCGCCGATCCGGGTGAACACGTCCGAGAGGACCGTTGGGTCCGCGGCGTGGTTCGCGGAGGAGCCCGAGGGGCCGATCTGGATGAGCTGGGATGAGTTGGTGGTTCCGGCGTCGAAGAGCAGGCCGCCGATGCGGATGCCGTTGGCGTCGGCCGTGGACAGGATCGTGGTGCGTGGCCAGGTAGAAGTCACCGATCGGCAGCGACGTGCCAGCCGTGTTGCCACCACTCCAACTCGTGCCCTGGGAGTTGCTGCGGTCGCCGGGGACGAACACGTCCCGGTTGCCGGACGAGTCGTCGAGGTCGGCATCGACGTGTTGAAGATCAGAACATTGGCACCCAAGTTCGGCGTCGTGCCGCCGCCGGAACTGCTGGGCGCGTTCCAGTTCTTGTTGGCGCTTCCGTTGCACGTGTAGATGTCCGCGGTCGCGCCGGCGGAGGTGGACGCCCCGGTGACGCTCAGGCAGAGCCCTGAGCCGCTGCCGACGATCGTGGTCGTGCCGCCGTTACCGCCGCTGCTGCTCGTGATCTGGTTGAAGAGTTTCGAGTAGGCGAGAGCCGGTCCGCCAACTCCGCCCGCTCGAGCGCCTGCGCGAAACGCTCGTGCTCATGCTCCTCGCTCCACGGACGCGGATCCCGGATCTCGTTGAAGACGTCGATCTTCATAGGCTGCTGCGGGCTCCTCGCTCGATTTCCGCGCGCCGTATCAGTGCGCTCATAGAGCAAGAGCCTAAAGCCGATCTTGTCGCTTCCGCGTGACAGGAAGATGAGATCTCAGGGACACTCATCGGGCCGTGAACGTCGTGATCTGGGAGACTCCC
>DASTAE010000257.1:0-2417 GCA_035712985.1 Actinospica sp.
GAAGGGGGTGCAGGAGACCACGCCGTCCGCGATGGCCTGCAGCGTCTCGTCCAAGCCCACGGCGGCGTTCACGGCGGCCAGGGCGCGGTACATCGGGCGCAGGGCGGACAGGGGTATGTGCCCCTCCAGGCCCTGTTCCACCATCCGCCTCATCCCCGATCACGTCACTTGCCGTTGTGATGCGGTGCCGCCACCCGAGCCAATCCACCGAAAGCACCGGGCCAAACACGGAATGTACATCATAAAGGGCGGTCAGCACCAGATCTTATACGTACTCTGATGATGCACCGGGGTTCGAGGGTAAAGAATCCCCCATCGTTCGTCGCGGATCGGCAACAACCCGAACGGAACCTGTGCCACAGGCGCGCCGTTGGGGTACCTTGGGATCGTGGGTGTATCAGGCATGGACCATCCCTTGATCGGGAACGAGCGGCACGGCTCGGCGCGGCAGAACTTCGCCGCCACGCGCCGCACCGCCTATGTGCCTCCGCTCAACCTCGAGGCCTCCAAGGGCTCCCGGGAACGGCTGGAGCGCCATCTGGCCGCGGTGGCCCCGTCCGCCACGGCCGTCGCCACCCGTCCGGTCCCGACTCGCGACGAGGTCTCGCAGGCCGCCGCCCTGCTGCGGGAGATCACCCCGCGCGGCGACTCCCTGGCGAGCGTCCCCGCTTCGCGCCGTCGGCTGTCGCTGTTCGCGCCGCTGCGCAAGGTCCGCCGCTGGTTCGGCTTCTAGCCGAGGCCCGCGACCCGCCGTCGCAGAGTTCTGCAATTTCAGGTCTTACGCGAATCGCCCCCCGCTCGAAGCGGGGGGCGATCGCGTTGTGCCGCCTCTAGTTCTCCTGCACCGCGTCGCTGATCTCGGGCACCGCGTCGGTCGGCACGATGTCCGCCGGCACGGTCACCTCGCCGGGCAGCGCCGACTTCGGCGAGGAGCCGAAGGTGAACTTCGCCTCGGCGCCGGAGCCCTCGACGTCCACCACCACGATGGTGCCGGGGCGCAGCTCGCCGAACAGGATCTTCTCGGACAGGTTGTCCTCGATCTCCCGCTGGATCGTGCGGCGCAGCGGCCGGGCGCCGAGCAGCGGGTCGTAGCCCTTCTTGGCCAGCAGCTGCTTGGCCGGGGTGGTGAGCTCGATGCCCATGTCCCGGTCCTTGAGCCGCTCGTCCACCTTGGCCATCATCAGGTCGACGATCTGGATGATGTTGTCCTCGGTCAGCTGCGGGAAGACGATGGTGTCGTCCACGCGGTTGAGGAACTCGGGCCGGAAGTGCTGCTTGAGCTCGTCGTTGACCTTGGCCTTCATCCGCTCGTAGCCCGAGCTGACGTCGCCCACGGCCGCGAAGCCGAGGTTGAAGCCCTTGGAGATGTCCCGGGTGCCGAGGTTCGTGGTCATGATGATCACGGTGTTCTTGAAGTCCACCAGGCGGCCCTGGGAGTCGGTCAGCCGGCCGTCCTCCAGGATCTGCAGCAGCGAGTTGAAGATGTCCGGGTGGGCCTTCTCCACCTCGTCGAACAGCACGACGGAGAACGGCTTGCGGCGCACCTTCTCGGTCAGCTGGCCGCCCTCCTCGTAGCCCACATATCCGGGCGGCGAGCCGAACAGCCGGGAGACCGTGTGCTTCTCGGAGAACTCGGACATGTCCAGCTGGATCAGGGCGTCCTCGTCGCCGAACAGGAACTCCGCGAGCGTCTTGGCCAGCTCGGTCTTACCGACGCCGGACGGGCCGGCGAAGATGAACGAACCGCCGGGGCGCTTGGGGTCCTTCAGGCCGGCCCGGGTGCGCCGGATCGACTGGGAGAGGGCCTTGATGGCCTGCTGCTGGCCGATGACGCGCTTGTGCAGCTCCTCCTCCATGCGCAGCAGCCGGGAGGTCTCCTCCTCGGTCAGCTTGAACACGGGGATGCCGGTGGCGGTGGCCAGGACCTCGGCGATCAGCTCCTCGTCCACCTCGGCCACGACGTCCATGTCGCCGGCCTTCCACTCCTTCTCCCGCTTGGCCTTCGCGGCCAGCAGCTGCTTCTCCTGATCGCGCAGCGCCGCGGCCTTCTCGAAGTCCTGCGCGTCGATCGCGGACTCCTTGTCCCGGCGCACCGTGGCGATCTTCTCGTCGAACTCGCGCAGGTCCGGCGGAGCGGTCATCCGGCGGATGCGCATCCGGGAGCCCGCCTCGTCGATCAGGTCGATCGCCTTGTCCGGCAGGAAGCGGTCGGAGATGTAGCGGTCGGCCAGCGTCGCCGCGGCGACCAGCGCGCCGTCCGTGATGGACACGCGGTGGTGCGCCTCGTAGCGGTCGCGCAGGCCCTTGAGGATCTCGATCGCGTGGGCGAGCGAGGGCTCGGCGACCTGGATCGGCTGGAAGCGGCGCTCGAGCGCGGCGTCCTTCTCCAGGTGCTTGCGGTACTCGTCCAGCGTGGT
>DASTAE010000258.1:0-6837 GCA_035712985.1 Actinospica sp.
CAATAGACAGGTCGCCGATGTTGAGTGTCTCCGGTTTCGGCTCGTCGGCCCGGCGCAGCCTGGCCCGGACCCGCGCGACCAGTTCCTTCGGCTTGAACGGCTTGATCACGTAGTCGTCCGCGCCGGACTCCAGGCCGACGACGACGTCCACCGTGTCGCTCTTCGCGGTCAGCATGACGATCGGCACGCCCGACTCGGCGCGGATCTGCCGGGCCACGTCGATCCCGTCCCGCCCGGGCAGCATCAGATCGAGCAGCACGAGGTCGGGCTTGAACTCGCGGAAGGCGCTGAACGCGCGGTCGCCGTCCGCCACCGCCGCGGTCTCGAAGCCCTCGCCGCGCAGGACGATGCCCAACATCTCCGCCAATGCGGTGTCGTCGTCGACGATCAACACGCGACCCTTCATCCGGGGTCCGCTCCCTTCACCTGACCTGAACCGGTCCTATCGCACCCAGGGGTACCTGAATATCCTCGCATACCGTGACGACCCCATACCGGGTATGCGTTCATTTCCGCGCGCTGGGCGACTCCCGGCGGATTTCCGGTCTTACGTTAGTCGGCGCACTGTGGATTTGGCTCTCCCCGGCATGACACAATCTGGACCCTGCGCGGTTGCGGGGGCTCACGCCGCGTCTGAGGCGATACCAGGTGAGGGCGGGGCGAGCGGGAATGCCTGAGGAGGCGGAGATCGACACGGGTCTGCCCTGGGCCGCACCCTCCGCGTCCGCCTCGAACGGCGCGCGGAGCACCGCGATATCCGCCGCCTCCCCGGCGGCGAGAACCGCGGCCCCGCGCGATCTGCGGCAGCGCCCGATCCCGCTGCGCCCGCTCACCGTGCTCGAGCTCATCGACGGCGCGGTCGGCGCGATCCCCTCGGTGCCCAAGGCGATCCTGCTGCGCGCCGCCGCGGTCGTCACCCTCAGCTCGGCCGCCGCCCTCGCGCTGACCTGGTGGTTCAACCGGCTGATCGGCCACGAGGTGCAGGCCAATCCGAGCTGGAGCTCCACCGACTTCTTCGGCAGCCAGTACACGAACTACGCGCCGAGCGCGGGCGCCACGATCTCCCTGGTGACCACCGAGATCCTCATCGCAATCGTCTGCTCCGGATTCGCCGCGACCGTCCTGGCGGGATTGTTCGCCCCCTCGGTGAAGGCCTATGTGGACGCCGAACCCGCCGACTCCGCGAAGGCCCGGGAGTTGCTGCGCGGGAGAACCGCACGGCTTTACCTCCTCGCCGCCATCACCTCGTCGCCGCGCGCTATCGCGGTATTACTGTTCGCATTGTCGGCGCACTCGGCGGCGACCGATCCCGCGGGCACGGTCGGCGGCTGGTACTTCCTGATCTGCCTCGTCTTCTTCCCGCTCTGCTTCGTGCTCACCGCTTTCACCGCCGTCGCGGCCCCCGCCTCGGTGCTGGAGGGCGCGGGCGTCGGCAAGGCGCTGCGCCGCTCGCGCCGGCTGGCGGCGCGCGGCGTGTTCCGGATCGGCTGGTCCACGTTCCTGACCCTGCTCATCGCGGCCTGCGCGACCGCCTCGCTGGACGTGTTCGGCTGGGAACTGCGTGACCAGTTCGGCGTCGGCGGCCAGTTCGCGGGTGTGCCGGGCAGCCACGGCTTCAGCTGGTGGCTCGTCGCGTACGCCGTCGCCTACCTGCTGACGCTGCTGCTGACCACCCCGTACCGCGCGGCCACGGCGACGCTGCTCTACGTGGACCGGCGCTTCCGGCGCGAGGGCCTCGACATCCGGATCGCCTGGGCCCGCCTCGCGAACCGGGCCGCCAAGCGGACGCAGGGGACGGCGCGGTGAGCGCGATATTCGCAGGCGTACCGGTGACGCCGGGCCGGGACCAGGCGCAGCAGGAGGCCGCGCGCGAACTGGCCCAGGGCAAGTACCACGAGCAGCCGGCGGCCTCGGGCCCCTCGCCGACGACCCCCTCGCCCACCCCGACGGTCTCGACCCCGAGCCCCACGCCGACCTCGAACGCCTCGCACCACTCCAGCGGGACCACGATCCTGCTCGTCATCCTGCTGATCGTCGTCCTCGGCGCCGCGCTGCTGCTGGTCCTGCGCAGGATCGGCAAGCCGCGCAAGGACGAGAAGACGAAGAAGGACAAGGGCAAGCACCTCGCGGGCGGCGCCGCCGAGACCCCGCTGTTCGGCGCCGCGCTGCACCGGCACAACGCCGAGCAGGCGGCCAAGGGCGGCGACTGGCAGGAGGCGATCCGCGAGCGGTTCCGCGCGGTCATCGCCGTGCTGGACGAGCGCTCGCTGCTGCCGGAGCGCAAGGACCGCACCGCCGACGAGGCGGCGCGGGACGCGGGCGAACTGCTCCCGGAGCACGCCGACGCCCTGCGCGAGGCCGCGCGCGCCTTCGACGAGGTCGAATACGGCGAGTACCTGGGCACGCCCGAGGGTTACGCCGTGATCGGCGCGGTCGACGACGCGATCTCCGGCTCGGCGGTGCGCTCGTGAACCGCCTCGGCCGGATCCTGCTCGTCACCACCGCGCTTTTCGCGGCGTGCGCCTCCCCCGCGTACGCGGCGAGCCCGTCTCCCACCACGCCGCTGCTCTCGCCGGAGAACAACGACGCGGTGCTGAACATGTTGATGGAGAACGGGATCCAGTACACGACGTCGACCGCCGCGGACGACGCCTCGGTGTACGCCAACAGCGACACGACGCTCGTGATCGACCAGGACGAGACGAACATGAGCGCGTCCGACATCGCCGAGCTCGCCTCGGCCGCGTGGGGCCGCGTGATCATCCTGACCTACGACCAGAACCTGATCAGCGCCTTCGCCCCCGGCGTCACGCTGGACAAGCCGACGAACACGGAGCCGTCCACCGTCGTCGACCCCGGTCCGGGTTGCACGCAGAGCAGCGCGACGGCCGCCGGATCCGTGGTGATGCCCGCGGGCAGCGAGACCTACCAGCTGCCCGAGGCCGTGACCGTGCCCACCGGCGCGACGGCCACGCCGACGAGCACCGCGCCGCCCGCCTACACGAACCTCGTGGGCTGCTACGCGATCGGCTCGCAGGGCGATCCGGCGCTCGTCTCGCTGCGGAACACGAAGACCGGCGGCGACGTGATCCTGCTGGGCTGGACGGACTTCACCGAGAACGGGTACCTCACCGACCAGGGCGACGCCGCGCTCGCGCTGGGCCTGTTCGGCGGCCACGGCACGCTGCTCTGGCTCGCGCAGCAGTTCACTCTGGACGAGAACCTCAACGGCTGCGCCGGGCAGGCCTGCGACTCCGGCGGCGGCACGCCGACCGGCACCGCGACCGGCGGCGGCGGTTCGGGCGCCGGCGGCGGCTCGGGCGGAGGCGGCAGCAGCAGCCAGGCGGTGACGCTGGCCCAGCTGATCCCGCACTGGATCTGGTGGATGCTGCTGCAACTGCTGGTGGCCGCGATCGCCTTCGCCTACTGGCGCTCGCGCCGGCTGGGACGCCTGGTCGGCGAGAACCTGCCGGTGAAGGTGCGCGCCGCGGAGACCGTCGAGGGGCACGCGAACCTCTACCGCCGGGCCTCGGCGCACGGACGCGCCGCGGGGCTGCTGCGCAGCGCGGCGGCTCGCCGGATCGCCCCGCTGCTCGGGCTGCCGGCCGGACCGGCCGGCCGAAAGCCGGAGACCCTCGTCCAGGCCGTCGCCGAGCGATTGGGCGTCGCACCCGAGCAGGTGCACGCCGTGCTGGCCGGCGAGGTCCCGATGACCGAAAGCGAACTGGTGCGGCTGACCGACCAGCTCGACCGATTAGAACAGGAGGTCCGCGCGTCGTGACCGAAACCGGAGCCACCCAGGGTTTCCCGCACCAGCAGCCCCTCCCGCCGCCGGCGAGCTTCGAGGACGCGCCGATGCCGTCCACGGTGCAGATCCCGACGGCCACCGCGACCGCCACCGCCACGACCGGGCAGCCGCTCGCGCCGACCCGCCCCGCCGTGCCCGCGGCCTCCACCCCCGAGGCCCTCGCCGCACGCCAGGCGCTGAAGGCGGTACGCGCCGAGGTGGCGAAGGCCGTGGTCGGCCAGGACGCGGCGGTGACCGGCATGGTCATCGCCCTCCTCAGCCAGGGCCACGTGCTGCTCGAGGGCGTCCCCGGCGTGGCCAAGACGCTCCTGGTCCGCGCACTCTCGGCGGCAGTGTCCTTGGACACCAAGCGAGTCCAGTTCACCCCCGACCTGATGCCCGGCGACATCACCGGTTCGCTGATCTACGACGCCCGCACCGCGGAATTCTCCTTCCGCGAAGGCCCCGTCTTCACGAACCTCCTCCTCGCCGACGAGATCAACCGCACACCCCCCAAGACGCAGGCCGCGCTGCTCGAAGCGATGGAAGAGCGCCAGGTCTCGGTGGACGGCGAACCCCGCCCCCTGCCGACCCCGTTCCTCGTGGCCGCCACCCAGAACCCGCTCGAGTTCGAGGGCACCTACCCCCTCCCCGAGGCCCAGCTGGACCGCTTCCTGCTCAAACTGGTGCTCCCCCTCCCGTCCCGCGACGAGGAGATCGCCGTCCTCCAACGGCACGCGTCGGGCTTCGACCCCCGCGACCTGGACGCGGCAGGCGTGAAGCCGGTGGCCGGCCCCGAGCAGCTGGCCGTGGCCCGCGCCGCGGTACGCCAGGTGACCGTGGCCCCCGAGGTCCTGGCCTACATCGCCGACCTGGTCCGAGCGACCCGCGCCTCCACCGCCTTCGACGTGGGTGTCTCCCCCCGCGGCGCCACCGCGCTGCTGCAAGCCTCCCGCGCCTGGGCCTGGCTCTCCGGCCGCGACTACCTGACCCCCGACGACATCAAGGCACTGGCGAAGCCCGTCCTGCGCCACCGCGTCCGCCTGCGCCCGGAAATGGAGCTGGAAGGCGTCTCCGCCGACTCGGTCCTCGACTCGATCCTCGCGGCCGTGGTCGTCCCCCGGTGACCACCGACCCCAACCCCGGAGGCGGCCACGGCGCCGCGCCGGGCGGTCTCGATCCGCACGGCAGTGGACCTACCACCGCGGTGAGCGCCGAGGCCGCCCCCGCAGACGTTCCCGGCGCGCGGTCGGCGAGTGCCGAGCCCACTTCCCCGGGCGTCCCATTTTCGGGGCCGGGGACTGTCGAGTCCGCCTCCACCAGCGTCCCATTTCCGGGACCGGGAAGTGCCGAGCCCACTTCCCCGGGCATCCCTGTTTCGGGATCAGGGATTGCCGCGCCCACTTCCCCGGGCGTCCCATTTCCGGGGTCGGGGACTGTCGAGTCCGCCTCCACCGATGTCCCCGTTTCGCGGTCGGGGGGCCGCGCCGCGCTGAAGAGTGTGGTGTTCACGGCGCGCACCGGGATCGCCGCGGGGATCGGCAGCGTGGTCGTCGCGGCAACCTCCGGCTTCCTGCACGTGCCCGGCCTGCTCTGCGTCGGCGCGTTCGAGGCGGTGCTCGGCACGGGCATCGCCCTCGACCTCGCGCAGTGCGGCCGGCCTCAGGACCTGGACTTCGAGCGCCAGGGCGACACCACGGCCCGCCTCGGCACCCAGGCCACCGTCAGCATGCTGATCCGCAACACCGGCCGCCGCCCGCTGCGCGGAGTCCTGCGCGACGCCTGGCCGCCCAGCGCCGGAAACACGGCCCCCGCTGGCAGCGGTTCCCCGCGCCCGGACCAGACCTCGGTCCCCCTGGAGCCGCGCCACGAGCTCGACCTGGCCCCCGGCGCCGCGACCCGCATCGACACGCGGCTCACCCCGAGCCGTCGGGGCGACCGCAGACCCGACCTCGTCACCGTCCGCTCCATCGGCCCCTTCGGTCTGGCCGGACGCCAGGTCTCGCAAGAAGTCCCGTGGCGACTACGCGTGCTGCCGCCGTTCAACAGCCGCAAGCACCTGCCCTCGCGCCTGCAGCAACTCCGCGAGACCGACGGCCGTTCGCCGGTCCTCGTTCGTGGCCAGGGCAGTGAGTTCGACTCGCTGCGCGAATACGTCATCGGCGACGACGTGCGCTCCATCGACTGGCGCGCCACCGCTCGCCGCAACGACGTCGTCGTCCGCACCTGGCGTCCCGAGCGTGACCGCCACGTCGTCATCGTCCTGGACACGAGCCGCACGTCCGCGGGCCGAGTGGGCGACGAGCCCAAGCTCGACTCCGCCATGGACGCCGCGCTCCTGCTGACAGCGGTCGCGACGCGCGCCGGCGACCGGGTGGACCTCCTCGCCTACGACGACGACCTGCGCACAGCGGTAGCCGGCGCACTCCCCGGCCGCACTCTGGCCCTCTTCAGCGACGCCATGGCCGTCCTGGAACCCGCACTCGTCGAACTCGACGGAGCCGGCCTGACCCGCCATCTCCTGGGCCGCGTACGCCGCAGGTCCCTGATCGTCCTGCTCACCAGCCTGGACACGGCGTCCATCAACGAAGGCCTGCTCCCCGAACTGCGGCAGCTGTCCCGCAAGCACACGGTGATCCTGGCCTCGGTGGCGGACCCCCGCATCGCCGAACTGGCAACGGCCCGAGGCAGCGCCAACGCGGTGTTCGCGGCGGCCTCCGCCGAGCTTTCCCTCAGCGTCCGTCGCCGAACGGCCGACGAGCTGGGTCGCATCGGCGTAGAGGTCGTAGACGCCGTCCCCGGCGACTTCGCCCCGGCCCTGGCCGACCGGTACCTGGGCCTGAAGTCCCAAGGCCGCCTCTAACCACCGAACCCGGCGAAGCTCCGATCAGGAGCTTGCTACGTCTCGGAGAAAAGCAAAGAGCCCCAGACCATTCCCAGGTCTGGGGCTCTTTGTACTGGTAGCGCGGCGGTGTCCTACTCTCCCACAAGGTCCCCCTTGCAGTACCATCGGCGCTGGCGGGCTTAGCTTCCGGGTTCGGGATGGGACC
>DASTAE010000259.1:0-9291 GCA_035712985.1 Actinospica sp.
TGCCGGCCTCGAGCCGCTTGTAGGCCTGGACCAGCCAGTACGTCCCCTCGCGGCACGGGGTGCACTTGCCGCAGGACTCGTGCGCGTAGAACTCGGTCCAGCGCAGGGCCGCGCGGACCACGCAGGTGGTCTCGTCGAAGACCTGCAGCGCGCGGGTGCCCAGGATGGAGCCGGCCGCCGAGACGTTCTCGAAGTCCAGCGGGACGTCGAGGTGCTCCTCGGTGAACAGCGGGGTCGAGGAGCCGCCGGGCGTCCAGAACTTGAGCCGGTGCCCGTGCCGGATGCCGCCCGCGAGGTCCAGCAGCTCGCGCAGCGTGACGCCGAGCCCGGTCTCGTACTGCCCCGGCCGCGTCACATGCCCGGAGAGGGAGAAGAACCCGAATCCCGGGCTCTTCTCGCTGCCGAAGGTGCGGAACCAGTCCTTGCCCCGGCGGATGATCGAGGGCACCGAGGCCACCGACTCGACGTTGTTGACGACGGTCGGGCTGGCGTACAGCCCCTCGACCGCCGGGAACGGGGGCCGGTTGCGCGGCTGGCCGCGGCGCCCCTCGAGCGAGTCGAGCAGCGCCGTCTCCTCGCCGCAGATGTAGGCGCCCGCGCCCACGTGCACGACGAGTTCGAGGTCGAATCCGGTGCCGAGGATGTCCTTGCCGAGGAAGCCGGCCGCGTAGGCCTCGCGGACCGCGGCGAGCAGCCGGCGGACCACGTGCGTGACCTCGCCGCGCACGTAGATGAACGCGTGCCCGGAGCGGATCGCGTAGGACCCGATGACGATGCCCTCGATCAGCTCGTGCGGGTTCGCGAGCATGGTCGGGATGTCCTTGCAGGTGCCCGGCTCCGACTCGTCCGCGTTGACCACGAAGTAGTGCGGCCTGCCGTCGCCCTGCGGGATGAAGGACCACTTCACGCCGGTCGGGAAGCCGCCGCCGCCGCGACCGCGCAGCCCGGACTCCTTGACCTCGCCGATCACCTCGTCCGGCGTCATCTCGGTCAGGGCCTTGCGCAGCGCGACGTATCCGTCGTGCCGCCGGTAGCCGTCGATCGTGTACGAGTCCTGCTCGTCCCACGCGCGGGAGAGCACCGGTGCCAGCTGGAGTGTCATGCCGACTCCCCTCGCGCCTGGGCGATCCGCAGGCCCACGACCGATTCGGGCGCGATGGCCCCGCCCTGGACGGCGTCCGCACGGCGGTCCTCGAAGCCCGCGAGGATCCGCTCGGTCTCCCGGAAGGAGCAGACCGCCGGGCCGCGGCTGGCCACCACCGGGCGGTCGGCCAGCAGGTCGTCGACGAGCTGCTTGGCCTTGTCCGGGGTCATGTTGTCGAAGAACTCCCAGTTGACCGTCATCACCGGGGCGAAGTCGCAGGCCGCGTTGCACTCGATGTGCTCGAGCGTCAGGCTTCTGCCCTCCGCGCTGACCTCGGTGCGCTGGTCGTTCTCCACGCCGAGGTGCTCCTTGAGCGCCGCGAGGATCTCGTCGCCGCCGAGCACCGCGCACAGTGTGTTGGTGCACACGCCGACGTGGTAGTCGCCGACCTGCCGGCGCTTGTACATCGAGTAGAAGGTCGCGACGCCGCTGACCTCGGCCGTGGTCAGGTCGAGCTTGTCGGCGCAGTACTTGATGCCGTCGCCGGAGACGTAGCCCTCCTCGGCCTGCACCAGGTGCAGCAGCGGCAGCAGGGCCGAGCGCTGGACCGGATACCGCGCGATCACCGCGTCGGCGTCCCGGTCGAGCCGGTCCTTCACGTCCTGGGGATAGCCCTTCGGCGGAACGACGGGCATCCCGATCTCAGTGCTGCTCAACGGTCGACGCCTCCCATCACGGGGTCAATCGAGGCGACCGCCACGATCAGGTCGGCGATCATGCCGCCCTCCGACATCGCCGCCACGGCCTGCAGGTTGTTGAACGAGGGGTCGCGGAAGTGCACCCGGTACGGCCGCGTGCCCCCGTCCGACACCGCGTGGCAGCCGAGCTCGCCCTTGGGCGACTCGATCCCCACGTACACCTGCCCGGGCGGCACCTTGAAGCCCTCCGTCACCAGCTTGAAGTGGTGGATCAGGGCCTCCATGGACTCGCCCATGATGTGCCGGATGTGGTCCAGCGAGTTGCCCATGCCGTCGCCGCCGAGGGCGAGCTGCGCGGGCCAGGCGATCTTCCTGTCCTCGATCATCACCGGGCCGGGCTTGAGCTTCTCCAGGCACTGCTCGACGATCCGCAGCGACTGGCGCACCTCGTCCATCCGGATCCGGTACCGGCCGTAGGAGTCGCAGGTGTCCCAGGTGACGACGTCGAAGTCGTAGGTCTCATAGCCGCAGTAGGGCTGCGACTTGCGCAGGTCGTGCGGCAGTCCGGTGGACCGCAGCACCGGCCCGGTGATGCCGAGCGCCATGCAGCCGGTCAGGTCCAGGTAGCCGACGCCCTCGGTGCGCCCCTTGAAGATCGGGTTCTCGTTGCAGAGGGCCTCGATGTCCTTCATCCGCTCCGGCATCAGCGCCAGGAACTCGCGGATCTTGTCCACCGCGCCGGGCGGCAGGTCCTGGGCGACGCCGCCGGGCCGGACGAACGCGTGGTTCATCCGCAGGCCGGTGATCATCTCGAAGATGTCCAGCACCAGTTCGCGCTCGCGGAAGCCGAAGATCATCGCCGACAGGGCGCCCATCTCCATGCCGCCGGTGGCGATGCAGACCATGTGCGAGGCGATCCGGTTCAGCTCCATCAGCAGCACCCTGATGACGCTGGCCCGCTCCGGGACCTGGTCCTCGATGCCGAGCAGCTTCTCCACCGCGAGGCAGTAGGCGACCTCCTGGTAGAAGGGCGTCGTGTAGTCCATCCGCGTGACGAAGGTGCAGCCCTGGGTCCAGTTGCGGAACTCGAGGTTCTTCTCGATCCCGGTGTGCAGGAAGCCGATCCCGCAGCGGACCTCGGTGACCGTCTCGCCCTCGGTCTCGACGACGAGCCGCAGCACGCCGTGCGTCGACGGGTGCTGCGGCCCCATGTTGACGACGATCCGCTCCTCGGCGGACTCGCCCTCCTCGGCCGAGGACAGCTCGCGGGCGATCTCGTCCCAGTCGCCGCCGGTCAGCGTGTAGACGGTCTCGGTGCCCTCCTCGGAGCCGACCGTGCCCGCCGCCGCGTAGGGGTCGCGTCCACCGTCCGTGCCGTCGTTCGCCGCGTGGGGGCCGGGGCCGTTGTTCACAGTGAGACTCATCGGTAGCTCCTCCGCTGATCCGGGGAGGGGATCTGCGCGCCCTTGAACTCGACGGGGATGCCGCCGAGCGGGTAGTCCTTGCGCTGCGGGTGCCCGGGCCAGTCGTCCGGCATCAGGATCCTGGTCAGCGCGGGGTGGCCGTCGAAGACGATCCCGAACATGTCCCAGGTCTCCCGCTCGTGCCAGTCGGTCGCCGGGTAGACGCCGGTCAGCGAGGGGATGTGCGGGTCGGCGTCGGGGCAGGTGGTCTCCAGGTGCACCCGCCGGTTGTGCGTGATGGACAGCAGCGGCACCAGCAGGTGCAGCTCGCGTCCCGCGTCCTCGGGGAAGTGCACCCCGGAGACGCCGAGGCAGAGCTCGAATCTCAGGGCCGGATCGTCCCGCAGCGTCCTGGCGACCGCCGGCAGGTGCTCGCGGCGCACGTGGAAGGTGAGCTGGTCCCGGTACACGACGACCTTCTCGATCGCGAGCTCGGGGGCGAGGTCGCGCTCGTCCAGCGCGCCGAACAGCTCGTTCTCCACCTCGTCGAAGTAGCCGCCGTAGGGCCGGGGCGACTGCCCGGGGAAGTCGACGGTCCGCACCAGACGGCCGTAGCCCGAGGTGTCCCCGCTCGAGCCGCTGCCGCCGAACATGCCGTGGCGCACGGCCATGACCTCGGCCGCCTGCTCGGCGAGCGGCTGGGGCAGCTCGGGGAGGTTCTGGCTCTCGCTCATCCGCGCAGCAGCCCCTTCATCTCGATCGTCGGGATCGCCTTGAGGGCCGCCTCCTCGGCCGCGCGCGCGGCCTCCTCGCGGTTCACGCCGAGCGGAGACTTCTGGATCTCCTCGTGCAGCTTGATGATCGCGTCCATCAGCATCTCCGGCCGCGGCGGGCAGCCCGGCAGGTAGATGTCGACCGGCACGACGTGGTCGACCCCCTGCACGATCGCGTAGTTGTTGAACATGCCGCCGGAGGAGGCGCAGACCCCCATGGAGAGCACCCACTTGGGGTTCGGCATCTGGTCGTAGATCTGCCGCAGCACCGGCGCCATCTTCTGGCTGACCCGGCCGGCCACGATCATCAGGTCGGCCTGCCTGGGCGAGGCCCGGAAGACCTCCATGCCGAAGCGCGCCAGGTCGTAGCGGCCGGCGCCGGTGGCCATCATCTCGATCGCGCAGCAGGCCAGGCCGAAGGTGGCGGGCCACAGCGAGCCCTTGCGCATGTACCCGGCGACGCCCTCCACCGTCGTGAGCAGGAAGCCGCTGGGGACCTTCTCCTCGATACCCATCAGACCGAAGCCCTTCCTAGTCCCACTCGAGGCCGCCGCGCCGCCAGACGTAGGCGTAGGCGACGAAGACGGTGAGGATGAACAGGAACATTTCCGCGAGCCCGAACCAGCCGAGCGAGTCGAAGGCGACGGCCCAGGGGTAGAGGAAGACGATCTCGATGTCGAAGACGATGAAGAGCATCGCGGTCAGGTAGTACTTGACCGGGAAGCGGCCGCCGCCGACCGGCTGCGGGGTGGGCTCGATGCCGCACTCGTAGCTGTCGTATTTGGCCCGGTTGTACCGCTTGGGGCCGGTCATCGCGCCCATGATCACCGAGAAGACCGCGAAGCCTCCAGCGATCAGGCCGAGGATGAGCACCGGGACGTACGTGTCCATCCGCGCGCCACCTCCTTGCTCCTCGTGAAGGAATTCACAAGCCCAACGCGGTGGGGGCCGCCGCGTCACGCTCCATTCGCCTGGACTGTGATCTTTTGCCGCGTCCGTGCATTGTTCGCGGGACATCCTACGCCGCGTCAGATGTGATGTCCGCCACGGCCCGGTGAAGTCATCTCCGCCTGATCCGTAACGTAGTCCTCACGGGCCGCATCGCGCTTCGTGATCTGTGTCACGCCCAGGTCATCCGCAATCGGATAGATCCGAAATGATCGTCGATCACGGGGTGGACATTTCGTGATGATCTGTGCTTGTGAGCGCGGTCACAATCCTTCGAGTGACCTCTTCGCGCATGATCCACGGGGTGAGATCGTTTTGACTTCGGCTCTCTACCTACTGTAGAAGCCGATCTCCATGCCCGAAAGGCGGCCGGGAACGAAAAGTCCCCTTCATCCCATAGCGGGACGAAGGGGACTTTTCCCGCTTCGGGCGGAATTACGCGTTCGGCGTCACCTTCGCGAGGCCGTTGATGATCTTGTCCATCGCGTCCCCGCCGCGCGGGTCGGTCAGGTTCGCGAGCAGCTTCAGGGTGAACTTCATCAGCATCGGGTGGGACAGGCCGCGCTGGGTGGCCAGCCGCATCACCTTCGGGTTGCCGATCAGCTTCACGAACACGCGGCCCATCGTGTAGTAGCCGCCGTAGGTCTCGCCGAGGATCCGCGGGTAGTCGGACAGCGCCAGCTCCCGCGCGTAGGTCCCGGTGCGCGCGTTGGCCTGCGCGATCACCCGCGCGGCCAGCTCGCCGGACTCCATGGCGTAGGCGATGCCCTCGCCGTTGAACGGGTTGACCATGCCGCCCGCGTCGCCGACCAGGAGCAGGCCGCGGGTGTAGTGCGGCTTGCGGTTGAAGCCCATCGGGAGCGCGGCGCCGCGGATCGGGACGGTGCGGTTCTCCTCGGTCAGCTCCCACTCCGGCGGGGTGGTCGCCAGCCAGCGGCGCATCATGTCCCGGTAGTCCACCTTGCCGAAGGCCTTGGAGGTGTCCAGGATGCCGAGGCCGATGTTCGAGGTGCCGTCGCCCATGCCGAAGATCCAGCCGTAGCCGGGCAGCAGCTTGTCCGGGTGCTTGGCGTCGGACAGCTCCAGCCAGGACTCGAGGTAGTCGTCGGTGTGCCGCGGGTTCTTGTAGTAGGCGCGGTAGGCCACGCCCATCGGCCGGTCCTCGCGCTTGTGCAGGCCCATCGCGATGGACAGCCGGGTCGAGTTGCCGTCGGCCGCGACCACCAGCGGGGCGTGGAACTCGGTCTCGGTCTTCTCCGGGCCGAGCTTCGCGGTCACGCCGGTGATCCGCGAGGTGCGCGGGTCCAGGATCGGCGCGACGACGTTGCAGTCCTCCAGCAGCCGGGCCCCCGCCTTGACGGCCTGCCGGGCGAGCAGGTCGTCGAAGTCCGCGCGCGGGCGGACCAGGCCGTAGTTCGGGTGCGCGGCCAGCTCCGGCCAGTCCAGCTCGAGCGTCATGCCGCCGCCGAGGATGCGCAGGCCCCGATTGTGCAGCCAGCCGTTGGCCGGGGAGGTGTCGATGCCCATCCGCACCAGTTGGGTGACGGCGCGCGGGGTGAGCCCGTCGCCGCAGATCTTCTCGCGCGGGAACGTCGTCTTCTCCAGCAGCAGGACGTCGAGGCCCGCCTGCGCCAGGTGGTACGCGGTCGTCGATCCGGCCGGCCCGGCGCCGACGACGATGACGTCGGCCTGGTTCTCGCTCAAGCTCTGCACCCGGGAATTCTAACCGGACCGATTGTCGGCTCTATCAGCCGGTGGGCGGCGTCAATCGAGCCCGAGACCTTCGCCGTTCGGCACCTTGTCGGCCGCGGTGTTGTCCGCCGCCGGATGCGTCCTGCCGGCCGGCCCCTGTGCGAAGGCCGTCAGCAGATTCAACGTCGCCGTGCGCACGAAACGCCGCGCCGCGGACCCGAAGTGCGCGGAGCACTGCGAGCCGAGCGCGCACTCCCAGCGCATCGTGCCGGCGTCGAACACGCCCGCGCCCGAGGCGACCGTGTAGTACGCGGATTCCTGGTAGCTGCCGTTGCCCTGACAGGTGAGCGGCGAATGGCTGAGCACTTCGATCGGATGCGGAGTGGTCGCGATGTCCACGACGCGGTCGTATTCGGGACCGACGAGGCCGGGGAACGACGTGCCCTGAGTCGCTCCCGTCCCGGCGAAGATCCAGTTGTCCGGGTCGTACACCACGTACGCGGCGTCGACCGGATTGCACTGGTAGAGCGAGCCGGTGAGCGCGTTCTCCGGCCGCGGGTCGGGGGCGTAGCGCCAGTCCTGCGTCGCGTCGGAGGGGTTCGACGCGGCGACCGGGTCGATCGAGTAGTCCTTGTAGCAGATCACCAGGCGGTCGGCGCCGAGCTGCGTCGTTCCCCAGCGGATGTGCCGGAAGACCGCGTTGGCGCCGAGGAACGCGAGGTTCGTGCCGTGCTGGTCGCGCGCGTTCGTCAGCGTGGTCCGCATGGCCGCGGAGTAGTACTCGTCGTGTCCGTCCGAGACGATCGCCCGCGCGCCGTCGAAGAGCTGCGGGCTGGTCTCGAGTTCGAGGTCGGTCTCGTACGCGACCGGCAGATCATGCTGCTCGGCGAACGACGCCAGCGCCTGGTCGAAGGCGAAGAAGAGCCCGTCCCCCTCCGGCTCGTCCGGATCGATATAGGGCCGATCGAAGGACACCGCGTACGCCCGGTCGGAGTAATTGCCGTCCGGGCCCTGATAGAGCGAGTAGCCGCCCCAGGTGTTGTACGCCTGCCACGTCGTGATCCCGGCGACCAGCACGACCTTTCCGGCGGTCGAGGTCGAGTGCACGATCAACGGCACATAGCGCTGTCTGCCGGCCGAGGAGACGAGCTTGATGAGGTATTCGCCGGGCACCCACCCCGAGGTGTCGACGGTCAGCGAGGGCTGCCAGTCGCACTCGACCGTACGCGTGGATGAATTGAAAGACTGCGCCGTCTGATGGACGCCCCGCGTCTGCGCCGATTGCCAGACCTTCGTCCCGTCGGCGCCGCCGTAGTACCCGATCCGATAGGCCGTGGCGGTGAACGAGGCGGCCGTCGTCGACACGTAGAGCCTGAACGGCTGACCGGGCGCGACCGAGGCGAGATTCGTGTAGCCCTCGATCGCGTCCTGGGCGCCGAGCGCGTTCTCGTCGACGGCCCACGAGCGGTCCCCCGGCTTCGCGTTCTCGGCTGCGGCGCCCGAGGCCGTGCTCGCCGTGGCCGCAGGGCTCTGATCGGCCGGCGCCGAGGACGGGGCGGGGCCCACGCCCGAAGCCCCCGTACACCCTGCCACCAGCATGAATACGCAGGTCAGCACCCCTACCGCCACCCGACGCGGCACCATATGCAGCCCCTTTGCCCACAGCCCTGGCCGAAGGTGCCAGGATAGGACCATGAGCAGAGCGTCGTTGGCCAAGAAGCCGCGCGAAGTCGCGGAGATGTTCGACGGAGTGGCCGAGCGCTACGACCTGACGAACGACCTGCTGTCGCTGGGCCAGACCCGGTTGTGGCGCAAGGCCGTCGCCCAGGCCGTGGACGCCAGGCCCGGCGAGCGGGTGCTCGACCTCGCCGCGGGCACCGGGACCTCCTCGATCCCGTTCCAGCAGGCCGGGGCCAGCGTCGTGGCCTGCGACTTCTCCCTCGGCATGCTCGAGGTCGGCCGCAAGCGCAACCCCTTCCTCGACTTCGTCGCCGGCGACGCGACCAAGCTCCCCTTCCGCGACGGCACCTTCGACGCGGTCACCATCTCCTTCGGCCTGCGCAACGTCGAGGACACCACCGCCGCGCTGCGCGAGCTGCACCGCGTCACCAAGCCGGGCGGGCGCCTGCTGGTCTGCGAGTTCTCGCACCCCACCCTCGCGCCCTTCCGCACGGTCTACCTCGAGTACCTGATGCGCGCGCTGCCCGCGATCGCCGACCGGGTCTCCAGCAACCCCGACGCCTACGTCTACCTCGCCGAGTCCATCCGCGCCTGGCCCGACCAGCGCGGCCTGGCCACCCTGATCCAGGCCAGCGGCTGGTCCAAGGTCGCCTGGCGCGACCTCACCGGCGGCATCGTCACCCTGCACCGCGGCACGGCGTAGCCGGCGCCGATCAGCCTCGGTGGACGATGGTTCCGCCGAGGACGGTGCCGAGACAGCGGTGCGCTCCGGTCGACGCGGCGTCGAGCAGGGCCGCGTAGGCGGTGTCCGGGGTGACGGAGCCGGCCTCGGGAACGGCGAAGACCGCGAGGTCGGCGCGGGAGCCGGGCTCCAGGCGGCCGACGTCGGTCAGGCCCATGGCGCCGGCGCCGCCGAGGGTGGCGGCTTCGAAGACGCGCCGGTCCAGGTCGGCCTCGGCGTAGCCCTGGTCGGCGGCGAGGGCGCGCAGCGCGGCGGCCTCTTCGAGCAGGTC
>DASTAE010000260.1:0-8469 GCA_035712985.1 Actinospica sp.
AAGCTGACGCTCCAGGGACGCTTCGCACTCCTCGCCGCGCTCGCGGTGTCCGTCGCCGTGGTCGCGGCCGCGGTGATCTCGTACTTCCTGGTGCGCGGTCAGCTCAACCAGCAGATCGACTCGCAGCTCAAGGGCCCTTCCGCGGTCTCGCAGCAGCACGGCCCCGGCGACCAGAACCCGGCCGACCAGCCGGGCACCGGCGGGACCGGGACGGCCGCGACCGCAGGCACCGGCTCCTCGTCCCTCGGCCCCGGCGGCAACGGTCCGAACCCGCAGTTCCGCAAGGCGTCAGTGATCTACGCCGAGTGCGTGCAGGGGATCAGGGACTACGGGGGCATCCCCGAGCTCGCCCACTCTGGCACAGTGATCTACTCCACGTCCTCCGGCGGCACCTGCCCCGGGAATCCGACCTACAGCCTGGGCAGCAAGGCCACCGCGACACAGATCGCGATCGCCAAGGCGCAGAAGGGCACCGAGCTCTACGACACGTACACCACGACCGGCATCCACGTCCGCGTCTACACCCAGTCCGCCAACGAGGCGGGGTACTCGGTCTCGTACGTCATCGACCTGTCCCACATGGACAGCTCGCTGCACAGCCTCGCGGTCGGCCTGTCCTTCGCCGCGCTCGGCGGCGTGATCCTCGCCGCGGCCGCCGGATTCCTCGTGGCACGCAGCGCCCTCAAGCCCGTGCGCCGGCTCACCAGGGCCGCCGAGTACGTGGCCGCGACCGACGACCTGTCGGTGCAGCTGCCGGTGGACGGCGCCGACGAGCTCAGCCGGCTCGGCCGCGCCTTCAACCGGATGACGAAATCCCTGGCCGGCTCGCGCGAACGCCAACAGCGCCTCATCGCCGACGCCGGGCACGAGCTGCGCACCCCGCTGACCTCGCTGCGCACCAACGTGGACCTGCTGCTGCGCAGCCGGCGCACCGGCCGGGCGCTGCCGCCGGGGCGCGAGGAGTCGATGCTCGAAAGCGTCGACCAGCAGTTGCACGAGCTGTCCGGCCTGGTCATCGACCTGCTGGAGCTCTCCCGCAACGTCGAGGGCGGGATGCGCCGCACCATGCGGGTGGCGATGCACGAGTCCGTCGGCCGGGCCGTGGAGCGCGCCAGGCTGCGCGGACCCGGTCTCGAGTTCGACGTGGACATCGAGCCCTGGTTCGTGCAGGGCGACCCGACGGGCCTGGACCGCGCCGTGGTCAACCTGCTGGACAACGCGGTGAAGTTCTCGCCCGCGGGCGGCCGCGTCACCGTGCGCCTGCACAAGGGCGAGTACACCGTGCGTGATCAGGGTCCTGGTATCGATCCGGCCGACCTGCCGCGGGTGTTCGAGCGCTTCTACCGCTCCGACTCGGCCCGCCAGCTGCCCGGCTCCGGGCTCGGCCTGGCGATCGTGGCCCAGGTGGCCGAGGAGACCGGCGGCTCGATCAAGCTCGAACCCGCGCCCGGCGGCGGCACGCTGGCCCGGCTGACCGTTCCCGGCGACATCGGTAAGGAAGGTGACCGCACTCCGGACCGTACGTGATCTACCTCGGCTGCACCCGTTACGCTGGGTCGGTGGCAGACGATGCGATGCGGGACGCCGCGGTGACGCGGCAGGACAACGGCATGCGCCGGGCACTCGCCCGGGCCCGGCGCGGCGACGCGCTCGACGTGGCCGAGGCGGAAGTCCTGCTCCAGGCCCGGGGCGCGGACCTGGAAGCGCTGTGCGCGATCGCCGCGCGGGTGCGGGACGCGGGCCTCGAGGCCGCCGGGCGGCCCGGCGTGATCACGTACTCGAAGAAGGTCTTCATCCCGCTCACCCGCCTGTGCCGGGACAAATGCCACTACTGCACGTTCGTGACCGTGCCGGGCAGGCTGCGCCGCGAGGGCCAGGGGATGTTCCTGAGCCCCGACGAGGTCCTGGACATCGCCCGCAAGGGCGCGGCGCTGGGCTGCAAGGAGGCCCTGTTCACGCTCGGCGACAAGCCCGAGGACCGCTGGCCGGAGGCGCGCGAGTGGCTCGACGCGCACGGCTACGACGACACCCTCGCCTACGTGCGCGCGATGTCCATCCGGGTGCTGGAGGAGACCGGCCTGCTGCCGCACCTGAACCCGGGCGTGCTCGGCTGGACGGACCTGCAGCGGCTCAAGCCGGTGGCCCCGTCGATGGGCATGATGCTGGAGACGGTCGCGACCCGGCTGTGGTCCGAGCCCGGCGGCCCGCACCACGGCTCCCCCGACAAGGAGCCCGCCGTCCGCCTCCGCGTCCTCGAGGACGCGGGCCGCTCCAGCGTCCCGTTCACCACGGGGCTGCTGATCGGCATCGGCGAGGACTACGCGGAGCGCGCCGAGGGCCTGTTCGCGATCCGCCGGGTGGCCCGGCAGTATCAGGGCATTCAGGAAGTCATCGTGCAGAACTTCCGTGCCAAGCCGGACACGGCCATGCGCGGCATGCCCGACGCCGAGCTGCACGAGCTCGCCGCGGCCGTCGCCGTGGCCCGGCTGATCCTCGGCCCGGCCGCGCGCATCCAGGCCCCGCCGAACCTCGTCGACCACGAGTACGCGCTGCTGATCGGCGCGGGCATCGACGACTGGGGCGGCGTCTCCCCGCTCACCCCGGACCACGTCAACCCCGAACGGCCCTGGCCGCACATCGAGGAACTGGCCGCGCGCACCGCCGCGGCGGGTTTCTCGCTGCGCGAGCGCCTGACGATCTACCCGGAGTACCTCAAGCGCGGCGAGCCCTGGCTCGACCCCCGCCTGCTCCCGCATGTCAGGGCCCTGGCGGACCCGGAGACCGGCCTGGCGAACGAGGACGCGATCCCCGACGGCCTGCCCTGGCAGGAGACCGAGGCCCTCGTCGACTCCGGCCGCGTCGACCTGCACTCCAGCATCGACACCGCCGGCCGCACCGGCGACCGCCGCGCCGACTTCGACGACGTCTACGGCGACTGGAACGAGCTGCGCTCCCAGGTCACCCACGCCGCCGCGCCCGAGCGCCTCGACTCCGAGGTCCGCGAGGCCCTCTCGGTCGCCGCCGCCGACCCGAGGAGGCTCACCGACTCCCAGGCCCTGTCGCTCTTCACCGCCGACGGCCCCGCCCTCGACGAACTGACCCGCATCGCCGACGCCGTGCGCCGCGACACGGTCGGCGAGGACGTGACCTACCTCGTCACCCGGAACATCAACTTCACCAACGTCTGCTACACCGGCTGCCGCTTCTGCGCCTTCGCCCAGCGCCGCACCGACGCCGACGCGTACACGCTCTCCCTCGAGCAGATCGCCGACCGGGCCCAGCAGGCCTGGGACGTCGGCGCCACCGAGGTCTGCATGCAGGGCGGCATCCACCCCGACCTGCCCGGCACCGCCTACTTCGACATCGCGAGGGCGGTGAAGCAGCGCGTCCCCGGGATGCACGTCCACGCCTTCTCTCCGATGGAGGTCGTCAACGGCGCCACCCGCACCGGCATGTCCATCCGCGACTGGCTCATCGCCGCCAAGGAAGCAGGCCTGGACACCATCCCCGGCACGGCGGCGGAGATCCTCGACGACGAGGTCCGCTGGGTCCTCACCAAGGGCAAACTCCCCGCGGCCACCTGGGTGGAAGTGGTCACCACAGCCCACTCCCTGGGCATCAGAAGCTCATCGACGATGATGTACGGGCACGTAGACGAGCCCCGCCACTGGCTAGGCCACCTGCGCCTCCTGGCCGACATCCAGCGAAACAACCTGGAAGCCGGCCACGAGGGCTTCACGGAGTTCGTGACCCTCCCCTTCATCCACACCAACGCCCCCGTCTACCTGGCCGGAATCTCCCGCCCCGGCCCCACCCTGCGCGACAACCGCGCCGTGACCGCGATGGCCCGCCTCCTGCTGCACCCGCTGATCCCCAACATCCAGACCAGCTGGGTCAAGCTGGGTCCCGAGGGTTCGGCCGAGATGCTCCGCAGCGGTGCCAACGACCTGGGCGGCACCCTCATGGAGGAGACCATCTCCCGCATGGCGGGTTCGTCCTACGGCAGCTACGAGTCCATCCACGGCCTGGAAGCCATCGCCTCCGCCGCCGACCGCCCAGCCCGCCAACGCACCACCACCTACGGCCCCGTCCCCGCCGACCGCATCGCCGTGGGCCGCGAACACGACGGCCACCTCCCCGAGCTACTCCCCGTACTCGAGGGCTAGGACCGCCGATCCACCCGAACCCGCGACCCGCAAACCCCTGACCCCCGAGCTGCGGACCCGCTCCGCTCAGATCCCGTGCCCCGCGACCACGACGGCCGCGTACCTGTCCTCGTCCCCGTCCCTGTCCTCGTCCCCGAGCTACTCCGCGCACTCGGGTGCTAGGGCCGCCGACGGGATCCCCGTGCCCCGCCAACACGACTCCCACCTCCCCTCGAGCTACTCCGCGTACTCGGGGGCTGAATATGCGTGAGCGGCCATCCGGCCGGGACTATTGCCGCTCGGTAGCGAATTCCCCGAGTGTCTATCCGAACCGGCGCTGTGCCTGAAAAGCTGACGCCATGACCTTCTCCATCGTCGCCACCAACGCCGACCGCTCCCAGTTCGGTGTCGCCGTCGCCAGCAAGTTCCTCGCCGCCGGATCGGTCGTCCCGGGGGCCCGCGCCGGGGTGGGCGCCATCGCCACCCAGGCATGGGCGAACACCGCGTACAAGTCCGACGGCCTCGCCCTGCTGACGAACGGCGCGAACGCGCAGGAGATGGTGAACACGCTCACCCAGCTCGACCCCAAGCGCGAGCAGCGGCAGGTCGGGGTGGTCGACGCGCACGGCACCTCCGCCACGTACACCGGCAAGGAGTGCAACGACTGGGCCGGGGGAGTGGCCGGGAACGGCTACGCGATCCAGGGCAACATCCTCGAGGGCTCCCGGGTCATAGCCCTCATGGAAGAGGCCTGGCTCGGCTCCGACCCCCGGGAGCCGCTGGCCAAGCGCCTGCTCGAAGCCCTGTCGGCGGGCGACCGAGCGGGCGGCGACAAGCGCGGCCGACAGAGCGCGGCCCTCTACGTGGTCGGCGACGCGGCCGGCTACGGCGGCGACGACGTGATGGTGGACCTGCGCGTGGACGACCACGAGGCCCCCATCCCCGAACTCGCCCGCCTCCTGACCATCCACGAGATGCTCTTCGGCAAGCCCCGCCCCGAAGACCTGATGCCGCTCACCGGAGCCCTGGCCGAAGAGGTCAGAACCCTCCTCGGCGCCCAGGGCTTCATCGCCGGCGACGTCAGCACCACCGAGCTCGACCGCGTCCTCGCCGTCTGGGCCGGCGTCGAGAACCTCGAAGAGCGCCTGGTCCCCGGCCGCCTCGACCCGGTCGTCCTCGACCACCTCCGCACCCGAGGCCGCGCAGGCGCCTAGAGGAGTGGTCGTGGTGGGCGACGGGTGACTGTCGGCCGCCGCAGCGCGATTGTCCTGGACTACCTACCTCCGGGCCCGAGGGCGCACGGACGCCTGGAGGGATGGTTGTGGTGGGCGGCGGGTGACTGTCGGCCGCCGCAGCGCGATTGTCCTGGACTACCTACCTCCGGACCCGAGGGCGCACAGGCGCCTGGAGGGATGGTCGTAGTGGGCGACGGGTGACTGTCCGCCGCCTCGACCCGGTCGTCCTGGACTACCTCCGCGAGATTGGCAGTCGGTGCCGGCTACCGCCGACTGCTGCCGACTACTGTCTACTGCTGGTGGCGGGGCCTAGGTCGGGTTCCGGTTGAGCTTCGGTCGGGTCGCCGTTTACTGCCGAATGCTGCCGATTACTGGCGGTTGCCGGTGGCGGGGCCTAGGTCGGCTTCCAGTTGGGCTTCGGTCGGGTCGCCGTCGGTGGCGGGGAGGTCTGCCACCGGGATGTCCGGGACCTCCGGGATCTCGGGCATCGGCTCGATGGCGGCGGGGAGCTCTTCGGCCGGGGGGAGTTGCTTCGCGTCCTCTTCGGCGGGGAGTGCGGCCCGGCTGGAGTTGCGCTCGCGGGCGGCGGCCCTCGCTTCGGCGGCCTGGGCGGCGTGGGGAAGGGAGGAGTGCTCCAGGAACCTCAGGAGCTCCACCGGGAAGGGGAGGATCACCGTCGAGGACTTCTCGGAGGCCACCTCGACCATCGTCTGCAGCAGGCGCAGTTGCAGGGCGGCGGGGCTGTCGGCCATGACGTCGGCGGCCTGGGCCAGCTTCTTCGAGGCCTGCAGCTCTCCGTCGGCGGTGATGATGCGGGCGCGGCGCTCGCGGTCGGCTTCGGCCTGGCGGGCCATGGTGCGCTTCATCGACTCGGGCAGCGAGACGTCCTTGATCTCCACGCGGTCGATGTGGATGCCCCAGCCCACGGCCGGGGACTCCAGCAGCAGGGCGAGGCCCTGGTTCAGCTGCTCGCGGTTCGACAGCAGGTCGTCGAGCTCTGACTTGCCGATGATCGAGCGCAGCGAGGTCTGCGCCACGGCGATCATCGCGACGGCGTAGTCCTGGACCTCGATCAGGGCCTTGACCGGGTCGATGACGCGGTAGTACACGATGGCGTCCACCCGCACGGTCACGTTGTCCCGGGTGATGCCCTCCTGGGCCGGCACGGGGGCCGTGATGATCTGCGTGTTGACCCGCACGAGCTTGTCCGAGAAGGGCCGTAGCACCGTGATGCCCGCCTCGCGGGGCCGGCCGAGCACCCGCCCCCAGCGGAAGACGACTCCGCGCTCGAACTGCCGCACGACCCGGAACCGCGGTCGCCCGATCAACCCGCCGAGGACGACCACGGCGAGCGCGATATCCACACCTAGCATGGCACTCGCTCCTTCGCGAGAGAACCTTGAGGTAGCACCTTCAGCGTAACGCTTCGAGCGGGTGGAGGTACATGGTCGCCGAGCCTGGATCCGGGCCCGCCGCGGCCTCGGCCGCGGCGGTGTTTCGGCACGTCAGCGGTACTCGGCCAGGCGCGGGCGGGCCGCCAGGGTGATCAGCAGCAGCGCCGCCCCGGCCAGGATCCACGGCCAGTACAGCCACGGGCCCACGTCCGAGGACAGCCCGTCCGCCGCGGCCTGGAAGGACGCGAGCCGCTGGGCGCCGAGCGACTGCAGGCTGTGGTCGTAGTCGTAGAAATCGAACGCCGCCTCGCCGCGCGCCGTGCCGGTCTCGATGGTCAGCGCCCGGGCGGTGTTCCCGGACGTCACCGCGTCGAGGATCGACTGGTAGTCCGTGGCCGGGCCCTTGGTCTGGGACCAGAGCGTCGACGCCTCATCGCCCGCGGCGCCCAGGCTCTTCAGATCGGTCGCGACGTTGAGCTTCTCCGGGCCCAGTTGCACGTCCGTGTAGGCGTCCGGCATCAGTACGCTGCGGACCGCCGTGCCGTCCGCGTCGTAGCTTTCCGCGCGGGTGGTCACGATCTGGAGGTACGAGGCCAGCCGCGAGCCGGAGTCGCTCGCGTCCTGCGCGGTCGCGCCGAGGCCGGCGGCGGCTCCCGCGAGCAGCGCGACGATGACGACCGTGGACCCGATCAGCGCCGGATTCAGCGTCCTGCGGAACATGATGGTGAACTTGCGCTGCGCCCGCACCAGCACGAGCACCGCGAGCACGCCGAGCGCGAGCGTCCCGATCAGGCCGACCAGGGCCCACCTGTGCGCGCTGTCAGCGGCCTGACTCGCCTCCGCGGCGGTCTGGTTCCGCAGCTGCGCCGCGGCGGGCAGCACGACCCCCTGCATCATCGTCGCGGCCCGGCTGTAGAAGCCGATCGCGGTCGGCAGCGGCTCTCCGGCCGGGGCGCCGGGGAACTCGTCCAGGCCGATCGCCGAGTCGGCGGTCGAACGGTACTGCGTCACCTCCGCGGTGATCGCGGTCGCGTTCGCGCCGTCCGCGGCCAGCGCCTGCAAGTCGGTGTCCACCTGCGCGGTGCGGGAGTTGTACGCGATCAGGGCGCTGAGCTGGTTCCCGTCGTACGCGCCGTCGTCCGCCTGGAAGTTGCCGTTGCCGAGCAGCACCAGCCGCGCGGCCTCCGCGTCCAGGTCGGCGAGCGCGAAGTACAGGTCCCCGGCCTGGGCCGCCGTGCGCGCCCGGGAGGTCACCGTATCCGCCTGCGACCGCGCCTGGATGAAGGACGCCGCCGTCATCCCGAGCAGCGCGAGCACCGCCGCGACGAGCCCGGCTGTGATCAGCCGGAGCCTCGCCGGCGTCGGCCGGCTCGGCCGGGAGCCCGGGCTCGGTGCCTGGAGACCTACAGGAGCGGACTGTACGACTGTCGCGGCCACGCTGACAGGGTAGTGGCGGGTCGTGAACCCGCGGTGTCGTGCTCGGGAAGAATGCGGGGGCGCCCGTCCAGCCTCGGTACCATGGGACCGGGTCCGTCACGAGGACGGCCGCCCCTCGACCGAGTGATGAGGAGAACCACGGTGTCCGAGATCCGTGTGACCATCGACCGCCTACCCGACCAGCGGGAAGAGCGGACGGTCACGACGGGCACGACCGTGGGCCAGCTCTTCGCGGAGATCTTCGCGGGCGACCGCTCG
>DASTAE010000261.1:0-6577 GCA_035712985.1 Actinospica sp.
GCGGCAAGGTGGGGATCGACGCGACCCGTAAGCTGCCGGAGGAGGGCTACACCCGCAACGGCGGCTGGCCGGAGATGATCGTCTCCGACCCGGCCACGGCGGCGAAGGTGGACCGGCGTTGGAAGGAGTACGGGCTGTGACCACTGTCGAGGCGACCATCCCCGCGCAGGGGATCGGCGGCAAGGCCAAGGCCTTCAAGAACCTCGTGCTGCTCGAGCACTCGGTCTTCGCGCTGCCCTTCGCGTACATCGCGGCGCTGACGGCGATGTTCACGGTGTCGAAGTCCGTGCACTGGCTGCAGTTGCTGCTCGTGACGATAGCGATGGTCGGCGCGCGCAGCTTCGCTATGGCCGTGAACCGGATCATCGACCGCGAATTCGACGCGAGGAACCCGCGCACCGCCAAGCGCGAACTCGTGACCGGCGTGCTATCGGTGAAGTCGGCGTGGATCGGCGCGATCGCCGCCCTCGCCGTCTTCCTCGGCGCGGCCGCGGAGCTCAACTGGCTCGTCTTCTGGCTCGCTCCGGTGGCCGCCGTGCCGCTGGTGGTCTACCCGTACGGCAAGCGCTTCACGAACGTCCCGCACGCCCTGCTCGCGCTCGCGCAGGCGATCGGTCCGATCGGCGCGTGGATGGCCGTGACCGGCACGTGGAGCTGGGACGCGGTCGTGCTCGGCGTCGCCGTCGGCATCTGGATCGGCGGCTTCGACCTGATTTTCGCGCTCCAGGACATCGAGACCGACCGCGAGAACGGCCTCGGCTCCGTTCCGGCCCGCTGGGGGATCGCGGTCGCGCTGAACGGCGCCCGGATCGCGCACGTCGTCGTCACGCTGCTGTTCGTGTGGTTCGGCCTGCTGACCCACGCGGGCGTCTTCTGGTGGCTCGGCATCGCCGTCGTGGCCTGCGCCTTCGTCTACGAGCACTCGCTGCTCAAGCCGACCGACCTGTCCCGCCTCAACCGCGCGTTCTTCACGGTGAACGGCTTCGTCGGCATCGCGCTGTTCTGCTTCGCCCTCGCCGATCTGGCCGTGCGAGGGATCTCGCCGTGAGCACCGAGGGCCGCAGGCCGTGGGTGGTGGGGATCTCCGGGGCTTCGGGGACTCCCTACGCGGTGGCGGCGATCGGCGCGCTGCTCGACGGCGGCGAGGATGTCGACCTCGTCGTGAGCCGGGCGGCGAGGCTGACGATCCTGGACGAGACGGGGATCGCGTTCCGCGACTCGCACTGGCGCGAGGACCTCGCCGCGCTGCTGGAGTGGAAGTCCGAGGACGCGCGGCTCGACGCGGTCCGGTACTGGACCCCGGGGGACTTCGCGGCCGGTCCTTCGTCGGGGAGCTATCCGGCGCGCGGCATGCTGGTGATCCCGGCGACGGCCGCGGCGGTGGCGGGGATCAGCATCGGGCTGTCCAAGGACCTGTTGCAGCGCGCGGCCACGGTGAATCTGAAGGAGCGTCGGCCGCTGGTCGTGGTCGTGCGCGAGACGCCGCTGAGTTCGAGCACGCTGGAGCAGTTGCTCGCGCTCAGCCGCGAGGGCGCGGTGATCCTGCCGGCCTCGCCGGGGTTCTACGCCGGCGGCCAGGACGTGCAGCGGCTGGTGGACTTCGTCGCGGGCAAGGCGCTGGACGCGCTCGGCGTCGAGCATTCGCTGCTGCGCCGGTGGAACGGCCGCCTCGGCGAGCAGCGGGACTGAAGAGCGAGGAATGAGGGCCGGGCTCCATTCCTCGGTCGCTCTTACCGAGTGGGACTGTGCAGTCGTTTGCATGTAGTGTCCGGGGCTTGGGAAAAGGGCAGTAACCTTTTCGGCGCGAGGAGGGTGGGCCCCCGCGCAGAACCCGGAAGGCGGAAACAGTGGACGCGGTCGACCGCACGCTGGTGGAGGCGCTGCGCGCCAACGGGCGGGCCACGTACGCGGAACTCGCGCGGCTGGTGGGCCTGTCCGGTCCCAGCGTGACCGACCGGATCAACCGGCTCGAGCAGGCCGGGGTGATCACCGGCTACCGGGCAGCGGTGGATCCGAGCACCATCGGTCTCGGGGTGACCGCGCTGATCGGCGTGCTGCTCTCGGACGCCGCCGACCTGGACGACGTGGCGCGGCGCCTGAAGGACGTGCCGGAGATCGAGGACTGCTGGTTCGTGGCCGGCGAGGAGTCCTTCGTGCTCAAGGTGCGGGTCGGCGACCCGGTCGGCCTGGAGAAGATCATCGGCAAGCTCGGCCGGATCCGTGGCGTGGCCCGGACCCGGACCACGATCGCCCTGTCGACCAAGTGGGAAGCCCGGCAGATTCCGATCCCGGCGGAGGACTGAACCGGGGCCCCGGCGTACGCTGGTCCAGGTAACTGCCGCGTAGCTGGGAAGAGGAGCGGGCCGTGGACGTCGGACTCAAGCGGGAACTCGAAGCCAAGGTGCACGCGGGCGAGCGCCTGAGCCGTGAAGACGGCGAGGCCCTGTACGCCTGCGACGATCTCGCCTGGCTCGGCTCGCTGGCGCACCACGTGCGCACGAGGAAGAACGGCGACAAGGTCTTCTTCAACGTCAACCGGCACCTGAACATGACGAACGTGTGTTCGGCTTCCTGCGCCTACTGCTCTTTTCAGCGCAAGCCGGGGGAGAAGGACGCCTACACGATGCGCATCGAGGAGGCTGTGCGGCTCGCGAAGGCGATGGAGCCGGACGGCATCACCGAGCTGCACATCGTCAACGGCCTGCACCCGACGCTGCCCTGGCGCTACTACCCGAAGTCCATCAGCGAGCTGAAGGCCGTGCTGCCGGGCGTCTCGATCAAGGCGTTCACGGCGACCGAGATCCACTGGTTCGAGAAGATCTCCGGCCTCAGCGCGGACGAGATCCTGGACGAGCTGATCGCGGCCGGTCTCGAGTCGCTGACCGGCGGCGGCGCGGAGATCTTCGACTGGGAGATCCGGCAGCAGATCGTGGACCACGCGACGCACTGGGAGGACTGGTCGCGCATCCACCGGCTCGCCCACAGCAAGGGCCTGCGCACCCCCGCGACGATGCTCTACGGCCACATCGAGGAGCCGCGCCACCGCGTGGACCACGTGCTGCGGCTGCGCGAGCTGCAGGACGAGACCAACGGCTTCGCCGTGTTCATCCCGCTGCGCTTCCAGCACGACTTCCACGACTCGAAGGACGGCAAGCAGCGCAATAGGCTGATGAACCAGCCGATGGCGACCGGCGCAGAGGCCCTGAAGACCTTCGCCGTGTCCCGGCTGCTGCTGGACAACTTCGACCACGTGAAGTGCTTCTGGGTGATGCACGGCCTCGGCACCGCCGGGCTCTCGCTGAACTACGGCGTGGACGATCTGGACGGCTCGGTCGTCGAGTACAAGATCACCCACGACGCGGACGACTTCGGCACGCCGAACAAGATGTCCAGGGACAGCCTGCTCGACCTGATCAGGGACGCCGGCTTCACGCCGGTCGAGCGCAACACGCGCTACGAGGTCGTGCGCGAGTTCCCCGGTCCGGACACCGAGCGGCGCGAGGCCCCGCAGTCGATGGTCTTCGCCGAGTAGCGGATGGCTATGCGTCACCACGTGGTCGCCCAGTGTTCCATGTGAAACATCATGCATAGCACGGCAGGTTTATGCGAGAATGGTGCGCATGACGCTGCAATTCGAGGTTGACCCGGAGCTGACCGAGCAGCTCCGGGCCGAGATCGTCGCCTGCTGGACGGATGTCACCAACGCGGGCGGCTCCGTGGGCTTCGTGCCCCCGGTCGCCATGGACGACGTGCTGCCCACCGCGGCCGCGCAGTTCGCCGGGGTCCTGGCCGGCCGCGACCGGCTGATCCTCGGTCGGACGGCGCAGGGCCGGCTGGCCGCGCTCGCCTTCCTGTGCGGCAACGACTTCGCCTTCACCGCGCACTGGCAGACCGTCAAGCGGGTCATGGTGCACCCCGACTTCCAGGGCTACGGCTACGGCTACACGCTGATGGCCGAGATCGCCGCCGTGGCCCGCGAGGCCGGACTCGAGCAGCTGCACCTCGACTGCCGCGGCGGCACCGGCAACGACCTCTTCTACAAGAAGTGCGGGTACGAGGAGTACGGCCGTATCCCGAAGGCGCTGAAACTGCCTGGTCGCACGGAGGACGGCGAGGGCGCGACGCCTTACCGGGACCGCATCCTCATGGCCCTGGAGCTGTGAGGTACCGTGAATCCGTGAGTGCGAACCAAGAGCCCATGCAGCAGACCCCGCAGCGAATCCCGCACGCCACCCTGCGTTACACGACGCTGCGACTCGGGCTCTTCCTGGTCGCGCTGATCGTGATGTGGGGCATCGCGAAGCTGGCCGGGATGGACCTGAGCACCGACACGAACCGGCTCATCCTGCTGGCGATCGCATTGCTGCTGTCCAGTTCCGTGTCCTTCTTCGCCCTGTCGAAGTACCGTGACGCCATGTCGGCCGGGCTCGTCTCCCGGTCCCAGCGGCTCAGCGGGAAGCTGCGGGAGTCGCAGTCCTTCGAGGACGAGGAGCAGGACGCGTGACGGCCGGGGCGGCCGGCCCCGAGCGCAAGCCCCGGGTAGGCCACATCCAGTTCCTGAACTGCATGCCGATCTACTGGGGGCTGGTGCACTCCGGCGCCCTGCTCGACATCGAGCTCGTCAAGGACAGCTCGGAGAAGCTCGGCGAGCGCCTGGTCGCGGGCGAGCTGGACATCGCACCGATCCCGGTCGCGCACTTCCTCAAGCACGCCGAGGACCTCGTGGTGCTGGAGGGCCCCGCGGTCGGCTCCGACGGTCCGGTGATGTCCTGCAACCTGATCTCGCAGGTGCCCTTCGAGCACCTCGACGGACAGCGCGTCGCCCTCGGCTCCACCTCGCGCACCACGGTCCAGCTGGCCCGGCTGCTGCTGCGCGAGCGCTTCCACGTGACCCCCGAGTACTTCACCTGCCCGCCGGATCTCAGCCTGATGATGCAGGAGGCGCCCGGCGCCGTCCTGATCGGCGACCCGGCGCTGCGCGCGGCGCTCTACGACGTGCCGCGGCACGGACTGCACATGCTCGACCTCGGCCAGGCCTGGAAGGACTGGACCGGGCTGCCGATGGTCTTCGCCGTCTGGGCGGTGCGCCGGCAATACCTCGCCGAGCACCCCGACCTGGTGCGCGAGGTGCACCACGCCTTCCTGCGCTCCGTCGCGCTCGCCGTGAGCGAGGTGGACAAGGTGGCCGCGCAGGTCGCGCGCTGGGAGGTGTTCGACGCCGAGGCGCTCGAGAAGTACTACACCACCCTCGACTTCTCCTTCGGGCCGCGCCATCTGGCCGGGGTCCGGGAGTTCGCCCGCCAGATCAGCGGGCAGATCGACGTCGATCCGGACGTGCGGATCGAAGTCCTCGGTGCCGATGCGTAGGGTGGTCTCATGACTGAGGTGTTGGAGCGCGCCGCGGCGGGCGGCCGGATCAGCGAAGAGGAAGCCCTCGAGCTCTACCGGCACGCGCCCTTGCACGCGCTGGGCCAGGCCGCGGACGCCGCGCGCCGGGCCAAGCTGCCCTACCTCGCGGACACCGCGACGTACATCATCGAGCGCAACATCAACTACACCAACGTCTGCGTGACGGCGTGTAAGTTCTGCGCGTTCTACGTGGCGCCCAAGTCGCCCGACGGCTGGTCGCGGGACCTCGACGAGATCCTGCGCCGCTGCGGCGAGACCGTGGAGCTCGGCGGAACCCAGGTCATGTTCCAGGGCGGCCACCACCCGGACTACGGCGTCGAGTACTACGAGCGCGCCTTCTCCGCGATCAAGGAGCAGTACCCCGAGCTGGTCATCCACTCGCTCGGCGCCTCCGAGATCCAGCACATGGCGAAGGTCTCCGGGGTCTCCATCGAGGACGCGATCGCCCGGATCAAGGCCGCGGGCCTCGACTCGCTGGCCGGGGCCGGCGCCGAGCTGCTGCCGGAGCGCCCGCGCACGGTGATCGCCCCGCTCAAGGAGAGCGGCGAGCGCTGGCTCGAGATCATGGAGACCGCGCACAGGCTCGGCCTGGAGTCCACCTCGACGATGCTGATGGGCACCGGAGAGACGAACGCCGAGCGGATCCGGCACCTGGCCATGATCCGGGACGTGCAGGACCGCACCGGCGGCTTCCGCGCCTTCATCCCGTACACGTACCAGCCGCTCAACAACCACCTCAAGGGCCGCACGCAGGCCACGACCCTCGAGTACCTGCGCTTCATCGCGGTGTCCCGGCTCTTTTTCGACAACGTCGCGCACCTGCAGGCGTCGTGGCTGACCACCGGCAAGGATGTCGGACAGCTGGCATTGCACATGGGCGTCGACGACCTGGGCTCGATCATGCTGGAGGAGAACGTGATCTCCTCCGCCGGGGCCCGGCACCGGTCCAACCTGCACGAGCTGATCGGGATGATCCGCACCGCCGACCGCATCCCGGCCCAGCGGGACACGCTCTACCGGCACCTGGCCGTGCACCGTACGCCGGCGGACGACCCGACCGATGAGCGTGTGGTCTCGCACTTCTCCTCGACCGCGTTGCCGAACGGCGGCGTCGGTCGCCGGGAGCTACCGCTGGTCGACGTCTCCTGACCCGCGTCCTGGGGGCAGG
>DASTAE010000262.1:0-32885 GCA_035712985.1 Actinospica sp.
GTGCCTCCGCTGCGCCACCCCCGTCCGCTCCGCCGACCAGGGTCCGGCCGGCGAGGAGCGGGTGACCTACTGGTGCCCGAACTGCCAGGCGGGGCCCGGGCCGCGGTAGGCGCCGGGCCGCCTTTCACCGCGAATGCGGGATCTACGCCCGCTCCCTGCGGGCTTCCCGCTTCTGCCGCTTGCCGAGCGCGGCCTGCGAGAGGTCCTCGGCCTGCGACTTGAGGTTCTTGTAGGCGTAGCCGCGCGAGTCCAGCCAGGTCCGGGCGGCGGTTTCGGCGCGGTCGGTGGCCAGGAGGATGTCCTCCTCGTCCTCGCCCTCGTCGGCGAAGCGGAAGGTGAAGGCGGGGCGCACGGCGATGTCGTAGGCGAGGTGGCCTTCCGGGGTGAACCGCGCGTTCAGGATGTCGTGGGCCGCGGCGTCGGCCAGGAGTTCGGCCCGCTGGTCGGCGGTGAGGCCGGTGAAGGTGCCGCGGACGGTGATGCGGAGGGCGCGAGTGGTCACCCGGGGATCGTAACCGCCGCGGTGGTGCGGTTCACCGGGATTTCCCACTCCCGCACCATTGGACTAGTCCACAGTAGTTGACCTTCGAACTAAGCTGAGGGCCATGCGCTTCGGACTGTTCATTCCCCAAGGCTGGCGGCTCGACCTGGCCGGCATCGCCCCCGCTGACCACTGGTCCACGATGCTCGACGTGGCCCGGCACGCCGAGTCCGGCCCCTACGAGTCCATCTGGGTCTTCGACCACTTCCACACCGTTCCGGCGCCGACGGACGAGGCCACGCACGAGGCGTGGACGCTGATGGCGGCGCTCGGGGCCTCGACCTCGCGGGTCCGCCTCGGGCAGATGTGCACCTGCATGGGGTACCGCAACCCCGCCTACCTGGCCAAGGTCGCGGCGACCGTGGACATCGTCTCCGGCGGCCGGGTCGAGATGGGGATCGGCGCCGGGTGGTACGAGCACGAGTGGCGCGCGTACGGCTACGGCTTCCCGCGGGCCGGCGAGCGGCTGCAGCAGCTCGACGAGGGCGTGCAGATCATGCGCCAGCTGTGGACGGAGGGCGTCGCCACGCTCTCCGGCAAGCAGTACCAGGTGGACGGCGCGATCTGCCGTCCGCTGCCGCTGCAGGAGGGCGGCATCCCGCTGTGGATCGCGGGCGGCGGTGAGCGCAAGACGCTGCGCATCGCGGCCAAGTACGCGGCCTACACCAACTTCGACGGCTCGCCCGAGGGCTTCGTGCACAAGTCGGAGCTGCTGGCCGAGCACTGCCGCGAGGTCGGGACGGACTACGACGCGATCGTGCGCTCGGCGAACTACAACGTCGTCATCGGCGAGACCGAGAAGGACGTGCAGGACCGGCTCGCCTGGTACCGCTCGCACATCACGCCCCTGGTTCCGGCCGACGCGGCGGAGCGTTCGTCGCGGGGCCTCGCGGACGGCCCGCTCGTCGGCACGCCGGAGCAGATCGCCGAGAAGCTGACGGAACTGCAGAAGCTCGGCATGACCTACGCGATCCTCAACTTCGCCGAAGCCGCGTACGACAAGTCGGGTATCGAGTTGTTCAACCAGAAGGTCGCGACCGAGCTGGCCTAGGCAATGCCGACCGAGTCGGCATAGTTCGGGCTTGAAGGATTTTCCGGCGTGTGCTCCCCTGGATTCTCGACACGCGCCGGTACCTTACTCAACTGACGGATCTGCCGGTTCCCCTCGGACAGGGGACGAGGGGAACCGCGTTGCCGTCAGCGCGCTAGCCGGCATCGGCCAGCGCGGCGTCCAGCATCGCGGACCAGCGGCGCACTACGCGGGCTCGGCGCGCGGAGTCGTCGGTGAGGAGGTTCGCCAGGCCTAAGCCTCGGGCCATGTCCAGCGTCGCCTGCACGGCTTCGCGAACTCCCGACGCGTGTTCGTCCGCGCCTAGAAAAGCCACTGCCGCTCGATGGGCCTCTCGGCCCACCCGGTTCTCCAGGGCGATGACGCGTTCGCGGAGCGGTTCCTCCGTGGCGGCGGCGACCCAGAGGTAGAGCGCTGCTCTGAACGACTTGTCCGTGTACATGCGGACGAACATCTCGACGACGGCTTCGGTGCGCGCGGGGCCGTGCGGCGGGATCGAGTCCTGGCGGCCGCGCAGGAACGCGATGCGCTCGTCGGCGACGTGCTCGATGGCTGCCGTGAACAGGTCCTCGCGGGTCGGGAAGTGGTGTTGCAGGGCGCCCCGGGTCACGCCCGCGCGCTCGGCCACGACGGCGACCGTGCTGCCCGCCCAGCCGAGTTCGGCGAGGCATTCGATCGCCGCCTCGAGCAGGCGTTGGCGGGTGGCGCGGCTGCGGTCCTGCTGCGGTGCGCGCGCGGACGCCGGAGCGGTGTCGACGGTCGTGTCGGTCATGGGATCGCTACTGCGCCCAGGACGGCGGCCGCCGCTCCAGGAAGGCGCGCATGCCCTCCTGCGCCTCATCGGAGCCGAACAGCCGCGTGGAGGTCTCGACCATCGCGTCGCCGTGCTGGTCGAAGGCGGCGAGGACGTCTGTCGTGACCAGGCGCTTGGTCTCGGCGAGGCCCTGCGGGGAGGCCTTACGCAGGCTGTCGACGTACTCGTCGCAGGCCGCTTCGAGGCCGTCGTCCTCGGCCTCGGCGTGCGTGATCAGGCCGATGCGCGCGGCCTCGCGGGCGTCGAAGACGGAGCCGGTCAGGTACCACGCGGACGCCGCGCGCGGGTCGAGGCGCGGGAGCAGCGGGAGCGAGATCACGGCGGGCGCGAGGCCGAGGCGGACCTCGGTGAACGCGAACGTGGACTTGGGCCCGGAGACCGCGATGTCGCACGAGCCGACCAGGCCGAGGCCGCCGGCGCGCACGTGGCCGTTGACCTTCGCGAGCACCGGCTTGCCGAGTTCGACGATCGTGCGCATCAACCGGACCAGGTTGCGCGGGCCGCTGGCCGGGTCGGCGGCGGTCGCCTCCTTGAGATCCGCCCCGGCGCAGAAGACCGAGCCCGTGTGGGTCAGCACGACGGCGCGCACGTCCTTGTCGCCGTCCGCGGCGGCCAAGCCGTCGGTGAGCTCGGCGACGAGGCGGGTGGACAGCGCGTTCCGGTTGGCCGGCGAGTCGAGGGTCAGCGTCACGACACCGCGATCGACGCTACGGCGAACGAGTGAATCCGACATGAGCGGTTCGCCCCTTTCTCCCAATCGAGTGACCTAGTACGACTTCGGCAGCCCGAGCGTGTGCTGAGCGACGAAGTTGAGGATCATCTCTCGGCTCACCGGGGCCACCCGCGTTACCCGTGCCACGTTGATCAACGCAGCTAAACCATACTCCTGGGTGAGGCCGTTGCCACCGAGGGTCTGCACGGCCTGGTCGACGGCGTGCGTCACGGCTTCGGCGGCCGCGTACTTGGCCATGTTCGCCGCCTCGCCCGCGCCGAAGTCGTCGCCCGCGTCGTTGAGTAGCGCGGCCTTCTGGGTCATCAGCCGGGCCAGTTCGACCTCGATCCGGCACTGCGCGAGCGGGTGGGCGATGCCCTGGTGCGCGCCGATCGGGCCGCGGAAGACGGTGCGCTCCTTGGCGTACGCGACGGCCCGGTCCAGCGCGTGCCGGGCGATGCCGTTCGCGAACGAGGCGACCATGATCCGCTCGGGGTTGAGCCCGGCGAACATCTGGTCGAGGCCGGCGTCCTCCTCGCCGACCAGCGCGTCGGCGGGCAGGCGCACGTCGTCGAGGTAGAGCTCGAACTGCCGCTCGGGCGAGACCAGCTCCATCGGGATCGCGCGGTATTCGAACCCTGGGGCCTCCCGCGGGACGATGAAGAGCGCGGGCTTGAGCTTGCCGGTCCTGGCGTCCTCGGTGCGCGCGACGATGAGCGTGGACGCGCAGTTGTCGACGCCCGAGATGAAGACCTTGCGGCCGTTCAGGATCCAGTCCTCGCCGTCGCGGCGAGCGGTGGTGGTGATCGCGTGCGAGTTCGAACCGGCGTCGGGTTCGGTGATGCCGAAGGCCATGCGTTCGGTGCCGTCGGCGAATCCGGGCAGGTAGCGCTGCTTCTGCGCCTCGGTGCCGAAGCGCGCGATGATGCTGCCGCAGATCGCCGGGGTGACGACGAGCAGCAGCAGCGGGCAGCCGGCCGCGCCGAGTTCTTCGAGCACGACGACGAGGTCCGCGATGCCCCCTCCCCCGCCGCCGTACTCCTCGGGCAGGCTCACGCCGAGGTAGCCGAGCCGCCCGGCCTCCAGCCACAGCTCGTTCGTGTTCTCCCCGGCGCGCGCCCGGTCCTGCAGGTACCGCGCCCCGTAGCGGTTGCCGAGCGCGGCGACGGCGGCCCGCAGGGCGCGTCGTTCCTCGGTCTCGAAGGGGAACGTGGCCGCGGCGCTGTGATCGGTGACGGTCATTGGTCCAACTCCTTGGGCTCTACGACGGCCAGGATCGCGCCGACGGATACCTGCTGACCTGGCGTGACATGCAGTCGGGCGAGCACGCCGTCCGCGGGCGCGGTGACGAGGTGCTCCATCTTCATGGCCTCGAGCCACAGCAGCGGCTGGCCGGCGCTCACCGTGGCCCCTTCATCGACCGCGACGCGCACGACCGTGCCGGGCATCGGGGCGAGGAGCGAACCGGGATCGAGCTTCGCCGCCGGGTCCGGGAAGCGGGAGACGCGGGTGAGCGCGGCGCTCGTTCCGGGGCCGTCGACGTGGAGCGTGTCGTCGTACGCTGCGACCGTGAAGGTGCGCCGGACGCCGCACTCTTCGAGGACCACGTGGTCCGGCGCACTGGCGACGAGGCGAACGTCGGGGAGGCCTTCGGCGCGCAGGCCGTCGCGGGTGAGGCGGTAGCGGACCTCGTGCTCGGTTCCGGCAGCGTCGCGGTACCGCTTCGTCTGGGGTTGCGAGGCAAGGTTGCGCCAGCCGATGGGGAGGCCGGTCGGGTGAGGGCCCGCGTGTGATGCGGCGTCGGCCAGAGCTGCTGCCAGCGGGGCCAGCGGGCTGGTCGGCGGTTCGGCGAGGAGGTCGGGCGCGTGGTCGGTCAGGAACGCGGTGTGCACCTCGCCGTCGAGGAACGCCGGGTGGGTGAGGGCCTTGACGAGGACGCCCCGGTTCGTGGTGAGGCCGTGGATTCGGGCGCCTGCGAGGGCCGCGGCGAGGAGGCGGGCGGCCTCTTCGCGGGTGTCGGACCACGCGATGACCTTGGTGAGCATCGCGTCGTATTCGACTCCGACGACCGAGCCCGATTCGACGCCGCTGTCGACGCGGATGTTCGGCGACGCGGGGATCTCGAAGCGGCGGACGGTGCCGGTCCGCGGCTGCCAGTCGTGGGCGGGGTCCTCGGCGTAGAGGCGGGCCTCGATCGCGTGACCGTGCGGCGCGGGCGGCTCCGGGGGCAGCGCGCGGCCCTCGGCGATGCGCAGTTGCCAGGCGATGAGGTCGAGGCCGGTCACGCACTCCGTGACGGGGTGCTCGACCTGGAGCCGCGTGTTCATCTCGAGGAAGAAGAAACGGCCGTCGGGCGCGAGCAGGAACTCGGCCGTCCCGGCGCCGACGTAGCCGATCGCCTTGGCTGCCGAGGCGGCCGCGTCGGCGAGGGCCCGGCGGGTTTCGTCGGGCAGGCCGGGCGCGGGCGTCTCCTCGATCACCTTCTGGTGACGGCGCTGGAGCGAGCAGTCGCGCTCGCCGAGGGTCCAGACGGTTCCGTGGGTGTCCGCGAGGATCTGGACCTCCACGTGGCGGCCGCGCTCGACATAGGGCTCGCAGAACACTTCGTCGGAGCCGAAGGACGCGGCGGCCTCGGCGCGTGCGCCGGCGAGGGCTTCGTCCAACTCTGCGAGGTCGCGGACGATGCGCATGCCGCGTCCGCCGCCGCCTGCCGCCGCCTTGATCAGCAAGGGGAGGTCGGTGGACGCGGCGGTGAGGACGGGGACTCCGGCTGCGGACATCAGTTCTTTGGCACGCGTCTTCGAGCCCATGTCGGCGATCGCGGCGGGGGGCGGGCCGATCCAGGTCAGGCCCGCGTCGAGGACCGCCTGCGCGAAGTCGGCGTTCTCGGAGAGGAAGCCGTAGCCGGGATGGACCGCGTCGGCTCCGGCGTCCTGAGCGGCGCGGATGATCAGGTCAGCGCGGAGATACGTGTCCGCGGAGGCGGTGCCGGGCAGGCGGATGGCGAGATCGGCTTCGCGGACATGCGGGGCGTCCGCGTCGGCGTCGGAGTGGACGGCGACGGTCGCGATCCCGAGTTCGCGGCAGGTACGGAAGACGCGCCGCGCGATCTCGCCGCGGTTGGCCACGAGCAGGCTTCTGATCACTGCTGCCTCACATCCGGAAGATGCCGTAGCCGCGCGCGCCCTCGACGGGAGCGTTGTGCGCGGCCGAGAGGCACAGGCCGAGGACGGTGCGCGTGTCGCGCGGGTCGATGACGCCGTCGTCGTACAGGCGGCCGGACAGGAACGCGGGCAGCGATTCGGACTCGATCTGCTGCTCGACCATGGCGCGCATGGCAGCGTCGGCGTCCTCGTCGAAGGGACGTCCGCCGGCAACGGCCGACTGTCGGGAGACGATCGAGAGCACGCCCGCGAGCTGCTGCGGTCCCATGACGGCGCATTTGGCGCTCGGCCAGGCGAACAGGAATCTGGGCTCGAAGGCGCGGCCGCACATGCCGTAGTGGCCCGCGCCGTACGACGCGCCGATCAGGATCGAGATGTGCGGCACCTTGCTGTTCGACACCGCGTTGATCATCGCGGCGCCGTGCTTGATCATGCCGCCCTGCTCGTATTCGCGGCCGACCATGTAGCCGGTCGTGTTGTGCAGGAAGATCAGCGGGATGTCGCGCTGGTTGGCGAGCTGGATGAACTGCGCGGCCTTCTGCGCCTCCTCGCTGAACAGCACGCCGCGCGCGTTGGCCAGGATGCCGACGGGGTAGCCGTGGACGCTCGCCCAGCCGGTCGCGAGGCTCGGGCCGTACATCGGCTTGAACTCGTCGAAGTCCGATCCGTCGACCGTGCGGGCGATGACCTCGCGCGGGTCGAAGGGGGCCTTCAGGTCGCCGGGGACGATGCCGAGGAGTTCGTCCTCGGCGTACTCGGGCTCGAGCGGTGTGGCGGCGGGGGACGGGCCGAGCTTGGTCCAGTTCAGTCGGCGCACGATGCTCCGCGCGGCGCGGATCGCGTCGGGCTCGTCGATCGCGAAGTAGTCGGCCAGGCCGGAGACGCGCGCGTGCATCTCGGCGCCGCCGAGCGACTCGTCGTCGGACTCCTCGCCCGTGGCCATCTTGACCAGCGGCGGACCACCGAGGAACACCTTCGAACGCTCCTTGACCACGACCACGTGGTCTGACATGCCGGGGATGTACGCGCCGCCGGCGGTCGAGTTGCCGAAGACCACCGCCACGGTCGGGATCCCGGCGCCGGACAGCCGGGTGAGGTCGCGGAAGAGCGCGCCGCCGGGGATGAACACCTCCTTCTGGCTCGGGAGGTCGGCGCCCGCGGACTCGACGAGGTTGACCAGGGGCAGCCGGTTCACGCGCGCTATCTCGTTGGCGCGCAGGGCCTTGCGCAGCGTCCACACGTTGCTGGCGCCGCCGCGCACGGTCGGGTCGCTGGCCGTGATCACGCACTCGACGCCCTCGATGACGCCGATCCCGGCGACCAGTCCCGCGCCCACGGGATACTCCGAGCCCCACGCGGCGAGCGGCGAGAGCTCGAGGAACGCGCTATCGGCGTCGACGAGCAGCTCGATCCGCTCGCGCGCGAGCAGCTTGCCGCGCTTGCGGTGCCGGTCCACGTACTTGGGGCCGCCGCCGTCGAGCGCCTTGCCGTGTTCGACCTCGAGTGCTTCGAGCTTGGCGAGCATGTCGCGCCGATTCGCCTGGTACTGCTCGCCGGCCGGGTCGAGCCGCGTCGTCAGAACGGTCATCGCGCCTCGCCCAGCAGTGCGACCGGGATGTCGAGGTGCCGCGCGCGCAGCCACTCCCCCACGGCCTTGGCCTGAGGATCGAACCGGGCCTGAGCCCCGACCCCCTCGCCCAGCAGCCCCTCGACGACGAAGTTCAAGGCCAGCAGGTTGGGCAGCACATGCCGCGTCACCGGCAGCGCGGCGGTCTCCGGCAACAGCTCGCGCAGCTTCTCAACCGTCAACGCCCCGACCAGCCAAGGCCACGTCTCGGCCCGGCGTGCCCAGACCCCGATATTCGCGTCCCCGCCCTTGTCGCCGCTCCGCGCCCCGACCAGCAACCCCAGGGGCGCGTGCCGCGTTGGGCCTGTTATCTGCGCGGTCGGAACGGGCGGCTCCGGCACGGGCTCCAGCTCGCGGGTGACGACCGGAGGCAGCACCGCGACGCGTCGCCCGTCGGCGAACACGACGGCGTGTTCGGCCTCTGCCGCGTTGATGTATTCGGCCTCGAAGACGCCGTAGGGCGACGCGTCGGCGGGCGGCGCGGTCACGTGGAAGCCCGGGTACCCGGCGAGCGCGAGTTCGATCGCCGCGCTGCTCACCGCGCGCCCGACGAGACGCGAATCCGCGTCCCGGACCACCAGGCGCAGCAGCGCGCTGGCCTGCTCCTCGGTCTGCGCGTCGGGCTGATCCGTGCGGTCGAGCGTCCAGCGGACCCCGGCGGGCCTGCGGTCGGTGAACGCCGCCTCCATCTGCTCGCGGACCAGCGCGGCCTTCGCGTCGATCTCCAGGCCGGTCAGCACGAACTCGACCTGGTTGCGGAATCCGCCCTGCCGGTTCAGCCCGACCTTGAGCGTCGGCGGCGGGGCCTCGCCGCGGACGTCGGATATCTCGACGCGATCGGGACCGGCCTGGCGCAGCCGCAGCGCGTCGAGGCGGGTGGTCACGTCAGGGCCCGCATACCGCGCGCCGGAGGTCTCGTAGAGCAGTTGCGCGGTGACGGTCTCGACGGTGACCGCGCCGCCGGTCCCCGGGTGCTTGGTGATGACGCTGCTGCCGTCGGCGCGCAGTTCGGCGATGGGGAAGCCGGGGCGGCGCGCGTCGATCTCGGTGAAGAAGGAGAAGTTGCCGCCGGTCGCCTGGGTGCCGCACTCGAGGACGTGGCCGGCGACGGTCGCCCCGGCCAGCGCGTCGAGATCGTCACTCGTCCAGCCGAATCGCGCGATCGCGGGGCCGACGACGAGCGAGGCGTCGGTGACGCGGCCGGTGACGACCACGTCGGCCCCCGCGCGCAGCGCCTCGGCGATTCCGAAGGCGCCGAGGTAGGCGTTGGCCGCCAGCAGCCCGGGACGCGAGAGGCCCAGGTCAGCGGCGCGCTGCAGCAGGTCGTCGCCCTCGACGTGGGCGATCGAGACCTGCACGCCGATCCGCGCGGTGAGCTTCTGCAGCTCGTCGGCGAGGGCCGCCGGGTTGAGGCCGCCCGCGTTGGCCACGATCTTCACGCCGCGGGCCGCCGCGATGCCGAGGCAGTCACTCATCTGGCGTAAGAAGGTCTTCGCGTATCCGAGCGCCGGATCCTTGCGCCGGTCCACGGCCAGAATCGCCATGGTCAGTTCGGCGAGGTAGTCCCCGGTCAGCACGTCGAGCGGGCCGCCCTCGAGCTGTTCCCTGACCGCGGCGAAGCGGTCGCCGTAGAAGCCGGAGGCGTTGCCGATGCGCAGGACGCCCTGATCCGTCATCAGACCCTCTCCTCGTCGCGGGGGCCGGTGCCGCGGTCCACGCTTCCATCCGCCGGGGAAAAAATCAAGCGCGCTTGCTTGTTTTCCTCCGGCGGCTTTCGGAGGCCGGCGCTACGCTGGGCAGCGAGGTGATGACGGATGTCCCGGGTCAGGGTGCACAATCTCTCGATCTCGCTCGACGGCTACGCGACGGGCGAGGGGCAGAGCATGCAGGAGCCGTTCGGCCACGCCGGCCAGCGGCTGCACGGGTGGTTCTTCCAGACGCGCACGTTCCGCGCGATGCACGCCCCGGACCCGGAGGGCGGCACCGGGATCGACGAGGCGCTGGCGAGCCAGTGGGGTCCCGGCATCGGCGCCGAGATCATGGGCCGCAACAAGTTCGGCCCGCAGCGCGGCCCGTGGCAGGACCACGAGTGGCAGGGCTGGTGGGGCGACGAGCCGCCGTTTCACACGCCGGTCTTCGTGCTGACCCACTACCCCCGGCCGTCACTGGAGATGAAGGGCGGGACGACCTTCCACTTCATCGACGCGACGCCCGAGGAGGCGCTGCGGCAGGCGCGCGAGGCGGCCAACGGCCTCGACGTGCGGATCGGCGGCGGGGCCGACACCGTGCGCCAGTTCCTCGCCGCGGACCTCGTCGACCATCTGCACGTGGTCGTCGTGCCGATCGTGCTCGGCCGCGGCGAGCGGCTGTGGGAGGGCCAGGAGGGCCTCGAGGAGCGCTTCGACGTCGAGTCCGTGACCTCGCCGAGCGGGGTCACGCACGTCGTCTTCAACCGCAAGGCGCGCGGCTAGGCCACATCCCGACCGGGTCAATTCCAGAGCTGCGTGGAATCGCTGCCGCAGTTCTCCAACTGCACGGCGGTGCCCTGCGCCGTCGCGCCGCCGGACAGGTCGACGCACAGGCCCGAGGACTTGCTGACGATCATGCCGTTGGACTGCACCGTCCACTCCTGGTTGGTGCCTCCGTTGCAGGTCCAGACGTCGACCTCGGTGCCCGCGGTGGTGCCGAAGCCGTAGTCGTCGAGGCAGTCGGCGCCGTTGTTGACGGTGATCTGGCCGCCGCTGGTCAGCGTCCACTGCTGGGTCGGGTCGCCGCCGCACGCGTTGATCACGACCTGCGCGCCGTTGCTGAACGCGCTGTCGCCGCTGGCGAGGCAGAGCCCTGCGGCCGCCGTGTTCATCACCGGGCCCGGCGTGCCCAGGCCGAGGGTCTGGGTGCTGGACGCGGAGGCCGAGGCGGTCGCGCTCGGCGTGGCCGACGGCGCGGAGCTGTCGGTCGGGATGCTGATCGTGTTCGAGGTCGAGGACGCGCCGGCCGCGGCGGAGGCTCCGGCAGTGCCCTGCGTGGTGGCCGTGGTCGCGGCGCTCGCGCTGGCCGCGGCGTCGCCGTTCCCGCCGAGCGAGAGCAGCGCGCCGACGACCAGGGCCGCGACGACGGCCGCCGCCCCGAGCCCGACCTCGGCCGGGTGCTCGCGCACGAACGCGGGCAGCCGCGAGCCGGCGCCGGGACCGGCCGCGCCCCCGGGGCCGCCCTGCCGCGGCGGGTCGTAGGGGTCGTACTCGGCTGGCGCGGGGTACTGGGGCTGCGGTTGGTTTGCGGGTGGGAAGTACTGTGTGGGTGCCGGTGAGCCGTAGGCGCCCTGCGGATCGGAGACGGGCTGCATGACGGACGTCGGCTCGTAGCCCCGATCGGCGGGTGCACCCCAGTTCGACGCGGGAGGCGGTGGCTGTGGCGGGATGTACTGCGTGGGCTGCTGCGGCACCACCTCGGTGGGCTGCTGCGCGGACTGCGGCGGGATGTACTGCGTCGGCTGCGCGCTCGGTATCGCCTGGGTCGGCAGGCCGGCCGCGGCGTGGTACGGCGCGGCCTCGGGCGCGGACTGCGGGGGGATGTACTGCGTGGGCTGCTGGTACGGCGCGACCGACTCGGTCGGCTGCGGCTGGTACGGCGCCACCACCTCGGTCGGCTGCGGCGCGCCGAGGTACTGCGTCGGATCGCCGACGTACTGGGTGGGCTCTCCGACGTACTGGGTCGGCTGCTGCGCGCTGTTCCACGCGTCGCCGTCGTCGGACCCGCCGCCGGGTCGCCAGGGGTCGCCACTCACGGGCCGCCCGTCCTTCGTCCTCGTTTACGCACACCGGGTATCAGTGTCCGAGGCATTCTAAAGACTGCGTGAGGACCCCGGGGAGCCCACCGCCGGATCCGGTGACGGTAGATCCCGATTTCCATTAGATTGACCCCAAGGAGGCGTGACCTATGAACGAGCTCCAGGCGCAGGACACCGATACGTGGGACGTCGTCGTCATCGGCGCAGGTCCGGTCGGGGAGAACGCCGCGCAGTACGCCGTCCAGGGCAGCGACCGGACCGCGGTGCTGATCGAGGCGGAGCTGGTCGGCGGCGAGTGCTCGTACTGGGCGTGCATGCCGAGCAAGGCCCTGCTGCGGCCGGTCGAGGTGCTCTCCGCGGCGCACGCCCTGCCCGGCGTTCTCGGCACCCGCCTGGATCCGGCCGGCATCCTGAAACGCCGGGACGCGATCGTCGGCAACCGGGACGACTCGGGGCAGGTCGAGTGGGCGCGCGGCGTCGGCATCGATGTGATCCGCGGGCACGGCCGGCTGACCGGGGTGCGCACGGTCGAGGTCACCCTCCCGGACGGCACCGTACGCGCCATCGAGGCCCGGCAGGCCGTCGTGCTGGCCACTGGCACCAAGGCGGCCGTCCCGCCCGTCCCCGGCCTCGCGCAGGCCCGTCCGTGGATCTCCAGGGACGCGACCAACATGAACGAGGTGCCGCGGCGGGTCGCGGTGATCGGCGGCGGCGTGGTCGGCTGCGAGGCGGCCACCTGGCTGAGCGCGCTGGGGGCGAACGTCACGATCCTGCAGTCCGCGCCGCGCCTGCTGCCGCGCACGGAGCCCTTCGCGCACGAGATGGTCAGCGCGCGGCTCGAGGAGGCCGGGGTGCGCGTGCGGACGAACGCCAAGGTGGAGCGGGTCGAGCGCGCCACGGTGAACGAGGCGGGCGTCGGCCGGATCCACGGCGGCCCGGTGACGGTGACCGTCGACGGCGAGGACCTGGTCGTGGACGAGGTGCTGGTCGCGGCCGGGCGCACCGTCGCTACCGCCGACCTCGGGCTGGACACGGTCGGCCTCGGCAAGCTCGTCGAGGACAAGGCGCCGATCCCGGTCGACGAGCAGTTCACGGTGCGCGACGTGGGCGGCGACTGGCTCTACGCCGTGGGCGATGTCAATGGCCTGGCGCTGCTGACGCATATGGGCAAGTACCAGGCGCGGGTCTGCGGCGCGGTGATCGCGGCCCGGGCCGAGGGCGCGCCGATGGACAGCGTGCGCTACCGCGACCTGGCCGACGCGAAGGCGGTGCCGCAGGTCATCTTCACCGAGCCGCAGGTCGCGGCCGTCGGGCTGAGCGAGCGGGAGGCCGTGGCCGCCGGGATCGACGTGGAGACCGTCGAGGCCGACCTCGGCGCCCTGGCCGCCACCTACGTGCAGCGGAAGGACTACCGGGGCCGGGCGAAGCTCGTCATCGACCGCGAGGCCGACGTGCTCGTCGGCGCCACGTTCGTCGGCCCCGAGGTCGCCGAACTGGTGCACGCGGCGACGGTCGCGGTGATCGGACAGGTGCCGCTGGAGCTGCTGCGGCACGCCGTCCCGTCCTACCCGACCGTCTCGGAGATCTGGCTGCGCCTGCTGGAGGCGCGGGAGCCGCGCGAGGCCTAGGACCGTTCCCGCTACTCGCCGGGGTACGTGAGCCCGATCCGCTCGCGTACCCGGTCGAGGGTGCGCATGATGGTCAGCGTCTCGTCGAGCGGGATCACCGGGCTCTCCAGCTCGCCGGCGCGCAGCCGCAGGCCGACCTCGGCCGCCTGGTGGCGTAGGCCGATCCCGTGGTGCGGGAGCTGCGTCGTGTGCACGGTGCCGTCGTTGAGGATCAGCTCCACGGCGCAGATCCTCCCCCACGGCTCCCCGAGCGCGATGCGGCCCTCGCTGCCGGTGATCACGGCCCGGTTGCCGCTGCGGGCGTCGAGCGAGGTGGAGATGACCGTCTGCGCGCCGTCCTCGTAGGAGAAGATCATCGAGGTCTGGGCGTCGACGCCGGTCTCGGTCATCCGCGCCGCGGCCTCGATCTGTCGCGGCGCCCGGCCGCCGACGGCCAGCGAGGCGAAGGAGACCGGGTAGATCCCGAGGTCCAGCAGCGCGCCGCCGGCGAGCTCGGGGTTGTTGATCCGGTGCAGCGGGTCGGTGCTCAGCACCTCGCCGCGGTCCGAGACGACCTGCCGCACCTCGCCGATCGCGCCGTCCGCGAGCAGCTTGCGCACCTGCTGGAAGTGCGGGAGCCAGCGGACCCACATGGCCTCCATCAGGAACGTCCCGGCCGCCCGCGCCGCCCCGATCATCCGCTCCGCCTCGGCGGCGTTCACCGAGAACGGCTTCTCGACCAGCACCGCCTTGCGCCCCGCGATCGCCGCGAGCGTGGCCTCGCAGTGCCCTGAGTGCGGCACCGCGACGTACACCGCGTCGACCTCGTCGTCCGCGGCCAAGGCCTCGTACCCCACGTGCCGGTGGCGCGCCCCGAACCGATCCGCGAACGCGTCCGCCGATGCCTGGCTCCGCGACCCCACGGCAACGAGCTCGGCATCCGGCAGCAGCTGGAGATCCTCCGCGAACCGGGCCGCGATCCCCCCGGTCCCGGCTATGCCCCAACGGATTCGATCGGCCACGGCGTGCTCCTTCGTCGCTGTGCTGTTCCGGCCGGGCAAGATCGGCCCGCCGGAAGATTACCGCGCTGCGCGGCGAGCGGGAACCGGCCGCGGCGGCCGACCGCGTAAGCCCCGTCCCGCCCGCGCTCTGATTACGGGCGCCTCCTGGGCGCCGCGCGGGCCGAACCGGGCGGAAACGGGCGGTTCCGTTATTCGACCGAGACCGGCCGCGTATTGCTCCGGCCGGTGAGCCGAACGAAACTCGCCTCATCCGGGCAGGAACGGACCGGAAACCGCATGAGATCGGGATCGCTCGCGAGGAAGGGAGCGTCGGGGCGGATGTATGTGATCGAGCGCCGGCAGATGCTGCTGGAGAGCGCGCGGCGGACCGGGCGGGTGGACGTGGCGCAGACCTCGAAGGAACTCGGGCTGGCCCCCGAGACCATCCGGCGGGATCTCAAGGACCTGGAACGCCAGGGACTGCTGCGCCGGGTCTACGGCGGCGCGGTGGCCGTGGAGCGGCTCAGTTTCGAGAGCGCGCTCGCGGTGCGGTCCACGCGGCACCAGGCGCAGAAGAACCGGATCGCCGCGGCCGCGGTCACGTACGTGAAATCGGCGGAGTCCGTCTACCTCGACGAGGGGTACCTGCCCTCGCTGGTCGGCGAGCACCTTCCCCCGGACCGGCCGCTGACGGTGGTCACCCCGTCGCTGGCGACCGCGAAGGCGCTGGTGGATCGGCCCGAGCTCACGGTGCTGATCGTCGGCGGCCGGGTGCGGGCGAAGACCCTCGGCGCGGTCGACCACTGGGCGGTGTCGATGCTGGAGACCCTGGTCCTCGACCTGGCCTTCATCGGCGGCAACGGGATCAGCGACCGCGGGGTGACGGTGCCGGACAGCGCCGTGGCCGCGGTCAAGGCGATGGCGATGCGCGTGTCGCGGCGCCGGATCCTCATCGCGGACAGTTCCAAGTACGGCGTGGACTCCTTCGTCCGGTTCGCGCAGCTCAGCGACTTCGAGCGCTTCATCACCGACGACGGCCTGCCCGCTGAGCAGGCCGTGCACCTGCACGAGAACGGTATCGACGTCACCCGGGCCTGACCGGGAGTCGAAGGGGGCGGCCGACCCTGGCCGGACGGCCGCCCCGACAGCGCGAGCGCGGTTCCGGCGAAGAGCCCGCGCCCGTGCGCCTCCCGGATGCCGCACGCCCCGATTCGCAACGCAGCGCACACCGACAAAGCAGGAGGATTTCAGGTCATGAGTCTAACAAGCACGACCCGCGGCCGTCGCGGATGGCCGACGGCCGCGGCCGCGACGGCGCTGCTGGTCGCCACGGCGAGTGCGTGTTCGAACCCTAATTCGTCCTCGCCGGGTTCCGGCGGCGGCGCGCAGACCATCACGGTCGCGGTCACCGCCAACCCCCTGATGACCACGATCGAGAACCTGACGGCCGGCGGCTTCGAGGCCAGCCACCCGGGCATCAAGGTCAAGTTCGTCACCTACGACGAGAACACCGAGCGCGCGGACGTGGAGAAGGACGTCGCGGCGCACGGCGGTCAGTACGACGTGGTCATGATCGGCCCGAACGACATCGCGAGCTGGGCGTCGAACGGCTGGATCGACGCGCTGGACTCGGAGGTGGCCGCCGACCCCTCGTACGACGCCGGCGACCTGCTGCCGCCCATCAAGGACGCGCTGAGCTCGAAGGGCAAGCTCTACGCGCTGCCGTTCTACGGCGAGTCCTCGTTCATGATGTACAACAAGAAGATCTTCGCGGCGGACGGGCTGACCATGCCGGCCGATCCGACGTGGGCGCAGATCGCGCAGCTCGCGGCGAAGGCCGAGAACGCGTCGAAGAACGTCGCGGGCATCTGCCTGCGCGGGCTGACCGGCTGGGGCGACAACCTCGCGTCGCTGGACACGGTCATCAACACGATGGGCGGCGCCTGGTTCGACAAGGACTGGAACGCGAAGCTCACCTCCCCGGCCACCGAGGCCGCGGTGAACTTCTACGTCAACCTGGTCAAGCAGTACGGCGAGCCCGGCGCGGGCAACGACAGCTTCAACCAGTGCCTGAACATCTTCGAGCAGGGCCAGGCCGCCATGTGGTACGACGCGACCGTCGGCGCCTCGACCGTGGACGCGTCCGGCAGCCCGATCGACGGCCAGGTCGGCTTCGCGCCCGCGCCCGTCGATGTGACCAAGTCCTCCGGCTGGCTGTGGACCTGGGCCCTGGCGCTGGAGAGCTCCTCGAAGCACCAGACGGCCGCCGAGCAGTTCATGAACTGGGCCACGTCGAAGCAGTACATCGCGTACGACGCCTCGAAGAACGGCTGGGCCGCGGTGCCGCCCGGAACGCGCGCCTCGACGTATGAGAACCCGAACTATCAGAAGGCGGCACCGTTCGCGGCGCTGACGCTGCAGGAGATCGACTCGGTGAACATCACGCAGCCGGGTGTGGCCCCGCAGCCGGTGCCGGGCGTGCAGTACGTCGGCATCCCCGAGTTCGAGGACTTCGGGCAGCAGGTCTCGGCGCAGATCACGGCGGCGATCGACGGGCAGGAGTCGGTGGCCCAGGCCCTCGGCGCCGGCCAGCAGATCGCGCAGCAGGCCGTGGACAACGCGGGCTACAAGAGCTGACCTCGAGCGGCGCCGGGCGGGTCCGCACTACCCGCCCGGCGCGTCCCTCGGTCCCGCTCACCCCTCCCGCACTCCGACGAAAGGCCTGCTGACGTGACTGTCCTGACCACCGCGCCGCGCAAGCTCGCGCTGGCGCCCCCTCGCAGCGGACGGCGCGGCGCCGCGTGGCTCAAGCGGCTGCCGCTGCTGCCGGCGATGGTCTTCACCATCGTCGTGACGCAGATCCCGTTCCTGCTCACGCTCTGGTACAGCTTCCAGAAGTACAACCTCAACTACCCGAACCGGCCGCGGCGGTTCCCGACCGTCGCCAACTACCGCGAGGTGTTCACCGACCCGGTCTTCCGCACGGCCGCCCTCAATACCCTGCTGTTCACGGCCGTCCCGGTGATCTGCTCGATCCTGTTCGGCCTCGGCATCGCGATCCTGCTCAACCGGCGCGTGTTCGGCCGCGGCTTCCTGCGCACCCTGATCATCAGCCCGTTCCTGGTGATGTCCGCGGCGGCGGCGCTGATCTGGAAGTACTCGATCCTGGACACCACGTTCGGCGTGCTGAACTTCGTGCTGAGGCCCTTCGGCGTGCACGACGTGAACTGGATCGGCGTGCACTCGCAGCTCACCATCATCACGTTCCTGACGTGGCAGTGGACGCCGTTCATGGTGCTGATCATCCTGGCCGGGCTGCAGAGCCAGAACGAGGAGATCCTCGAGGCCGCCCGCGTCGACGGCGCGGGTCCCTGGCGCATCTTCCGCGCGCTGACGCTCCCCCACCTGCGGATGTACCTGGAGCTCGGCATCCTGCTCGGCTCGATCTACATCGTGCAGGCCTTCGACTCGATCTACCTGATCACGCAGGGCGGCCCGGCGACGGACACCACCAACCTCCCGTACTACATCTACCAGGTCGCGTTCCAGGCCTATGACATCGGCCGCGCGTCGGCGATGTCGGTGATCGTGGTCGTCGCCACGATCCTCATCGCGACTCTGGCACTGCGCACGATCTCCTCCATCTTCAGCGACGAGACTCTGAGCCGAGGCTGACATGAAGGCACCGCTGACATTCGCCGGCCGCCGCTCCCCGCTCGCCACCCGTCTCGGACTCGGCCTGCTGACCTGGGTCATCGTCCTGACGTTCTTCTTCCCGGTGCTCTGGATGGCGCTGACCGGGTTCAAGACGGAGACGAGCGCCAACACGCCGACCCCGCAACTCGTCTTCCGGCCGACGCTCTACGAGTACCAGTCGGTCTGGTACGGCACGGCCGGGACCGCCGGGCTGCGCGGATTCCTCGAGCACTCGATCGGAATCTCGGTGCTCAGCACGATCATCGTGATCGCCCTGGCGCTGCCCGCCGCGTACGCGCTGGCGATCCGGCCGGTCCGCAAGTGGCGTGACGTGCTGTTCTTCTTCATCTCCACGAAGATGCTGCCGATCGTCGGCGCGATCATTCCGCTGTTCATCCTCGCGCGCGACCTGAACATCCTGGACACCCAGCGCCTGCTGATCCTGCTGTACACGGCGATGAACCTGCCGATCGCGGTCTGGATGCTGCGCTCGTTCCTGCTCGAAGTGCCGATCTCGGTGATCGAGGCCGCGCAGGTGGACGGCGCGAGACTGCCGCGCCAACTGCGCTCGGTCGTCATCCCGCTGATCATGCCGGGCCTGGCCGCCGCCGCGCTGCTCTGCTTCATCTTCTCCTGGAACGAGTTCTTCCTCGCGGTGAACCTGACGACGACGAACGGCGCGACCGTGCCGATCTACCTCGTCGGCTTCGTCGCGCCCGAGGGGCAGTTCCTCGCGCACCTTTCGGCGGCCGCGACGGTGGCCTGCCTTCCGGTGCTGATCGCCGGCTGGGCCGCGCAGGACAAGCTCGTCCGCGGCCTGTCCATGGGCGCCGTCAAGTAGCCCCGAATCAACTTTCGCACCGACCACTGAGCCCTCGAACCATAGGGAGATTTCGGCATGCCCGCGTATCCGACCTACGACCGCTCCGAGGTGAGGGTCGGCATCGTCCACTTCGGTGTCGGCGGCTTCCACCGGGCGCACCAGGCCGCCTACATCGATGCCCTGATGAACAAAGGGCTGGCGCTGGACTGGGGCATCTGCGGCGTCGGGCTGCTGCCCGCCGACGAGGCGATGGCCCGAGCGCTCGTCCCGCAGCAGGGCCGCTACACGTTGGTCGTCAAGCATCCGGACGGCAAGCTCGAACCGCGCGTGATCGGCTCGATCGTCGACTACAAGTACGCGCCGGACGACCCCGAACTGGTCCTCGACGTGCTCGCGAGCCCGCAGACCCGGATCGTGTCGCTGACGATCACCGAGGGCGGATACAACTTCAACCAGGTGACGCGCGAGTTCATCTCCGACGAGCCCCGCGTGGCCGCCGACCTCGTGCCGGGTGCCGAGCCGTCGACCGTGTTCGGGTACGTCGTCGAGGCGCTCGATCGTAGGCGGCGCGCAGGGATCGAGCCGTTCACGGTGATGTCCTGCGACAACATCCAATCGAACGGTCACGTCGCACGCGAGATGTTCACCGCGTTCGCCGCATTGCGCGATCCGAAGCTCGCACAGTGGATCACCGATCACGTGCACTTTCCCGATTCGATGGTCGATCGGATCACGCCCGCGACGACCGACGATGATCGCGAGCAGTTGCGTGATCAGGCCGGCGTCGTCGACAACTGGCCGGTGATCTGCGAGCCCTTCACGCAGTGGGTGCTGGAGGACGACTTCAGCCTCGGCCGACCGCCGCTGGAGGAGGTCGGCGTGCAGCTGGTCGCGGACGTCGCACCGTACGAGCTGATGAAACTCAGGCTGCTGAATGCGAGCCACCAGGCGATCGCATACTTCGGTCACCTGCTCGGCCACCGGTACGCACACGAGGCCGCGACCGATCCGCGTCTCGCGCACTACACGCAAAGGTACATGGACAGGGAGGCGACGCCGACGCTGCTTCCGGTGCCGGGCGTCGATCTGGACGCGTACAAGACCGAGCTGCTGGAACGGTTCGCCAATCCCGGGATTCGGGACACGGTCGCGCGGCTGTGCGCCGAGAGCTCCGATCGGATTCCCAAGTGGGTGTTACCGGTGATCAGGCAGAACCTTGCGACCGGAGGGCCGATCTCGCACGCCACGGCGATCGTGGCGAGTTGGGCGCGGTACGCGGAGGGCGTGGACGAGCAGGGGCGGCCGATCGAGGTCGTGGACCGGCTGGCGAACGAGGTGGGCGCGGCGGCACGGCGGTACGCGCAGGACCCGCTCGCGTTCATCCGGATGACGCACCTGTTCGGCGACCTCGCGCGGAACGAGCGGTTCGTCGAGGAGTACCTGCGGATCGCGCATGACATTCATCGCGTGGGTGTCGCCGAAACCCTTGCCGTTCTGGCGGCAGCCGAAAGATGATCATCATTTCCGGCGAGAACGTCGCCGATCTCCTTCCGGCCGACTCGGGTCTTCTGCACTCGGCGCTCGGCGGCGGTCCGGCGAACACGGCGGTCGCGGCGGCGACGCTCGGCGCCGACGTCAGCTTCGCGGCCCGCTTCGGTTCGGACGCGTTCGGGCAGGCCTTCCGCGGCCGTTTGAGGGACGCGGGCGTCGATTTGAGCCATGCGGTGGATCTCGATGCACCGTCCTCGCTCGCACTGACGAGTATCGACGGCGCGGGGGTGGCGGCCTACGACTTCTGGCTCGAGGGCGCAGCCGACTACGCGGCGACGGAGCTCCCCGACGCGGGCCCGCACGACATCCGGCACATCGGCTCGCTCGCCGCATACTGGCCGCCGGGCGCCGCTGTCGCGGAGCGCTGGGTCCAGCAGGCGACGGGACTGGTGACCCTGGACGTCAACCTGCGCCGCGTCGTGCTCGAACATCAGCCCGACGCCGTGGCCCGGCTCGAACGGCTCGTGCAGCGCGCGGACGTCGTGAAGGCGAGCGACGAGGACCTGCTGATGGCGCATCCGGATGTCGCGCCCGAGGACACGGTTCGACGGTGGCTCGAGGGCGGTGCCCTCGGCGCTCCGACGCTGGCCGTGATCACGCTCGGGGCCCGCGGCGCCGTCGGGATCACGCGCGACGGGAGCCGTGTGCACGTTCCGGCGCCGATCGTCGAGGTCGTCGACACCATCGGCGCGGGAGACGCGGCGATGGGGGCGCTGCTGACGCGGCTCGCCGCGACCGGCCTCGCCTCGGTGTGCGAGAACCTCGAGGAGACGCTGCGCTTCGCGACCGCTGTCGCGGCCCTGGCCTGCACGGAGCCGGGAGCGTACGCTCCGTCGGCCGGCGAGGTCGAGGAGTACCTCGCGGCTACGTGAAGACCGTGCTGAGAATGTGGTTCGCGGCCGAGAAGACGCTGTTGATCTCGCCGGCCATGGCCGTCGTCGAGATCTGCGCGCCGACCAGCGCGGCCACGAAAAGGTGGCTGACGCGCATCTCGTCGTGCCGCACGAAGAAGACCAGCGCGCCGCCCAGCGCAATCAGTATTGGCATGGACATGACCATGATGATTCGCCTCGATGGACTCAAGTCGTACGGGGAACCTGCGGAAGCCGGCAGAGCTCGCTCTTCGCGCCGGTCGTCAGATCGGTGAGCCAGAGCGCGCCGCCGCCGGCCTCGTTCGCCAGCATCTCGACGACGTCGTGCCCGAACTCGACCGTCCCGCCCTTGCCGGCGGCCAGCACGCGGTCGCGGCCGAGGCCGGGACGGGAGAGCACGAGCGCGTAGTCGCCGGGCCTGTCCCGCTGCTCCTGGCCGACCGTGAGCGCACCGTCCACGTGCAGCTCGGCCGTCCGGCGCAGCGGGCTGACCCGGAAGCCCTCCCAGGTGCCCGAGGCGGTGGCCGCGCCCAGCGCGACCGTCCAGTAGCCGGTGGTCTCGTCGTTCATCCGTCCGCCTTCGTCGCGCCGGGAGGTTTGCCTTCATGATTCGGCGCGGGGCGCGCGGGTGCCAACCGCAGCCGACCCGAATGGGCGCATCGCAGCGATCTTCACCCGTTCGCGTGATTCGCCGGGGTTCTCCGGCGCGCGGCCGCGCCGGGCCGGGAACCTGGAACCATGCCCACATCGCAGAACCCTCACTTCGCGGGCCCGCTGCCGCGCCGGACCGTGCTGCGCGCGGCGGCGGTCTCGGGGCTGGCCGCGCTCGGCTGGCAGACCGCGTTCCGGATACCCGCGGCGGCCGACGCGGACGTGCCGCCGCAGGTGGACTGCTACACGCAGGCGTACCGGAACTGGTCCGGGGAGATCCGCGCGGACGACGTGCTGACCTGCGCGCCGCGCACCGTGGAGCAGGCCGTCGCCGTGGTGAACTGGGCGCACGCCAAGGGGATGCGGGCACGGCCGACCGGGATGCGGCACGGCTGGTCGCCGCTGACGATCGCGAACGGCGACGCGGGCGGCAGCATCCTGATCGACCTCACCGAGCACCTCGCGTCGGTCGAGGTCTCGCACGACGCGCGCGGCCCGATCGTGACCGCGCAGACCGGCGTCACGATGACCGCGCTGCTGACCGAGCTCGAGGTTCACGGCTACGGCGTCGCCTCGTGTCCGGCTCCGGGCGATCTGACGCTCGGCGGCGTGCTCGCCGTCGACGGCCACGGCACGGCCATCCGGGTGAACGACGAGCCCCGACTCCCCGGCCAGACGTACGGAACGATCAGCAACCTGATCGTCTCGCTCACGGCGATCGTCTGGGATGCGTCACAGGGCGCGTACGTGGCCCGCACGTATCAGCGCTCGGAGCCCGAGATGCGCGCTCTCCTCGTGCATCTCGGCCGTGCGCTGATCGTGCAGGCCACGCTGCGGGTCGCGCCGAACCAGCGCGTCCGCTGCGTGAGCCGGACCGATATCACCGCGGACACGCTCTTCGCCCCGCCGGCGGAGGCTGGTGGCCGGAGCTTCGCGGCGCTCGTCGAGGAGTGCGGCAGGATCGAGACGATCTGGTTCCCGTACACGCAGTCGCCGTGGCTCAAGCTGTGGAGCGCGGCCCCGGAGCAGCCGCCGACCTCGCGCCGGACCTTCGCCCCGTTCAACTATCCGTTCTCCGACGAGATCCCCGAGGCCGCGTCCGAGCTCCTCAAGCTCATCATCCAGGGCGACACCTGGGTCACTCCCCTGTACGCGCAGGTCATCGCGGCGACCGTGCCGTCCGGTCTGCTCGCGACGGACAGCGCGGATCTATGGGGCTGGGCGAAGAACACGCAGCTCTACGTGCGTCCGACGACCCTGCGCGTGACAGCGAACGGATACGCCGTGCTGACCGAGCGCGCGAACATCCAGGAGGTCGTCTCCAAGACGTACGCCTACCTGAAGCGCACGCTCGAGGAATACCAGGCCGAGGGGAACTTCCCGATCAACGGGCCGTGGGAGGTTCGGGTGACGGGCCTCGACGAGGCTGCCGACTGCATGGTCCCCGGCGCGCAGGAGGCGATCCTGTCCGCGGTGCGTCCGCGCGCGGATCGCGACTACGACACCGCCGTCTGGCTCGATGTCCTCACGCTGCCCGGCACGCCGTCATCGGTGGAGTTCTACGAGGGCTTCGAGCAGTTCCTGCTGCGGGAGTTCAACAACGTGACCGCGACGCTGCACCCGGAGTGGTCGAAGGGCTGGGCATACGGCGGCAAGGGTGCGTGGAGTGACACGACGTTCCTGCACGAGGTCATCCCCGCGGCCGTTCAGGCCGGTCACGCCGCGGACGACGGCTGGGGCGCCGTGCTCGCCGCGTACGAAGCGCTCGATCCGCACGGCGTGTACGGCAATCCGTTCCTCGACGTGCTGATGGGTTGATGGGTCGACTAGATGGGTTGATCAGTCAACCAATTCGTCCAGCGGTGTGTCGGGGTCGGCGAGCAGCGCCGGGTCGATGCGGTGGCCGGATTTCACGAGCTTCTGGATCTGCGCGTTCACGTCCCAGATGTTGACGTTCATGCCCGCGCGCACGCGGCCTTCGGCGAGCCAGAAGGAGACGAACTTACGCTGCGTCAGGTCGCCGCGCACGATGACCTCGTTGTACGAGCCGGGTTCGAGGTATCCGGCGAACTCCATGCCGAGGTCGTATTGGTCGGTGAAGAAGTACGGCACGCGGTCGTCCGCGACCTCCTGGCCGAGCATCGCGCGAGCGGCGGCCTTGGGCTGCTTGCGGGCGTTGTCCCAGTGTTCGACGCGGATGCGTTTGCCGAGTGTCGGGTGCATGGCGTTCGCGATGTCGCCGGCCGCGTAGATGTTGGGATCCGAGGTGCGCAGCGCGGCGTCGACCAGGACGCCGTTGTCGACGTCGAGGCCGCACTCGACGGCCAACTCGGTGTTGGGCGCGGCGCCGACCGCGACGATTACTGCGTCCGCGTCGATGTGCGCACCGTCCGCGAGACGCACTCCGGCGGCGCATCGGCCGTCGCCGACAATCTCGGTGACCTGCGCCTCCGTGCGCAGATCGACGCCGTGCTCGACATGCAGGTCGGCGAATACGCGTGCGATCTCCGGGCCGAGCACGCGCACCAGCGGCAGCGTGTCCGCCTCGAGGATCGTCGCCGCGACGCCCGCCTCGCGCGCCGCCGCGGCGACCTCCAGCCCGATCCAGCCACCGCCGACGAACACGACGCGCGAGGCCGTCTTGAACAGACTCTTGATCCGCTCGCAGTCGGCGAGGTGCCGCAACGAGACGACGCCGTCGAGATCGGCGCCGGGGACGGGCAGCTGACGCGGCGTCGATCCGGTGGCCAGCAGCAGCGCGTCGTAGGCCACGGTGTGACCGTCCGCGCGGGCCACGGTCTGCCGGGAGCGGTCGATCTCGGACACTCCGACGCCGAGCAGCAGATCGATGTTCTGATCCGCGTACCACTCGTGCGGATGCACGAACATCTTCTCGCGCCCCTCCTTGCCCAGGAGGTAGCCCTTGGACAGCGGCGGCCGCTCGTAGGGCAGCTCGTGCTCGTCGCCGATGAGGGTGATCCGACCCTCGAAGCCCTGGTCGCGGAGCTCTTCTGCGGCCTTCGCGCCCGCGAGGCCCGCCCCGATGATGACGATAGACGCCGGTGCCATCCTGCTCACTTCCCCTGCGCGATTCCCGGCTCGCTGTCTTTCCAGACAAGCCCGGATCGCGCGTTCTGGCAACCGTGGCGGCTCCGGCCGCGGCATGATCCGCGGATCAGCGGGGTAGATCGTGACGCATGAGCGCGCCGGAAACCCAGCCCCTCGTCGCGGTCTACGAGCATCCCGACCTGCCGCACCGCGCGCTGCCCGCCGCGCTCGCCGCACTGTACGGCGGCGACCTCGACTTCCCCGAGCGGTGCGTGTGCGCGAACTTCGTGTCCTCCATCGACGGCGTCGCGACGCTCGGGCCGGCCTACCCCTCCTCGGGCTCCGCGATCAGCGGCAGGTCCCCGGCCGACCGGTTCGTGATGGGTCTGGTCAGATCCTGCGCGCATGCCGTGGTCGTCGGGGCCGGGGCCCTGCGGCGCGCGCCCGCGCACTACCGCTGGTCGCCTGAGGACGCGTATCCCGCCGCGTCGGCCGAGTTCGCCGCCCTGCGCCAATCCCGGAAACTGCCCGGCGACGGCCCCGAACTGGTCGTCGTGACCGCGAGCGGAGACCTGCCCGCCGACCACGAGGCGCTCACGGCCCCCTCGGTGATCGCGACGACCGCTGCCGGGGCCGCGCAGCTCAGCGGGCGTGTCCCCGCGACCTGCACGGTCCTCTCCCTCGGCGACGGGGCCGGCGTGCGGCCGCGCGTGCTGATCGAGGCGCTGCGCGAGCGGGGGCATTCCGTGATCCTCTCGGAGGCCGGTCCGCGCCTGGCCGGGCAGCTCGTGGACGACGATCTGCTCGACGAGCTGTTCCTGACCGTCTCGCCGGTCCTGGCCGGCCGCGATCACGCCGCGCGGGACGGGCTGATCGCCGGGCTGGAACTGCTGCCCGAGCGCCGCGACACGGCCGAACTGGTCAGCGCGCGGCACCAGGCCTCCTACCTCTTCCTGCGATACCGATTCCCAACAGACCGGCACTAGCCAGCGCCGCGACCGCCTCCGCGATCGTCGTGACGACCTTCTCCGGGTACCAGACCGGCTCGTACATGTTCGGCAGCGGTCCGATCGCGCCGACGTCGACGTACCTGTACAGCAGCACGGCGCCCAGCGCGCTCGCCGAGATCAGCAGCGCGAACGCCGCCGCCAGCCGCTTGCCGTGCAGCACGATCAGCAGGGCCGCGAGCGCCGCCAGCGCGGCCTGAAGCCGGAACAGCGTCCCCTGGGTCAGGTGAGTGCCGTTCCCGTCGAACTGTCCGGCCAGGTCGGCGTGTACGTAGGCGTCCACGGCCAGGCCCGCGGCGGCGATGAGGCGTAATGCTCCGTATGTCATGGCCCTTGACACGGCCGGACGGCCGACCCGGCTCACCGACTCGGCCAATCAGGTGAAACTCGGCGGCGGCCGGGCGCGCCGCACCGGGCCCGATCCCCGCAGTCCGCATCGTCGTCGGGGAAGGACGACTCCCCCGCCCGCCCTGGAGGCCCCGATGCGCCGCCGTCTGTTCACACCGACCCTGCTCGTCGCCGGCTCGGCCCTGCTGCTCGCGGGCTGCTCCTCGTCCGGCTCCTCGTCCTCCGGCACCTCCACCGCGACGACCAGCTCCGCGGCCGCCGCTGCCGACACCATCGTGATCAAGAGCTTCAGCTTCAGCCCCGCGACGCTGACCGTGGCCCCGGGCGCGAAGGTGACGGTCACCAACGAGGACTCCGTCACCCACACCGTGACCTCCACCGCCTCCCCGCGCGCCTTCGACACCGGCGGCATCAGCGCCGGCGCGACGATGACCTTCACCGCCCCCAGCAAGGCTGGAACGTACAGCTACATCTGCACGATCCACACCTACATGCACGGCACCCTGACCGTGAGCTAGGCGCCCGGCAGCAGACTCACGAGCCGCACTGGATCAATACTCCGATGCAGGTCGCTCACCTGCCCGTCCCCGACCTCGACGACGCGCCACGCCCCGTCCTCCCGCCGCGCGATGTCCGTCGTGACGAACCGCGCCCCGAGCCGCCGAACCGCCGCCCCGACCTCCGCCAATTCGGGCATCGGGAACTCGCCGGTCGGATCGTCGGGGTGCGGCGTCACGAGCCGCGGCTCCCCGTCGATCCACCACACCCGCGCCTCCTGCCCCACGAAGGCCTCGAACTCGCGGAGCACGACGCCCCCGGCCAGGTAGTCGCCCTGCAGTTCGACGAAGCGCGCCACGACCCGCGCGGTCGCCTCCGCGTCGGCCAGGTCCGGAATGAAGCAGGCTTGCGCCCACTCGTGCTTACGTGACTTGACATAGTCCTTCACGATCGCCGGCCCGGCGCCGAGCGTCGCGCCCTCGCCCCAGACGCTCACCGGTGTCAGCTCCCTGAAAGCCTCGTACCAGCCGGGAAGCTCGTGCGCCGATCGGTACGCCTCGGGAGTCACCATGAGCTCCGCGCCGCGCTCCTCGAGGGCGCGCGCCAACTCCCCGTACCGCGCGCTGGGGATCATCCAGCCGCGGTACCAGAGCGCGCCGACTCCGCGCCGGACGCGTTCGACCGCCCGCTCGGCGTCCCCGCGCAGCAGCGCATCGTGATCCAGCAGCGCGACGGTCGCGCCGAGATCGCGCGCGGCGGCGGCTTCTCGGGCGAAGTGGGGATCGACGGCGCGCGGCTTCAGGGGGTCTTCGCAGGAGAGCATCGTGATCTGCACGGATCGGACCCTAACTGGAAACCTCGGGGGTACGCTCGCAATATCAGGGAACGGAGGGTGCGAGCATGATCCGTTGGGTCTATGCCTTCGTCGACCGGCCGAGGGCTCTCTTCGAGCAGGCGGCCGCGTTCTGGACGGCGGTCACGGGCACGACGTTGTCGGAGCGGCGCGGCGAGGACGGCGAGTTCGCGACGTTGCTGCCGCCCGGTGCCTCGGGGCACGACTCCTGTATCAAGCTCCAGGGCGTGCACGACGGGCCCGGGGGCGCGCACCTTGATCTCGCGGTTGCGGACGTGCCGGCGCTTGCCCAGCGGGCCATGGACCTTGGCGCGCGGGTCGAGCTGGATGAGGGCGACCTTGTCGTGCTCGCTTCGCCGGCCGGGCACCGGTTCTGCGCGGTGCGTTGGGAGGGCGAGGCGCGGCGGCCGGGCATCTTCCAGGGCACGCGGCTGGATCAGGTGTGCCTGGACGTGGCCCACGATCAGTTCGACACGGCGATCGCGTTCTGGGCGCAGCTGACCGACTGGCCCGTGCGCGTCGGTCGGCACCCTGAGTTCGGCGCGTTGAGGCCGCCGACGCCCGAGCTGCCGATCCGGATCCTGCTGCAGCGCCTGGACTCCCCCGCCAACCCCGCCGCGGCGCACCTCGACTTCGCCTGCGCGAACCGCTTCGAGGCCCGCGCCGCGCACGAGCGCCTCGGCGCCGCGTTCGTCGCCGAGCACGAGAACTGGACGGTGATGCGCGATCCGACCGGCGGGCGCTACTGCCTCACCGACCGCGATCCGGAGACCGGCTCGCTGCGCTGAGCCCTCGCCCGGGACCGGCTCAGGGCTCGATCGGCGGGGTGCCGTGCGTGTGGAAGGACTCGATGGTCTTCAGGCCCCAGGCCTGCCCCTTCGCACGCTCGGCCTCGGTCCAGGTCACGGTCTGCCAGTCGGGGGCGAGCAGCAGGCGGGACACCGGGTTGCACAGCTCGATCCGGTTCCCGCCGGGCTCGTAGACGTAGAGGAAGAAGGTCTGCTGGATCGCGTGCTTGTGCGGCCCGGTCTCGATGAAGACCCCGGCGTCCAGGAAGACGTCGGCGGCGCGCAGGATCTCCTCGCGGGTGTCGGTGGCGAACGCGATGTGGTGCAACCGCCCCTGGCTGCCGGTCCAGTCCTCGGTGTAGACGAGGTCGTAGGACTTGTTGCCGAAGTGGTGCCACTGCGCGCTGATCCGGCCGTCGTTCATCCGGATCTGCTCGCTGGTGCGGGAACCGAGGACCTCGCGCTGGAAGACGCCGTTGGCCTCGACGTCCGCAGCGAGGTAGTTGACGTGGTCCAGCCGCCGGACGCCGACGCCGTACGCGGGCTTGGCCTCGGCCTGGTTCTTCAGCGCCGGGCGCGAGGACTCGGGGGCCTGATAGTGCTCGGACTCCCAGTAGAGCTCGAACTCGTGGCCGTCCGGGTCGCGGAAGGCGTAGCTCTGGCCGAGGCCGAACCCGCCCTCGCGCCAGCCGAGGCCGAGCCCGGCCTCCTCGATCGCCGCGACCCGCCGCTTGAGCGCCTCGGCGCTCCAGGTGCGCAGCGCCGTGGTGCGGATGCCGGAGGTGCCGTGGCCGGTGAGGATCAGGCTGTGGTGCTCGTAGTCGTCGTAGGTCCGCAGGTAGACCGAATCGCCGGCGCGGGCGCATTCGCGCAGGCCCATGACCTCGGTGAAGAACCGGAGGCTGGCCTCGGGTTCCGGGGTGAGCAGTTCGACGTGGCCGAGGTGGGCGACCTCGTGGAAGACGGGCGAAGTCATGAGCCTGATCCTGTTCTCGGTTCGGTTACGCGGAAGGGCGGGGGAACACGGTGCCCTCGAAGAGCTTGCGCGCGGTGCGCACGAGTCCGGCGCCGCGGGTGCGCGGCCGTTCGGGCGGCGCCTGCGGGTCGAGTTCGACGGAGACCTCGACCGCGCCGGCGGGGTGCTCGACCCGCAACGGCGCTCCCGGCTCGGCGGGAAGCCTGGCGTACTCGGCGCCGACCGCGCGAGGGAGCAGTAGGGCGGTGGCCACGCTGACGGCCCCGAGCACGCCGATCGCCTCGTGGACGCGCACGGGGATGAACGTGCGCGTGCTCACGGTCCCGCCTTCGCGCGGCGGTGCGAGCAGGCAGATCTTGGGCAGGGACGGGGCGTCACCGAGGTCCATCAGCGCCAGGGCCTGTTTGCGGATCTCGGCGATGCGGGCGGTGAGTTCCTCGTCGGCCTCTAGTTCGGCCGGGGATTCGTATCCGGAGATGCCCAGGTCGGTGGCACGGAGTACGACGCACGGCATGCCGTTGTCGATGCACGTCGCCTCGAGGCCGTCGAGCGAGTCGACGACGTTGCCGGTCGGCAGGAGGGGCTTTCCGGCCGCGGAGGCGAAGGAGAGCAGGATCGGGTCGGCGTACTCGACTCGGCCGTCGGCAGTGGTGAATGTGGCCGTCGCGGACTCACCTGTGTTGACCAGGTGAATACGGACCCTGGTTCGGTCGCCCGTCGCCGGGACCAGGCCTCGTTCGACGGCGAAGGGGCCGACGCCGGCGAGCATGTTGCCGCAGTTCTGCTTGTCGGTGACGAAGGCGTCTGCGACGCCGACCTGCAGGAACAGGTAGTCGACGTCCGCATCAGGGTGCGCGGACTGGGAGACGACCGCGACCTTGCTGGTCAGCGGGTGCGCGCCGCCGATGCCGTCGATCTGCCGGGGGTCGGGCGTGCCCATGACGCGCAGGAGGACATCGTCGCGCTCGGCCGGGTCGTCCGGGAGGTCGGAGGCCAGGAAGAACGGGCCTTTGGACGTGCCCCCGCGCATCAGGATGCAGGGGATGCCGGCCTCGTCAGGCATGGTATTCCTCGTATGCCACGTACTCGACACCGAGATCCTTGAGCAGCGGACGCAGGTTGTAGCGGTCGAGACCGAGCTCGCCTGCTGCGAGGGCCTCGCGCGTGGCCTGCTCCTTCACCTCGCGGGCCTGGGAGGCCTCGATGGCGCGCGGCAGGTCGCGGGCCGCCACGGTGAGAACGCCGTCGTCGTCGGCGAGGATCGCGGCGCCCGGATGCACGGTCCGGCCGCCGACGACGACCGGGACGTTGACCGCGCCCGCCGTGGCCTTGACCGTGCCCTGCGCGCTCACGTGCCGCGACCAGACCGGGAAGCCCATCTCGCGCAGTTCGGCCGTGTCGCGCACGCCCGCGTCGATGATCAGGCCTCGTACGCCGCGGGAGGCGAGCGAGGTGGCCAGCAGCTCGCCGAAGTAGCCGTCCGTGCACGGGGAGGTCGGCGCCACGACGAGGATGTCGCCGGGGCCGCATTGCTCGACGGCCGCGTGGATCATCAGGTTGTCCCCGGGCCAGACCAGGGCCGTGACGACACTGCCCGCGATCCGCGCGCCCTGCTGGATCGGGCGCAGATCCGGGCCGAGATAACCCGTTCGGCCCAGCGCCTCGTGCGCGGTCGCCACGCTGAAGGCGGCGAGCTCATCCAGTTGGCCGATCGGGGGGCGGGGAACGCCGGTCACGATCACCTTGCTCACGACAGCTCTCCCGTCGTCTGCGGGAAGTGGCGGAAGTAGGCCTCGGCGCGCGTGTCGTGCGCGAGGCCCAGGTTCGGGCCCGCGTTCCGCTTGAGCTGGACACCGCGGCGCTTGGCGAGATCCGTGTAGTAGTCCCACATGTGCTGCTGCGCGGGCAGGCACTTCATCGCAGCCTGCTTACGCTCCCAGACCGGGGTGATGTCGAGCAGCAGGTTCGGCTTGAAGTCGCACTGCTCGGACTGGTGCGGCTCGAAGGAGAAGACCGGCGGCGCGCCCAAGGGCTCTCCGGGGGCCTCGTAGCCGATGGCCTGGGCCAGGATGCGGGCCTGCAGCGCCATCCGCGCGGCGGCCGGGTGATCGCCGTTGTAGGGGTCGACGAGCGTGTGGGTGAGCACGATCGAGGGCTGCAGCTCCCGGTAGACCAGCACCAGCCGGTCCACGGTCTCGTGGCTCTCCAGGAGCGGGTAGTCGCCGATGTCGAAGAACTCGATCTCGGCGCCCAGCGCCTCGGCCGCGGCCTGCGCCTCGGCCTGCCGGATCCGCTTGATCTCCTCGAGCTTCCTGCCCGCCAGCCAGGCCTGCGCGGACTCGCCGCGCTCGCCGTAGGACAGGCAGACGACCTTCGCCCGCTGCCCGCGCGACGCGGCCAGCGCGATCGCGCCGCCGGCCCGCCAGACGAAGTCGCCCGCGTGCGCGCTGACCACCAGCAGCGCGTCGTGCTCCGCGGTCGTCGCTACCTCAGTCATCTGCTCTCCACCGTTTCTCTCACTCCGTGCTTCGGCGCAGCGCCTCGGCGACGCTGGCCAGGTGTTCCCGCGCGGCCCGCTCGGCGGCGCCCGGGTCGCCCGCGCACACCGCCTCGATCAGGGCGAGGTGCTCGGGCAGCGAGGTCTGCGGCCGTCCGGGCCGCAGGCTCAGCCGGAACTGGTGCCGGACGATCTGCGCGTTCAGCCGCTCCAACAGCCCGGCCGCCACCTGCTGGCCGGAGAGCCGCAGGATGTGCGCGTGCAAGCGCTGGTTGAGCCGCGAGTACTCCAGCACGTCTCCGGAGGCGACGGCCTCGCGCATCTGCTCGCCGAGGCCGCTGAGCAGCGCCCGGTCCTCGTCCTCGGCGAGCTCGGCCGCCTTCGCCGCGCACAGGCCCTCGAGCGCGGCCCGGCACTCGACGATCTGCACGGCCTCGTCCAGCGGGATCAGCCGGACCCGGGCGCCGCGGTTGGCGATCCGCTCGACCAGGCCTTCGCCGGTCAGGTCGAGCAGCGCGGCGCGGACCGCGGCCCGGGTGACCCCGAGCTGTTCGGCGAGGTCGAGTTCGACGAGCCGATGGCCGGGGGCCATCTCGCCGGCCCTGATCGCCTCGCGCAGGATCTTCGCCACGTGCGTCGTGGCTTGCTGGCCACTCGTCGGATTCCCCATGATCGAACGCTAGGTCCCCGGCGCACAGATCGTCAACAATCTGGAAACCCAGATTGTCGATATCAACCACCGCCGGGGACGCGTTCATCGTCAGCGCAGGTCCGCGGGGCGGGTGACCCACTGGCCGTCGACCCAGCCGCTGACCGTCTCGTAGCCGGAGCGGAAGCCGCCGAGCCAGTGGACGTTCAGGTTCTGCTCGGCCTCGGAGACCTCGGGCGTGTAGCCGGCGGGGAGGATCGAGCCGCCGGTCGTGTCCACCGCGATGTCCGGGTAGGCGTAGACCGG
>DASTAE010000263.1:0-2247 GCA_035712985.1 Actinospica sp.
TACGCGGTGATGACCTCGTAGGCGTGGAAGTCGAGCATCTGGAACGCCAGCAGCTCGCCGGGGGTGTCCTCGTCGAGCGCGGGCAGGTCGGCCGTGAGCTGCAGGTCCCCTGGGTCCTGCCCGGCCTGCCAGACCGCGCCCGGGAACCTGTCGTAGATCACGCCCGGGACCTCGGGGTCGCTGAACAGCAGCACGGGGGCGGTGCCGAGGTTCGGGTCGGCGCGGATCAGGGCGCAGATCCCCTCGACGCACTCGTCGAGCCCGTCGACCCACTCGTCGCCCTCGAGGGCGGTGGCCTGCGAGTCGGTGGGCACGATGTACTTGTAGATCAGCACGATCGTGACCGTGTAGGCGATCATCTTCGAGCCGTCGATCGCGGGCAGCGAGTCGCGGTCCTCGGCGCGTTTCGCGATGTGCAGGAACGCGACCGTCCCGGCCGGGAAGTCCTGCGGCACCTGCCACCAGCGCTTCGGGTCGATCCAGGTGGGCATCGCCCGGTACACCTGCTGCAGCGTCGGGATCGGGTTCTGGCCGCCGATGCCGGTCTGGAGGTAGGCGGCGATCGCGCCGCGCATCGTGGTCAGGCTCACCGGGCCCTCCTGAACGGTGTGAGCGCGGCCACCGCGTTCTTGTAGTCCGAGGATCCGGCGGGGATGTCGGGCTGCTGTTTCGCGTTCGCGGCGCTGACGGGCTGGCCCTTGAGCGACCCGAGGACGACGCCCTTCGAGCCGCGGGACTTCACCAGCCACTTGCACAGGTCGAGCACCGCGTCCTTGATCACGGGCGGTTGCGCGGAGACCGTGGTGCCGCCGGTGTGCGCGTACTGGAGCGGGGAGACCAGCGGCACGGTGGCCGACCCGTACACGTAGCCCGAGTCGACCTGCGCCTGCTCCTCGTCGGCGCCGTCGCGGACCGTGAACGTCAGGCCGGCGACGAACCCGGCCGTGTTCACCGGCGCGATCGACTGTGCGCCGGCGAGCGTCGCGGCCGACAGCGTCGAGTGCGCCCACCCGTTCACGTACGTGACCTGCGCGAACATGCAGCCTGTGCGTGCGGCGGCCGGGGGGTACTGCATGAACGCGAGCGGCGGCAGCAGCGCGGGGCCCGGCACGGGGACGCGGATCGCCTTCGGCCCGGGCCAGATCCCGGACAGGTCCGCGAGCGGCGTGAGGGTCTTCGCGGTGAACCCGACCGACACGCCGAGGACCGCGAGCAGCGGCGTGTACTTCAGCGGGATCCGCAGCGTGTTGTCGCTGCGGATCCGGTATTCGCCGGCCTCGATGTCGATGGTCGCGGCCAGGACCTTCTGGCAGATCTTGTCGGCGTGCCCGGAGGCGCGGGCGATCAGCTGGGTGAGCGCGGCGTCCTGCGACATGCTCGTGCCGGTCGGGATGAGCTGGCTCGTGTCCACGCCGGTCGGCGCCGCCAGGAACTCCTCGTTCGTGATGTACGGCGTGTACTGGGCGCTGGACTGCACGTAGGGGGCGATTACCGGGGTCGTCACGTCGCTCTGCCTCCGATCGCACAGCGCGCGCGGCGCCAGGGGTTCAGCAGCATCCGTGGCTCGGTCCGACACCGGCCGGATGCCCCACCCGGATGCCGTGGTCGCAGCGCCGGTAGCCGGCCTGCTCGAGCAGGCTGCGCGCCCACGCGTCCAGGCGGCACCAGTGCCGCCGCGGGTGGGTGCGGTCGCTCATGCGGCCCACCCGGTCCCATAGGTCGGGGGTGGCGCGCATGATCTCGGCCGTGAACTTCACGCAGCCGAGCCCGTAGTGGGTGCCGCCGCGCAGGTAGGGGTACGGTTGCGCGCACCAGTCCTTGCCGCAGCCCTCGATGTCCTCGAGCGCCTCGGCGCTGGGGGTGATGTCGTGCTCGACGACGATGACGCCCTCGGCTTGCGCCCAGATCTGCCGCCACCAGCGCCAGTAGGCCTGGTCGTCGGCGGGGTCGATGAACTCGATCTCCCCGCCGCGCCACGCCGGGGTGTGCGCGGACGGGATCAGGACGCGCATCGCAGCCCCCTCACGTGTGGGCGTACCGGTGGTAGTGCGCCACGGCCGGGAGGTGTTCGTGCACTTCGTAGCCGCGCCGGTGCAGCTCGTCGGCCAGGCGCACGTCCAGGCGCCGCCAGTCCTTCGCCGGGAGCCCGTCGTTCCCGATCTCGCCCACGCGCTCGAGCAGATCCGGTTCCGCGGCCTGGAGTTCGGCGGTGAACCGGGTGCAGCCGAGGCACACGATCACGCGGCC
>DASTAE010000264.1:0-19102 GCA_035712985.1 Actinospica sp.
CGAAACGGCACGTCAAAGCCATGATCACGGGTGGGGCGCGTGGGACTCGAACCCACAACCCAAGGATTAAAAGTCCTCTACTCTGCCAATTGAGCTAGCGCCCCGGCACAACCGCGCGGCGGCGATTGGTCCTGGGCTAGCGTAGCCAACTTCCACCCCGCCTCTCAACGAAGCTTTGCCGCCGGTTCGTGTCGGGTCGGCTGGGGCCGCTGAGCTGGGCGGATGAAATGGTTTTGGCGCTGCGACCCCCGGTCCCGTATGCTTCATGCGTCCCCGACGGACAGACGTCCGGGGAGACCGGGACCCGGTCTACCTGGGTGCTCGGCCCCTTCGTCTAGCGGCCTAGGACACCGCCCTTTCAAGGCGGCGGCGCGGGTTCGAATCCCGTAGGGGCTACGGCAGGGAGATTTGAACGGCACGGTGACGTGCTAGGATCTCCTGGTCGGAACCCGGCGGGAACGTCGGAGAAGCGGCAAAGAAGTACAGCAGTACCTCAAGGTCCTGTAGAGCAGTTGGAGTGCTCGCCACCCTGTCAAGGTGGAGGTCGCGGGTTCAAGTCCCGTCAGGACCGCTCGGTACGAACCGGGCGTTGCGTTGAACGTCAACGTGGCGCCCGTTCTCGTTCCGGGGCCAGGTAGCTCAGTTGGTACGAGCGACCGCCTGAAAAGCGGTAGGTCGGCGGTTCGACCCCGCCCCTGGCCACAGAATCGAAGCCCCCGTCCATGCGGACGGGGGCTTTTTCGTGGCTGGCGCGGGGGTGGCGGCGTACGATCGCGGGTTGTGGAGGGTGATCCGGCACGCCGGAGGCTGTGGGCTCGGCTGCTCGCGGGGCGGGTGACCGAGGTGTGTGTGCTGTCTCGGCGAGGGCTCACGCTTGAGCTGCCGCAGACTCTCGGGCTCGAAGTCATCGACTACGCGGCCTACCTGTACGACTCTTCGGGGCTTGCGCGTCCGCCGGAGGAGCGGGCTCGGATCGCGGAGGAGCTTGCGGCCGAGCCACGGTGGCTGGCGGTCGGCGGGCCACGGTACTGGGTCGAGCCGTTCGCGCGGCGGGCCGAGGTGATTCTGGTGATGCCGAGCACGGCGGCCGAGATGGATCTCAGGGTGAACAGTGCGATCTACGGAACGATCGACCGCGTGGATCGCTACTTCGCGGCGCTGCGAAGCGGGCGTAGGCGTCGGCGGCAGCACTGGGCGAAGTCGCGTCGACGGAGCGAGGTTCCCCAGCGGGCCGACCCGGTCCTGGGTCTCACCGTTTCGGTTCGCGAGTTCGTCGGCGAGGGTCCGATGTCGGATTCGCAGATAAGCGCGCACTACATGTGGATGAGGAACTTCTTCCTCGGCGAGTACCCCGACAAGACTTTCGTGCTGAATAGCGGCGCGCAGGTCAAGGAGTTGCGGGCGGTACGCGCGGTTCGCCGCACGTAGGCGCAAGCGTAGGTGTAGGTGTAGGGGCCGTATTTGGTCGGTCCCTCGTGGCGGCGACGTGCCGCGAAGGGGGAACGCGGCACGCCGCTGCCCTCGCCGGACAGTGCGCGTAACCGGAGTGCGGTGCGCGGCGGGGAGCGTTTAGGGTGGCGGCATGGCTGATCTCGTGCGTCTGCGACCCATCGCTGCGAAGGACCTTGAGCTCTTTGAGCGGCTTCGCGAGGACCCTTCCGAGGCCGGGGAGTTCGACTTCTTCGGGTTCCGCAACCCTGGCGAGACGCGGCGTCGATTCGCCGAGGGCGGGTTTCTGGGAGAGACGGCCGGGAGTCTGGCGGTCGCGGCGGCAGACGATGATCGGTTCGTGGGCGAGGTGCAGTGGCATCGAGTGCTGCAGGGGCCGGACTCCCCGTGCTGGAACATCGGGATCATGCTGCTGGCCGGCGAGCGTGGGAAAGGCTTCGGCAAGCAGTCGCAGCGACTGCTTGCCGAGTACCTGTTCGCGCACACGAAGGTGAACCGGGTCGAGGCGAGCACTGAGGTGGTCAACATCGCCGAGCAGCGGGCGCTGGAGCGGGCCGGCTTCACGCGGGAGGGCGTGCTGCGGGGAGCCTGCTTCCGGGCCGGAGCGTGGCGCGACATGATCGGCTACTCGATCCTGCGCGCCGAGGTGCCGGCCAAGGAGTGAGGATCGTGGGAAGGCTTAGGGCAGCGGCTGCATGAAGCGTCGGCAGACGTATACGCGGTCGAATTCGGCCCGGGCCTGCTCCTCGTGCTCGCGCAGTGTGTGAGCGAAGACGATCACGGGGCCGTAAGGCTCGCGGCGGTCGGTGATGCGTGCCGTGTTCGCGGAGCCGTAGCCGGAGTAGACGTGGATGTACGTGTACTCCTCGACGAACCCGCTGGCCGTGTACCACGCCAGGGCCTCCGGGTCCTCGCGCGTCCAGGCGTCCAGGGTGCGCGCAGGCGTGCCGACGAGCCGTGCGAACGCCTCGTTGAGCAGGCGCGTCGCCAGTCCGAACCTGCGGTATTCGGGTTCCACGCAGATCGTCTCGATGGTCGCCAAGTCGCCGCGCACGGCCACGTCGAGGATCGCCACGACACGATCGCCGTCCACGGCTATGAGGTCGATCACGGCGTCGGCTTCGTCCTCCACGGGCTTCCGCGGCTCGACCGCGTCGTAGTAGCAGGTGTCGAGGAACGCGACGGCCCGGCAGCGGATCCACTCCGGCTCGTCGGGGGGTTCGTAGCTGCGGATGACGGGCGGGGCCAAGTGGGCCTTCGCGTCGGCGAGTCCCTGCTCGTTGTCGGCGGGATCGGTGACGCCCGTCATGTCGTTGGCGGCGATCCGGTAGGCGAAATAAGAGGCCTGGATCGCCCAGCGCCAGTCGAGCAGGGCCGGCAGCGCGCGTTCGACCTCGTCGGTGGGGACGGCCCCCTCGGCGATGTACGCCCCGATCAGCGGTTGGGCTGCCGCGATTCCGCCCGCGTACATGACGGCGGATGCCAGGTCGAAGACGCGCGGACCGGTGGTGTGTGCACCCCAGTCGATGAGGCCGATCGTGCCGGTGGTCGAGTCGCGGAAAAATGACTCGGGCGACGGGTCGCCGTGGAGCGGGCCCCAGGTGAGCGTGCTCGGGTTCAATGCTTCGACTGCGGCGCGGGCCTTGGCGATGGCCGGGCGAATCCAGGGACGGACGCCCAGATGCAACCCTGCCGGATCGATATCAGGCTCGATAAGAGGCTCGATGTGAGGGCGGCCGGAATGGGCTGGGCAGACGGTATGGGTGGGCCGGTCGGGATGGGTAGGGCGGGCGGGGCGAGGGGGAACTTTGCCCAGCGCCAGATGCGCCCCCGCGAGGGTTCGGCCGATCACGCGCATCTCCTCGGGCGTCCGCACGTCGATTGGGTCGCCGTCGACCCAGGACAGCAGCGCGACGGACCGTCCATCAAGCTCGACGGTGGACGTGCCGTCGAGCGTCACGAGCGGTTCGCCTGCCGGGATTCCGGCCGCGGTCACGCGCGTGGCGGCCGCCAGCCCGCTCGTGAAGGATCGCCCGTAGCGTTCGGCGTCGACGGCCTTCGCCAGCCAACGCGCCCCACCTTGGCGCACGATCCAGGTCTGCGAGGTCATGCCGCCCTCGTGCGCGGTGATCTCGGCGTCGGGGAGGCCCCACTGATCGGCGAGAAGTCGGGGCAGCGGAAAAGAAGTCATGCCGGACATGCGTTTGCTCTCCAGGTCTACGAAGGGAAGACACCAGGACGCAGCCCGTCGACGCCGGGCTGCGTGGATCGCGGAGAGAGGTCTATCAACGCACGGGCAGGAGCGTAGTAGCGCCCGCTAGCGGGGACAACCGGATTTGTAGGCCGTGGGCGAACCTTCTAAGCCGTCCAAGCCGTCCAAGCCGTCTAAGCCGTCTAAGCCGTCTAAGCCGTCCAAGCCGTCTAAGCTGTGCGCCGACGCAGCGTCGCGGCCCCCAGCGCCAGCGCCAGCAGCGCGCAGCCCGCGAGAATGAGCAGGTCGCGAACTGTCAGACTGCTGACACCGGAATCGGTCGTGAGGCGGTTCATGGCCTCCACGGCGTAGGACAGCGGGAGCGCGTCGGAGATCCAGCGCAGGACGGGGGCCATGGAGTCGCGGGGGGCGAAGAGGCCGCAGAGCAGGAACTGGGGCAGGATGAACGCGGGGAGGAACTGGACGGCCTGGAACTCGGTGGCGGCGAAGGCGGAGACGAACAGGCCGAGCGCCGTTCCCAGCAGGCCGTTGGCCAGGGCCACCAGGAAGAGCAGCCAGGTCGGTCCGGCGACGCTGAGGCCGAGCGGTCCGAGGGTCAGGCCGAAGACGACGGCGGCCTGGGCCAGCGCCAGGAGCGAGAAGGCGAGCGCGTAGCCGAGCAGCAGGTCGAGCTTGGCGAGTGGCATCGTGAGCAGGCGCTCGAGGGTGCCCGAGGTGCGCTCGCGCAGGGTCGCGACCGAGGTGATCAGGAACATCACGATGAGCGGGAACACGCCGAGCAGCGGCGCGCCCGTCCGATTGAAGACCCCTGGTTCGCCGTGGAACATGTACTTGAGCAGCGTCATCAGCACGCAGGGGACGACGAGGAGCAGCGCGATCGTGCGCGGGTCGTGCCGGAGCTGCGCGAGGACGCGGCGGGTGGTGGCGATCGTTCTGAGGGCGCTCATGCTTCGGCCACCTGTCCGGCGGAAACCAGGGAGAGGAACGCGGATTCGATGTCGGGCGTCCCGGTCTGGGCGAGCAGCGCCTCGGGCGTGTCCGCGGCGATGATCTGGCCGTCGCGCATCAGCAGCAGTTGATCGCAGCGCGATGCCTCGTCCATGACGTGGCTGGACACGACGAAGGTCACGCCCGAGTCGGCGAGCCGATGGAAGAGGTCCCAGAGGTCGCGCCGCAGCACGGGATCGAGGCCGACGGTCGGCTCGTCGAGGATCAGCAGTTCTGGCTTGCCGAGCAGCGCCGCGGCAAGCGAGACGCGTGCGCCCTGGCCGCCCGAAAGCCGTGACACCAGGTCCTTCTCGCGGCCGCCGAGCCCGACGAGGTCGATGACGCGGGCCACGTCGTCGCGCGGGGCGGCGAGGATCGCGGCGAAGTAGCGGAGGTTCTCGGCGACCGAAAGGTCCTGATAGACCGACGGCGCCTGGGTCACGTAGCCGACCTTCGCACGCAGCGACGCGCTCCCGGCCGGCTTGCCGAGCACCAGCACCTGGCCGCCGGAGACCCGCTGCACGCCGACGAGCGACCGCAGCAGCGTCGTCTTCCCGCAGCCGCTCGGGCCGAGCAGGCCGGTCACGCTTCCGGACGCGATGCGCAGCGAGATCGCGGGCAGGACTGTGCGTCCGCCGCGCTCGACGAGGAGGTCGGCGACCTCGACCGCATAATTCATCACGTGATGATTTTCGGTCGAGTGTGCCCGATTGTCAATCCGTTCCGCGGGTCACGGTCCGGATGTCGGCGTCGAGGTAGTGCTGCAGCACCGGGCCGACGAGCGCCGCGACCTGGTCGATCCCGGCTGAGGCCAGCGGTTCGACGCCGATGACGTAGCGCGCCATGGCCAGGCCGACGATCTGCGACATGACGAGCTCGACCCGCACGGCCGCGCCGACTTCTCCCCAGGCTGTGGATACCCGCGCGACCAACTCGCGCTCGACGAAGTCGCGGAAGAGCTCGCCTACCTGATCGTTCGCGGCGACGGTGCGCAGCAGCGCCATCAGCCGCTCGCGGACCTCGGGCTCCTCCCACAGTGAGAGGGCGAAGCGCACGATGCGGTCGCCGGCCGTCTCCCGCTCACCCGTCAGGAGTAGTTGTGCGACGAGTTCGGGGTCGATCGGGAAGTCGAGGGCGGCGATGAACAGCTGCTGCTTCGTCCCGAAATAGTGGTGCACCAGCGCGGAATCCACCCCGGCCGACCGCGCGATCCCGCGGATCGAGGCCTTCTCGTACCCGAGCGCCGCGAACTCCTTGCGCGCGGCGTCGAGGACCGCGGCCCGCGTGTCGGGGCCGCCCGGGCGCCGACCCCGCCGAGCCGTCGGCGCCGCGTCCCCTGTTCCTCCGTCGTCCCCGCGTTGTGCGTTCACCCCGCCATTATCGAACGCGCGTGAACAGCCGTCCGGCCATGTCCACGCCGGTGACGCCGCCGTCCGCGCCGCGCGTGAAGAATCCGCGCTGCCCCTTCATGGCCCCGTCGGTGACGATGTACTCGTCGGCACCACCCGCGAGCAGGCCGAACGGGAACGGCGGGTAGTCGGCCGGGAGCTCGACCTCGGACGCCGCGCGAATCTCCGGGCGGATGAGGACCTCAAGCGTCAGGCCGGCACCGTCGGTGGTGATCGTGAAGGTCATCGCGTCGTTCTCGTAGGCGCCGACGACCTCCTGCGCCCGAGCCGCGTCGTACGGTTCGGGCTCGGGGGCCTCCTCGATCACACCGAGGTAGTGCTCCAGTGCCCAGCTGACGACCTCTTGGTTGCACGGGACGCCGTTCGGGCCGGCGTTCGCGGCCGAGACGATCGCGAAGTTCCGCTCGGGCACGAAGACGAACTCGACGAACTGGCCGTTGCCGGATCCGCCGTGGCCGATGGTGCGCACGCCGCCGATGTCCTTGATGAACCAGCAGAGCCCGAACGCGTCGCCGAGCGTGCTGGACGGGATCTCGGCGGTCGGGATCTGCATCAGCTCGCGGAACTCGTCCGGCAGCACGTCCACGTGTCCGTCGCCGAGGTGGAAGCGCGCGAAACGCAGCAGGTCGGCCACAGAGGATGCGACGCCGGCGCCGCCGTTGTTCGCGCGGTTGTCCTTCCATTGGCGCGCGACGACGAGCTCGCCGTCCTCGTTCGCGTTGTGGCCGAAGGCGGGCTTGCGGGCCATGACCTCGTCGAGCGCGTAGAAGGTGTTGTCGAGGCCGAGCGGGTCCAGAACGAGCGTCTGGACAGCCTGCTCGAACGTCTGCCCGGTCACCTTCTCGACGATCCGGGCCACGATGCTGAACGCGAGCTGGCTGTACGACGCGCGGCCGCCGGGCGCGCCGAGCTGGTCGAGCCCTGACAGCCGCACGATGAATTCCGACAGCGCGTCGTCGCCGTCTCCGGTATCGGTGATCAGCCGCCAGTCGAGGCCCGCAGTGTGGTTGAGCAGGTTCTCGACGGTGATCTGAGCGGTCCACTCCTCGTTCGGCAACGTGAGTTCGGGGATGTAGCGACGGACCGGAGCGTCGAGTTCGACCTCGCCGCGTGCGACGAGGTGCATCAGCGCGGTCGCGGCGAACGGCTTCGAGGTCGAGCCGACGGCGTAGAGCGTGTTGCGGTCGACCGGTTCGGGATGGTCGAGGTTGGTGACGCCGTGCGCGGCGAAGGACTCGGCGCCCTCGTGCCAGACGGCGACGGACAGGCCGGGTATGCCGTGCTTCTCGGCGGCGTACCGGACGACATCTGTGAGCGTGATCTCGGACAAAGCTTCTCCTCAAAGAACTTGAACACTGTTCAAGTGGAAAGCTACCCCCGACTTGAACGCTGTGCAAGTACAATTTCCGCATGGCACGCGAGCAACTGACCCGGGATCAGATCGTCAAGGCCGCCCTCGAGCTGCTCGACGCCGAGGGCCTCGAGGGCTTGAGCATGCGTGACCTGGGCAGACGGCTGAAATCGGCGGCGACGGCGATGTACTGGCACGTCGGCAACAAGGAGGCGCTGATCGGCCTGGCCGCCGACGAGGCGTGGCGCGAGGTCGAGCTGGCCGACGCTGCGGAGCTCGGCTGGCGCGAGGCGTCGTACCGGATGGCCGTGAGCCTGTACGCGATGTTCACGCGGCACACGTGGCTGGTCCAGGCGTTCGGCGCGTACCCGCTTTACGGCCCGGGCAAGGCGCGGCACGACGACCACACCCTCGCGGTGTACGAAGCGGGCGGCTTCCAGGGCATCGAGGCTGATCAGGCGGCTGCCGCGGTGTTCACCTTCGTGCTCGGCAACGCGCTCGGCGCGGCGGCGGAGGCGTCGTTCACGCGGAAGTTGGCGCGCGAGGGGAACGCCGAGGAACTGTTGCGCGAGCACCAGGCGGGGGCGGTGAGGGTCGCGTCGGAGTTCCCGAGGCTGCGGGAACGGATCGAGTCTCCGTCGGCCGAGTACGCCGCAGGGCCGGAGGGCGGATTCGAGTTCGGGCTGCGCGCGGTGCTCGACGGTCTGGAGGCTCGTCGCGCCGCTTGAACCGCGTTGGCATCCATTCGGCCGATGCACGCGGATCAGCGTGGATAGCGGACAGCGGCGCGGGGAACGGGCCGAGGCGTGAGGACTCGGGCGCGCATATGGGGCGCGATGGCGGTGGCGGTCGCGCTGCTCGCCGCCGCGTCGTGCGGCACGCGCCTGCCCGCCAGCGCGTTCACCGGCCAGGCGACGGTTGGAAGCACCGCTCTCGTGAACGGCGTGTCCTCGACCGAGATCAAAGTCGGCATGATCGATTCGATCAGCAGCCCGCTCGGCGCGAACGCGTTCTCGGGGCCGGGCTACGGCGCGCAGGCCTACTTCGACGCTCTCAACGCCGCAGGCGGGATCAATGGACGCAAGGTCGTCGTCGATCAGTGCGACGATGCGGGCAGCGGGATCGGCAATATCCAGTGCGCGCATCAGCTCATCGACTCCGACCAGGTCTTCGCCTTCGCGGGAAACTCGATCTTCGACTACGCGGGCGCCTCGTACGTGAACTCGAAGGGCGTGCCGGACATCGGCGGCGAGCCGATCGATCAGGCATACGACCAGTACCAGCACCTTTATTCGATCTACGGGTCCAGCGAACCGCGCGACGGCACCGTCGGCTGGGACGGAACGCTTTACTCGTCAACCGAGATCTACGCCTACTTCAAGGAGAAGCTGGGCGCGCACGTCGCGGGGGTCGTCGAGTTCAACCAGCCCGACTCGGTCCGCTACGGCCAGATGCAGGCCGCCGGGCTTCGCGCCGAGGGGTACGACGTCGTGACCGAGCAGCTCGATTTCGCGCTGCCGAACTACGCCGCCGTGGCCGCCGATATGAAGGCGCACGGCGTGCAGATCGTCTTCGACGCCATCGACACGACCGGGAACGGCAACCTCTGCACGGCGCTCGATCAGGCGGGCGTGAACCTGATCGCGAAGGTCACGACGCCGCAGAGCTGGGACCAGAGCGTCCCGGCCACGTACGCCAACGCGCCGAAGTGCCGCAACGTCCTGTACGCCACCTCGACCGAACGGAACTACGAGGACACGCAGTATCCGGCCGTCGCGGCCTTCCGTGCGGCGATGGCGAAGTACTTCCCGTCGCGCGCGGCGAACCTGTCGATGTGGGAGCTGGACGGATGGGCCTCGGCGCAGTGGCTCACGGACGCAATAAATTCTTGCGGTTCGAATGTAACCAGAGGGTGCGCTGAGGCGTATATGAAGAGATCGCAGTCGTACGACGGGCACGGACTGCTGATCCCGACCTCGTTCGTCGTCTCGCGTCCCGGGTCCACGACGCGCGCTTGCCTGAATGTCGCGCGCTGGCAGGACTCCGCGCAGGGCGGCCATGGAGGCTGGGTGACGCAGACGCCGGACATGGCGGCGAACTGCTTCACGGTCCCGGTGCTCGCCACCAAGGCCTGAGCGCGCTAGCCGCCCAGGGCCGGAAGGCGCGCGCCCCGATCGAGCGGCCACAGGAAGTCCGCGTGCGAGGAGACGCGGTCCGGCTGGGGCTCCGCGATCAGTACCGCGCGGCCGTCCTCGCGCGCGGTTCGGGCCAGCTCCTCGAGGACGCGGTCCACGAGCGCGGGTGCGAGCCCGTGCGTCGGTTCATCGAGAAGGAGGATGTCGGCACGACCGAATATGGCGCTGGCCAGGGCCAGCAGTTGGCGTTCGCCGCCGGAGAGCACCCCGGCCGCGCGCGCGGAGAGCGCCTCGAGCTCGGGGAAGCGGGAGAACGCGTCGAGTGCGCCGCATGCGCGCAGGTTGTCGTGCACTGACAGACCGGGGAAGACGTTGCGTTCGAAGGGGACGTAGCGCAGCCCGGTCGCGGCACGGCGCGCGGCGGACCAGGCGGCGGCCTCGCGTCCGTTGAGGCGGAGACGGCCCTCGGTCGCGGAGGCGTCGGTCGCGGCGCCCGCGCACCAGTCGAGGAAGGTCGTCTTCCCGGCGCCGTTCGGGCCGACGAGCGCCGAGAAGGTGCCGTAGGCGAGGGTGAGCCGTACGCCGTGCAGCACCTCGATGCCGCCATACCGGACGCGCACGCCGTCACACTCCAGGGCCGAAGGCACGGCGCATCACCTCCGTCCAGCGGACGCGCGGCAGGATCAGCGTGGCCGCGCCGACGAGGATCGCGGAGGCTCCAGCGACGTAGCTGTCCGCGACGACGATCACGATGGCCGCAGCGATGAGGGCCGTCGAGTCGGCGAATCCGACCGCCGCGGCCGCCGCGAACCAGATGAGGCCCTGCGCGGGCTCGAAGGCCGTCGGGTCGAAGACCTGGTTCCCGGCCGACCAGAGCGCGCCGCCGAGCGCGGCCAGGGCCCCGGCCCCGGCGAAGACGGCGAGGCGTTCCCGATCCACGGCGATTCCGGCCGTGCGCGCCGCGATCTCGCTGTCCCGCAGGGCGGCGAGCCGCAGAGCGCCGGGGCCGCGGACCAGTGCGGTCAAACCGAGGAGAGCGAGGGCGACGAGGCAGAGTTCGAAGAAGAGGAAGGCGCGATCGGACTGCGCGAATACGGGCCGTGCGACGGACGACGGCGTGAACAGGGGCTGGTTGAACAGGAAGCTGCTGAGCGCGGTGGCGGCCGCGAGCGTGGCGACGGCGAGATGCAGTCCGGCCTGGCGCAGCACGGGCAGAGCGAGCACGACGGCGACGGCGGCTCCGGCCAGGGGCGCGCCCAGAATCCCCCAGCCCGCGGCCCAACCGGCCGCGAGGCCGCCGATCCCGGCCAGCCCGGCCTGCCCGAGCGAGAGCAGCCCGGCGCTGTACAGCACGCGAAAGGAGAGCAGCACGAGCGCGAGCGCGGGGATCGTGAGCGCGGAGCGAAGGTCGACCTCGCGCAGGTTCCAGCAGAAGAGGCCGAGTACGACGAGGAGTAGGTATGGCAGAAAGGTGACAAAACGGTTCAGGGCGCTGCGTTGTGCCACGACCGGAGCCGTGAACGCGGGCGTGAGCCAGGTCGCGAGCAGGAGCAACACCACGAACAGGTTCGAGCGCACCGCGTCGAGCACCGACCCGGCCGCGCCCGTCAGGTGGACGCCCGTCAGTTCGGCCTGCACGATCGCGGTGCCGAGCGCGAAGACGATCGCGAGCGAAGCGCTGCGCAGGCGGGCCGCGATGGCGACGCCGAGCGTCTCGAAGATGACGAGCGTGAGCGTCGGCGGATCGAAGCGGAGCTGCGGCGCGAGCAGCACGCCGGTCAGCGTCGCGAGCGTCGTCCCGGCCACCCAGCCGATCCGCGACAGCCTGCGGGCCGGCAGGCCGGCCAACTCGGCGAGCCGCCGATCGTCGATCACGGCCCGGACCGCGGGCCCGCCGCGCGAGAACCAGGCGAGGCCCAGCGCGACGGCCAGGACGAGCGCGAGCTCGATCGGGACCGCCGCGGGCACGTCCACGCCTGCGATCCGCAACGTGCCGCCGGGCAGCAGCGACGGAGCGTCGGTCCGCGCCTGCTGCCCCCAGACCGCCGTCGCGACGCCGACGAGCAACACCGTGACCCCGAAGCCCGCCGTCAGCAGTCGCCCCGCGTCCGCCGCGCGCGCCTGCAAGGGCCCGAAGACCGCCGCCTCGAGACAGAGCCCGAGAACAGGAGCGAAGCAGCACACGACGATCACCCCCGCCGCGTACTGCGGCAGATGCGCGTCCCGCACCAGTGCCCGCACCAGATAGGCGCCGAACATACCCACGGCGCCGAACGCCACGTTCAGCACCCCGGTCACCCGATACGTGGCCAATACCCCGAGCCCCGACAACGCCGCCACCGCCCCCGTCCCCAGCCCGGCCACGGCCAGATCAGCCGCACCCCCGCTCATCGCACCCTCCGGCCGACCACGGTCGGACCGACCACCATCGGACGGAACACGATCGGACGGAACACGATCGGACCGACCACGATTGGAGGGAACACGGTTGGACCGGCCACCATCGGACGGAACACGGTTGGACCGACCACGGTCGGACGGGACACGGTCGGATGGAACACCATCAGACCGGCCACGATCGGACTGAAGGGAAACGGGTCGTCAGAGCCGCTCATCAGGCCCTCCGGTCAGGTACGACGGGCGCCTTCGGAGTGGTGGGCATCCTCAGTCCTCCGCCCCGGCGTGGCAGAGCGGGCAGGGGCGGAGCGTAGGCTCGCCGTCGGGTTCGGTCTGGACTCCGGGTTCGGACTTGTCTCCGGGTTCGGGAGCGGGGACGGGTAGGAGGTCGGGGCGGCCGTCGAGGAGGGGGCAGTCGGCGGCGTGCAGGTAGCGGCCGTCCGGAAGACGCCAGAGGCCCGTTCGCCTAAATGGAGTAGGGCCTGAGACGGGTCCGTCCTCGCCGCGGGGTGCGCTGCGGGGTTGGAGGTCGCGCAGGGCGAGGGCCAGGCCCACGGCCAGCAGCGCCGCGCCGGGGATGGTCGCCGAGGCCAGATACGGGAGCTGTTGGGCGACCGTGGGCTGGCCGGAGATCTGGTACCAGCCGAGCACGCACAACACCGCTCCGACACCGGCCAGCGCGGCGGCGAGGCGTCTCGGCGGATCAATCATGCGCAACTCTCCCCAATCATTCCAAGCAGCGAGAAAATGGTATTTCAGATTCGTCTCACGCGGGAGAGACACCTCATGAACGGGTTCACGAAACGGGCCGCCCCGGCGGTCGTCGGGCTGTTCGCCGCGGCGACGCTGGCGGCCTGCAGCAGCAGCTCCAGCCCGAGTTCCAGCTCCTCCACCCCGGCGTCCTCGGCCGGGACCTTCGACACGGCGAGCGCGGCCACGGCGGTCAAGCAGACCTGGACCAGCTTCTTCTCCAAGACCACGCCGGTGGCCGAGAAGGAGGCGCTGGTGGAGAACGGCTCGACCATGGCGGCGGCCATGCAGGCCTTCGCATCGAGCCCGATGACCAGCGAGGTCAGCGCGAGCGTGCAGAACGTGACGTTCCCCTCCCCGACCAAGGCCGACGTCACCTACTCGATCTCGCTCAACGGCCAGGTCGTCGAGAACGCGATGGCCGGCAACGCCGTCTACCAGGGCGGCAAGTGGCTCGTCGCGGACACCACGCTCTGCGGCCTGCTCCAGCTCGCCCAGAGCCAGGGCGGCAGCTCCGCGGCTATCCCCGGCTGCGGCTGACCGAGGGCGGGAAACCGACTGGGAGGGCCGGGAGACGGCCGAGGGCGGGAAACCGACCGCAGGCAGGGAGCCGACCCGAGCCTGCGGCGATTCGCGTCCGCGGCCATCCCCGGCTGCGGCTGACCGAGGGCGGGAAGCCGACTTGGAGGGCCGGGAGACGGCCGAGGGCGGGAAACCGACCGCGGGCAGGGAGCCGACCCGAGCCTGCGGCGATTCGGGTCCGCGGCCATCCCCGGCTGCGGCTGATCGCGGCTGGGCCCGCCCTCGCGCGAGTGTGGCGCGGGGGCGGGCGGGGTCATTCGTTCAGGTCATCCTCCGCTGTCCGCCGTTCTCGCATCGGGCCTGCTCACGCCGCGTGCGGCGGGCGCGGCGGGGAGTGTGATCGAATGCCTGCGCGGAGTGATTCGGCGTGAGCCGACGGTGATTCCGGCAGACTGGACACTCCGAAAATTCGCGGCGTTCTCCCTTGGTGCGCGGCGGTTTCGAGCGCACCGGCGCAGTCTGGAAGGACGTCACCCCCCGTGTCTTGGAAGTCCGACACGTCCAGCCCCGCTCGACCCGAAGGCCTCGCCGCCCTCGAGTACCCGCCGGAGAACGACTGGCGGCTGCCGGGGCCGCGCGGGCCGCAGCCGGAGTCGGCGCCGCTCAGCGCCTCGGCCGCGCTGCACGCCGTGTTCGACTCCGCGCCGGGCGCGGTGGCCGTCGTCGAGGGCACCGACTACGTGCTCGACTACGCCAATCCGGCCTTCCGCACCGGGTTCGGGCTCGTCCACCCGCGCGGTCACGGGCGCGGGCTGACGGGTGTGCCGCTCGCCGAGGCCGTTCCGGTGCTCGCCCGGCTCGGGCTGCTGGACGCGCTGGCCCTCGTCCACGCCACCGGGACCGTCTTCACCGCGCCCGAGGTGCGGGTGCCCGAGTTCGGGCCCTCGGGCCGTCCGGCGGTGCTGCGGGTCACGTGCTCGCCGGTGCGCGCCGCGGAGAACGAGCCGATCGAGGGCGTGCTGCTGCATCTGATCGACAACTCGGACCAGGCCTCCGAGCTGCGTCGGCTCCAGCGCGCGGAGCGGCGTCAGCGCAATGCGGCCGTGGCCCTGCAGCGTGCCCTGTTGCCGCAGCGTCTCTCGCAGCCGGACGAGCTGCGGATCGCGGGCTGCTACCTGCCCGCCGCCGGCGAGCCCGACCTGCTCGGCGAGACGCTGCGGCCGGGCGGCCCCGACTCCTTCGCGGCGGCCAAGCGGCCCGCGGCGAACGAGTTCCAGGTCGGCGGCGACTGGTACGACGTGATCCCGCTCGGCGCCGGACGCACCGCCTTCGTGATGGGCGACGTGATGGGCCGCGGGGTGCACGCCGCCGCGATCATGGGCCAGCTGCGGGCCGCCGTGCGCGCGTACGCCGCCGCCAACCTGCCGCCGGGCGAGCTGATCCTGCACCTCGACCGGCACGCCGCCGAGCTCGAGGGTCCCGCGTACACCTCCGGCTCCGCCAAGGCCGGGCTCTGCGACCTCGGCGCGCTGGCCTCGTGCGTGTACGCGGTCTACGACCCGGACGACCGCGTCCTGACCTACGCCGCGGCCGGCCATCCCGCGCCGCTGCTGCGCCGTCCGGACGGCACCGTGATCGACCTCGACGCCGCGGTCGGGCCGCCGCTCGGCACCGGCGAGTGGACCTGGCAGGAGGCGACGATCCCGATCCCGCCCGACGCCTATCTCGCCTTCTACACCGACGGCCTGGTCGAGCGGCGCGGCTTCGACCTCGACGGACAGCTCGGCCGGCTGCGCGAGGTCTTCAGCCGCGCGCCCTTCGCCGAGGCCGCGGCCGACGATCTCGCCGCGCTCGACCTCAGCTCCAACGGCATCACCATCGGCGGCGTCTCGGGGCGCCGCGGCGGCCCGGTGGACCAGGTCCGCGACGAGCTGCTGGCCGGGATGCAACTGCCGCTCGATCACGACGACGACGTGGCCCTGCTCGTCGTGCACGTCCCGCAGTGGCAGGGCGAGCGCGCCCAGCTGTTCCGCTCGGCCGCGGTCGACCTCGTGGGCGGCACCGAGATCGCCGCGCACGCCCGCGCCTTCGCCTCCGGCGTGCTGCGCAGCTGGCACCTCGGCGAGGACCTGTGCGACATGGGCGTGCTGGCGGTCAGCGAGCTGGTGGCCAACGCCGCGATCCACGGCCGTCCCCCGGTGCGGCTGCGGCTGCGGCGCACCGACCGGCGACTGATCGTCGACGTCTCGGACGGGGACGACCACCTGCCCCGGCGCCGGCTCGCCGAGGAGACCGACGAGGACGGCCGGGGCATCGGCATCGTCGCGTCGCTGGCCGCCTCCTGGGGCTGCCGGCAGCTTCCGGAGGGGAAGTCGGTCTGGTGCGAGTTCTCGCTCTAGCCGGAGCCCGAGCCGGAGCCGCGGGAGCGGGAGCGGGAGCCGCGGCAGCTCGCGCGTCCGGCGAGGCTGTGACCGTGCAGAGGCTGTGACTGTGTAACAGGGTCGCGGCTTGGCGCTCGGCGGGTCCTTCCCGAGCCCGCCGGACGCCTTTCGGCCACCCGAACAGGCGCAGTCATCTGTTCACCTAGCGAAAACGCCACGGATCGCATGTTACGGTCGCGATAAGCCCCTGGCCAGGGCTTCCGTGACCGATTCTTTATCTTCTCTAGAGCAATGTCTTGGGGCCGTTCACCCCTGGTTCACCTGCGCGGGCCTACTCATTCACCGCGTCTGCCTACGTTCGGGTGGTCAGCACTCATAGGCATTGACCTCCGGCGGTGCCCCGCCGGTCCCAGAACGAAAGGGACTTCCCCGTGAAGTTTCAGCGATACGGCGCTGTGGCCGGCGTGGCTGTGGCCGCGGCTCTTGCGCTCAGCGCTTGTGGTTCGGACAACAACGGTGGCTCGACCACCTCGACGACCAGCGCGGCGGGCGGCTCGACCGGTTCCGCGGCGTCCTGCCCCTCGGGCACGCTGAACGCGGCCGGCTCGACGGCCCAGGCGAACGCGCTCTCGCAGTTCATCAAGGACTACCAGGGCAAGTGCCCCGGCGTTACCGTGAACTACAACGCCGACGGTTCCGGCGCGGGCGTGACCGCGTTCATCCAGAAGCAGGCCGACTTCGCCGGCTCCGACTTCGCCCTGAACAGCACCCAGGCGGCGCAGGTCAAGTCGTCGGGCCGCTGCGGCTCGGGCGAGGGCGTGGACATCCCGGCGGTCGGCGGCGCCATCTCGGTGATCTACAACGTCCCGGGCGTGACCACCTCGCTGAACCTCTCGGCGAAGAACCTGGCCGGGATCTTCAACGGCACCATCACCACCTGGAACGACCCGGCCATCGCCGCGGACAACAAGGGCGTGACGCTGCCGAGCACCAAGATCCAGCCGTTCTACCGCTCGGACGCGTCCGGCACCTCGTACAACTTCTCGAACTACCTGAACAACCTGGGCGGCTTCGCCGCGGCCAACAAGCAGTGGCCGGGCAAGGCGGGCCAGGGCGCCAAGGGCTCCTCCGGCGTGGCGGCCAAGGTCAAGTCGACCGTCGGCGGCATCGGCTACGCCGAGATCTCCTACGCGACCCAGAACAACCTGACCTACGCCAAGGTCTCGAACGCGGCCGGCGCCTTCGTGCCGCTGACCCAGGCCAACGCGTCGGCCTTCATCGCCCAGGCCAAGATCGAGCAGTCGGGCGAGGACACCAAGGCCGTGTTCAACTACCAGTACTCGAGCCCCACCGCCTACCCGGCCGTTCTGGTGACCTACGAGATCGCCTGCGGCACCGGCAACGACTCCACCGCCCTGCCGCTGATCAAGGGCTTCCTGAGCTACGTCGTGTCGAACACCGCCCAGGGCGAGCTGACCGGCCTCGGCTACGTCCCGCTGCCCGCCTCCGTGCAGTCGGCCGACGCCGCGGTCATCAACTCCCTGTCCTAGTCGCCCCTAGTCTCCGATAGGAGGTGAGGAAGTTCCCATGAGCAGCGACACCCCGCCGGCGGTGGCCGAGTCGGAGGACCGGGCTCCCGAGCCCGCGCCCGCCCGGTCGGGACTGACCGCGAAGGCCGGTCTGGGCGACCGGATCTTCGGCGGCAGCGCCCGCGGCGCCGCCGTGTTCATCCTCATTCTGATGGCCGCGATCGCCGCCTTCCTGATCTATCAGTCGGTGAACGCGATCAGCCAGGACAAGGTCAACTTCCTCACCTCCTTCACCTGGGACCCGGACGGCAACAACACGAACGGCGTGCCGACCTTCGGCATCGCCGCCATCGCCTGGGGCACGCTGGTCACCTCGGTGATCGGCGTGCTCATCGGGGCGCCTATCGCGATCGCCGTCGCCCTGTTCATCACGCAGTACGCGCCGCGCGCGCTCGGCTCGATCTTCGGCTACATCATCGACCTGCTCGCCGCTGTGCCCTCCGTGGTCTACGGTCTGTGGGGTCTGCTGGTGCTCGACCAGCACATGGGCGGCGTGTCACGGCTCATCGAGGACGTGCTCGGCTGGATCCCGATGTTCAAGACCAACGGCACCTACGGCAGTTCGATGTTCACCGCCGGCGTCGTGCTGGCGATCATGATCCTTCCGATCATCGCGGCGATCGCGCGGGAGATCTACAGGCAGACCCCACGCGAACAGATCGAGGCGGCCTACGCCCTCGGCGCGACCAAGTGGGAGATGATCCGGTTGGCTGTGCTGCCCTACGGCCGCAGCGGGGTCACCAGCGCGGTCATCCTCGGGTTCGGCCGCGCGCTCGGTGAGACCATCGCCGTCGCCATGGTGCTCACCACCGTGCCGGGTCTGGTCACCCGGATCCTGCAGCCCGGTGGCAACACCATCGCCGCGAACATCGCGGTGCAGTTCGCCGACGCATTCACCACCGGCCGGCAGGCGCTGATCGCCTCCGGCATGGTGCTGTTCGTGATGACTCTGTTCGTCAACTACGCCGCCCGCCTCGTCGTCCGGCGTTCCACCAAGAAGGCCGGTGCCTGATGTCCCTCGCGCACCCCAGCCCCGTTCGCAAGGTCAAGAACTCGGCCGCCATGGTCGTGATGGGCCTGGCCTTCCTGGTCGCGCTCGTCCCGCTGGTCTCGATCCTGTGGACCCTGGTCAGCAGAGGCGTCAAGGCTCTGAACGGCAACTTCCTGAGCCACTCGATGCGCAACATCGCTCCGCAGCAGACCGGCGGCGGCGCCTACCACGCGATCCTCGGCGTCCTCGAGCAGGTCGGCATCGCCGCGGTGATCACCATCCCGCTGTCGCTGCTCGTGGCGATCTATCTGGTCGAGTACGGCCGTGGCCGGCTCGCCCAGGCGGTGACCTTCTTCGTCGACGTCATGATGGGCCTGCCCTCGATCGTCGCCGCCCTGTTCGTCCTGTCCTTCTGGCTGCTCGGCCTCGGCTTCAAGGCCTCCGGCTTCGCGGTCTCGCTGGCGCTGCTGATCCTGATGATGCCGATCTCCATCCGGTCGACCGAGGAGATGCTGCGCCTCGTCTCCCCGGCGCTGCGCGAGGCCTCGTACGCGCTCGGCGTCTCCAGGTGGCGGACGATCGTCAAGGTGGTGCTTCCGACCGCTTTGCCGGGTATCGTCACCGGCATGATGCTCGGTATCGCGCGCATCATGGGTGAGACGGCGCCGGCGCTGCTGTTGGCCGGCGTCACTGACTCGATCAACGGGAACCCCTTCAGCGGTCCGCAGAGTTCGCTGCCCGTGTTCGTGTACTACGCGTCCCAGAACAGCCTGCAGGCCACGATCGACCGCGGCTGGGCCGCGGCGCTCACCCTGATCATCCTGGTCATGCTCCTCAACCTGATAGCCCGTCTGATCGCCTGGTGGAAGGCCCCGGCCGCCTCCCGGTAGCCCTCCGAAGCTGAAGAAAGAAGACTTGAGAACCATGGC
>DASTAE010000265.1:0-13190 GCA_035712985.1 Actinospica sp.
GGCCGATCCCCTCGACGATCAGCGCGACGGTGTCGCCGGGCTTGAGCGGCGGCGGGCTCGTCCTGTCCCCGCGCACGCCCCAGAGCTCGGCCAGGCAGCCGCCGTTGCCGCACGTCCCCGAGCCGAGCACGTCGCCCGGCCGTATCTCCGTGCCGCGGGACGCGTACGCGGCCATCTCCTCGAACGTCCAGCTCATGTTCGAAAGCAGATCCCAGCCCACGATCTCGCCGTTGACCTCGGCGGTCAGCGCGAGCCGCAGGAAGCCCTCGGCGTCGCGGAAGGGTTCGAGCTCATCGGCCGTGACCAGGTACGGGCCGAGGGTCGCGGCCGTGTCCTTGCCCTTGCACGGTCCGAGCCCGACCTGCATCTCGCGCGACTGCAGGTCGCGCGCCGACCAGTCGTTGAAAATCGTGTAGCCGACGATGTGCTCGCGGGCCTGCTCGGGTGTCAGATCGCGCCCGGCGCGGCCGATGACCGCCGCGACCTCGAGCTCGAAGTCGAGTACGTGCGTGCCGGGTGGCGTCGGGACCTCGTCGAACGCGCCGATCACGGAGTAGGGGTTGGTGAAGTAGAACGTCGGCGCGTCGTACCAGGCCTCGGGGACGCCGCTCGCCTGGTCGATCGATCGCCTGACTCCCTCGACGTGCTCCTCGAAGGTCACGAAGTCGCGGATCGTCGAGGGTCGGAGCGGGGGCAGCAGGCGGACATCGGCGACGCGGGGGCCGCGGACCTGTGCCGCGAGGCCCTGCGCGTGCAGGTCGTCTAGGCGCAGGTCGCCGTCGAGGGGATAGAGCCAGCCGCCGCGGACCACGCCGGACGCGACTCGGCTTTCGAATTCGTATGTGGCGAAACGCATCGCGGCCTCAGACCGGCGGGGCGACGAATACGCCGCGGTCGACGTCGTTGAAGGACTCCCTCGCGATGAGCTCGTTCATCGCATTCGCCGTGCCCCACTGGTCCGTGACCTCGGGCTGCGAGAAGTCGTAGACGTGCGGATGCCAGGTGTCCTCGTCCAGCAGTTCCAGCTCGGTCGTGTACTCGACCGTGTTCCCGTGCGGGTCGAGGAAGTAACTGAAGGTGTTGTTGCCGGCCATGTGACGTCCGGGACCCCAGATCTTGCGCACGCCTGCTCGTAGCAGCCGACCGGTGCCGTACATGTACTCGTCGATTCCGCGCATCTCGAACGAGACGTGGTGCAGCGAGGTGTGCGGACCCTTGGCGAGGGCCATGGAGTGGTGCTGGTTGCTGATCCGCATGAAGTGCATGACCTCGCCCATGTGCGGCGACGAGAGCGTGTCCGAGAGCCGGAAACCGAGGTGCTTCTCATACCAGGCGCGCGTCCGGTCGAGGTCGGGGGAGTTCAGGACGACGTGCGAGAGTCGGACCGGGATCGACTCCTGCGCCTCGATCTTCCGGTGCGGCCGCGCCTCGACGTCGGCGGAGACCTCGATCGTGCGCCCGTCGACGTCGAAGAAGCGGAAGCCGTAGCCGCCGCCGGGGGTGTCGAGCTTGCCGGGCTGCGAGATCAGCCGCACGTCGGCCACGGCCAGTTCCTCGGCGAGCTCGTCCACGTCCGCAGCCGACGCGGCGCCGTAGGACACCAAGTCGAGCCGCTTCTCCTCGGCCTTCCTCAGGCGCACGATGTACTGCTCGGGCGAGCCCTCGGCGGCCAGGAACGCGACGCCGGAGTCCTCGCTCGACTTGGTCAGACCCCAGATTCCGGCATAGAACTCGAGCTGCTTGCCGTAGTCCGGCACGGCCAGGTCGACGTGCCGCAGGTGGGTGAGATGGCGGGTCATATTTCAGATTCCTTTGATGAGGGCGAAGGCGTTGGCACCGCGCACGGCGTCGAACTCGGCCGGCGGCAGTCCCGCGGCGCGCAGGAGCGCCAGGGGATCCTCGGTGCCCATGTCGAAGGGGAAGTCCGAGCCGAGCAGCACGCGATCCGGGCCGGCCGCCCGGATCAGCGCTCGGAGCACATCCGCGTCGTGCACGAGCGAGTCGAAGTAGAGGCGGGCCAGGTAGCTGCTAGGCGGCTCGGCGCATGCCGCGCGGGCGTCCGATCGGGTGCGCCACGCGTGGTCCGAGCGGCCGATGTGCGTCGGGAGGTAGCCGCCGCCGTGGGCCGCGATGATCCGCAGACCCGGGTGGCGATCGAGGACGCCAGAGAAGATCAGGTGTGAGAGCGCGACGGCGTTTTCCGTGGGCTGGCCCACTGTGTTCGACAGGTACCACCGGTTCAGCCGTTCATCCAGCGTGCAGCCGAACGGGTGAAGGAAGACGAGCGCATTCGTCTGTTCGGCGCAGGACCAGAAGGGTTCGTACGCGGGATCGGACAGTTCACGTCCCGGTGCGTGCGAACCGATCTCGACGCCGAGCAAGCCGCGGGACAGCGCGTCGTTCAGGGCCTCGACCATGAGCTCGGGATGTTGGAGCGGGGCAAGGCCGAGCCCGCGCAGTCGGTCCGGGGCCTTCGCGCAGTGGTCGGCCGTCGATGCGTTCGCCAGGCGGCACAACTCGATCGCCGTCGATGCATCTGACCAGTAGTGATAGTGCGACGGCGATGGGCTGACGAGCTGGATGTCGACGCCCTGCTCGTCCATCGCCGCGAGCCGCACGGCCACGTCCGTCAGCCGAGGGATACGAGCGGCGACCATCGGCCCGCTCACGGCCAGTGCCTCGGGACCGTTGCGTCGTGCGTCGAGGGCCTTCGCGTCAGCCAGGCCTGGAAGCCGAGCGACCAGCGCCTCGACTTCCGGGAGGAGAACGTGCGCGTGAACGTCGATCGTCGGAGTGTCCGGAATGACGGCGGTCACGGGCGCTCCTTGAGCATCGTGAAAGTGCGCGCGATCAAACCGGGTGCGTCGGCGTCGCGGACGCCGTCGAGCTGCCACTGACCGAGTTGCACCGAGGCGTCCACGACCGCTCGAACCCGATCGATGCGACGCGTGTAGTAGTCCTGGAGCAACTGCTCGTCCCACGTCTCGCGCGCATTCAGCAACTCCGCGAGCACGAGCGCGTCTTCGAGGGAGATCGCCGCGCCCTGAGCCAAGGTCGGGGGACAGCAGTGCGCCGCGTCGCCGATCAGTACGACGCGACCGCGGTGCCAGGATCCTTCGAGCAGTAGCCGGTCGAAGCGTCGGTAGTCGATCACGGAGTCGTCGATGATCGAAGCCGCGATCTCCACCCACGCGCCGCCGTAACCCGCCGCGAGCTTCCGCATGGTCTCGGGATACAAGGTGGGATCGACGGAGCTGCGCTCTCGGGTGCCTTCGACGAGGTAGGCGTAGATTGTGTTCTCGCTGGTCGGACAGTAGCCCGCGATGAAGCAGGGGCCGCCGTACGCGAGATCGGTCCGGGTCACGGAGGCGGGCCGCGGCGCCGCGACGCGCCAGATCGCCATCCCGGTCGGCTCGGGCTTGTCGGTGATCCCGAGGAGCGCGCGAGTCTGGGAATTGAGACCGTCGGCGCCGATCACGAGGTCGTACCGCGACGGTGTTCCATCGGAGAAACGGACCTCGACATCGGAATCGCCCTGGGAGATCTCCTCGACGGTGACGTCGAGCCGCACCCGCGTGCCGCTCTCGCGTACCGCGTCGATCAGGATGGCTTGCAGTTGCGCACGCTGCATCCCGATCGTCGCCGGAAGATCGTCGCCACCGGTTCGGATGTCGCGCTGCACGTGGAAGACGTGGCCATCCGGAGACGCGAGACCGACCTCGTCGAACGCGAAGCCTGCTGCCTGTACCCGATCCCACACGCCGAGTTCGCGCAGCACCCGAAGCGCGTTGCCCTGCACTGTGATCCCGGAACCGGAGCCCGCGCCCCAGTCGGTCTTGGCCTCGATCAGATCGACCGCGATTCCGCTTCGACGTAGGAGGATCGCCGCCGCGTTCCCGGCGGTCCCACCGCCGATGATGAGGACTCGACGTTGAGTGCTCACTGTTGTCCGCTCCAGCTTCTACTTGATGGCAATCGGGTTGACCGGTGAGCCGACCGCTCCCGTGATCGGCAATGGCGCGGCGGTTAAGAAGAACTCGTAGACGCCGTCCACCGCGCAGTCCGCGGCCAGCGCTTCCAGGTCCCACATCTCGCCGATGAGCAGGCCCATGTTCGGGATGGCGACCTGATGCAGGGGCTGAAACGCGTCGTCGAACTCGTTGGGCCGCACTTCGAAGCCCCAGGTGTCGGTCGCGACGGCTGCTATCTCGGTGCGATGAAGCCAGCCGGCCGTGGTGAACGACAGGCCCGGCGCAGGTCCGCCCGCGTATTCGCCCCAGCCCTCGCGCAGCGCCCGCGCAAAACGTCCCGTGCGCACGACGACGAGATCGCCACGCCCGACGTCGACGCCGTGCGCCGAGGCGGTGGCGACCAAGTGCTCTTCGGTGATCGCGAACCCGTCCGGCAACTCGCCGTCGGTGCCGGAGCCGATGATCCGGCCGACGTCCAGCAGCACGCCGCGTCCGGCCACGTGCGGCGCCATGTGCTCGATGCCGGTGACGAGGTCGCCGTCCGAGGTGACGACCTTCGCGGCGTCGCGGCCGTTCCAGGCACGGCCGTGGTCGAAGATGTGGCCGAGGCCGTCCCACTGGGTCGAGCACTGCAACGGCATGGCGATCACGTCGTCTGCTCCGCCGATACCGTGCGGAAAACCCTGGTTGCCGGCAACCGCGTCGGTGCCGGTGTCCAGCATCGTGTGCACGGGGTTCGTGCGGCGTCGCCAGCCGCGCTGCGGTCCGTCCATGTCGAAGCGCTGCGAGAGCGAGAAACTGACGCCGCGTCGAACCAACGCCGCGGCGGCCACGCGCTTGTCCTCGGTGAGGAAGTTGAGCGTGCCGAGCCGGTCGTCCTCGCCCCAACGCCCCCAGTTCGAGTACGCCTTCGCCGCCTCGGCGATCGCGCCCTCGGGGTCGGCCCCATCGAGGTGCGACGTCATCGCGCGTCCTCCTCCGCCTCGGCGACGCACACCGTCCGCAGCACGCCGAGGCCGGTGATCGAGCCCTCCATCACGTCGCCGTCGCGAAGCAGCCGACCCCAGTGGATGCCGTTGCCGGACGGGCTTCCCGTGAGCACGAGGTCCCCGGGAAGCAGCGTCGCCGTCTCGGAGATCGCCGCGATCAGCCGCGCGACGCCGAAGAGCATGTCGGCGGTCGACTCGTCCTGCATCGTCTCTCCGTTGAGCTTGAGCGTGACCTGCAGTTTCTGCGGATCCCCGACGAATTCCGCCGGAACGAGGTACGGCCCGACGGGTGTGAAGCCAGGCGCGTTCTTGCTGCGCAGCCAATCCGTGCCGATCGCGGGCATATCGCGACGGAAGACGGTCGCGCGGTCGGTGAGATCGTTCGCGATCGTGTATCCGGCCACGTAGTCGAGGGCCTCGTCCGCGGTCACCCGGTGCGCCTCACGGCCGATGACCGCGACGAGTTCGAGCTCCCAATCCGGCTTCGCTGCCCACGCGGGGAGCACCACCTCGTCCTGCGGGGCGCCGATCGCGGTAGGCAGGCCGATGAAGACGTAGGGCAGATCCTCGGCCGCCCGGCGGTCCATGATCTGCGCTACCTCGGCCCGCGCCTGCTCCTCGGTGCGCGGGTCGTCGGCCGCTCGGTGCGCGACCTCGAGGTCGATGACGTGCTGACGGTAGTTCGCGCCCGCGTGGAAGACCTGCCGCGGCTCGATCGGCGCCCGGATCGCCAGGCTTTCGAGCGGGAGCCGGGGCCCGCCCGCGGCCGACCGGCGCAGCTCGGGCAGGGCGTCGTCCCACTGTTCGACGATCGCCAGGACGCTCGGGAATCTCCCGCTCAGGTCGAGAACGCCTCGATCGTCCGCGACGAGCCCGGGGAACACGCGTCCGTCGGCGTCGGCGAACGTACCGAGGGCGAAGGGGGTCAGCTCTGACATGGCTCAACCCTGGCGCCGCCGCGTAGGATAAGGGAAATCGATTCTTCTTATCTGGCCGATCCACTGAGTGGATATCCCCAGGTCGGACCGTCGGCAAGGAGGCCGCGTGAATCTGGCGAAGCTGGACCTGAACCTTGTGCTGGCCCTCGACGCGCTGCTCGAGGAGCGCAGCGTGACCCGAGCCGGCCGCCGGGTCGGGCTGAGCCAGCCCGCGATGAGCGCCGCGCTCGCCCGGCTGCGCCGCCACTTCGGCGACGAACTGCTCGCCCGCACCGGCAACAGCTACGAGCTCACGCCGCTCGGCGCGGCCCTGCGCGACCGCACCGCCGCCGCCTGCGAGCTGCTCGAACGCGTCTTCGCGAGCCAAGCCGACTTCGACGCCTCGGTCGAAGAACGCGAATTCACGCTTCTGGCCTCGGACTACGCGATGGCCGTCTTCGGTTCCGCGCTCGCACGCGCCGTGGCCGAGCAGGCGCCCGGCATCCGCCTGACCTTCCGACACACGCCGCAGCAGATCGAGGAGAACACCGCGGCCGTCCTGAGCACCGTGGACGGGCTGTTCATGCCGCACGGGATCATCGGCGATTTCCCGGCTGTCGAGCTTTACCGCGACACCTGGGTCTTCGTCGTGTCCGAGGACAATCCCGACGTCGGCGACGAACTGACGCTCGACGATCTCGGACGGCTGCCGTGGGCCGTCTACCAGCGCACCCACGACGCGGCGGCGGCCCGTCAGCTCAGCATGCTCGGGGTCGAGCCGCGCGTGCAGGTCTCGACCGACAGCTTCCACGTGCTGCCCTCGCTCGTCGCCGGCACGCGTCGTGTCGCGCTGCTGCAACGCCTGCTCGCAGCGAGGCTCGGCGAAGGCACGGGCGTCCGGGTGATGGAGTGCCCCTTCGACACGGTGCTGCAGGAGGCGATGTGGTGGCACCCGGTCCATACCCACGACGCGGGCCACCTGTGGCTGCGTGAGACCGCCGCGAGCGTCGGCGCCGGGATCAGGCCGCTGCGGTAGGCGCGGTCACCGACCGCAGTTCCGCGAGCGACTCGTCGAGCAGCGTGCCGAACGAGTCGGGGTCCTCCTGCCGGACCCAGCGCCCGAACGCGACGTGGAAGACCGAGACCCCGGCCTGCGCCGCGAGCGCCGCCGCGTGCTCCGCGATGCCGCGCCGCACGAGGGCCTCCTCGATCACGCCGGTCAGCCGGTGCAGCTTGATCAGCTCCCGCTCCTGCAGATCGGGATTCGCCACGATGATCCGCGCCCGCAGGCTCGCGAACTCGTGGCGCTCGGCGAACATCTCCGCCAGCGGCCCGAAGCCGGCGCGCACGGCCTCCAGCGGTTCGGCGTCCGCGGGTGCCGTGGCGATACCCCCCAGCCAGCGCTCTTCCAGCTCCTGCGCACCGCCGAAGAGCACCTCGCGCTTGTCCGAGAAGTAGCGGAAGAAGGTGCGCTTGGTCAGCCCGGCGCGTTCGGCGATCTCGGCCACGGTCGTCGCCTCGTAGCCCTGCTCGGCGAACAGCTCGATGGCCGCCTTGAGCAGGCGGCCTCCGGCATCCGGCTTCCAACGCGACACCTGTCCAGTCTAGCTGATGGCACCTGGTGTCATCGCATGCTAGATTGGATGACACCAAGTGACATCACTTCCTCGGGAGATCCTCATGCGCGTTTTCGTCACCGGCGCCTCGGGCCACATCGCCTCCGCCGTGATCCCGGAACTGCTCCGCCACGGTCACCAGGTCGTCGGCCTGGCCCGTTCCGACGCCGCGGCCGCCGTCGTCGCGGGCCACGGCGCCGAGGTCCGGCGCGGCGACCTCGGCGATCTCGACGTCCTCAGGTCCGCCGCGGCCGACGCGGACGGCGTCATCCACCTCGCGTTCGACCACGGCGGGCTGCGCGAGGGCAAACTGGCCGAGGCCGCCCAGGGCGAGATGGACGCGGTCCAGGCCTTCGGTGAGGCGCTGGCAGGCACCGGGAAGGCCCTGGTCACCACCGGCGGCGTACTGCCGCTGGGGATGGCCGGGCTCAACGGGCGGCTCGGCACGGAGGAGGACGTCTTCCCCGGCGGCCCGCGGATCGACAACGAGAACCTGACGATCAGCCTCGCCGAGCAGGGCGTGCGCTCCGCCGCCGTCCGCCTCGCGCCGATGGTCCACTCGGACCTCGACAAGCACGGCTTCACCCCGGCACTCATCGGCTTCGCGCGGCAGAACGGCTTCGCCGCGTACATCGGCGACGGCGCCAACCACTGGTCGGCGGCCAACACCTACGACATCGGAGTGCTCTACCGGCTGGCCGTCGAGAAGGCGCCGGCCGGGTCGCGACTGCACGGCGTCAGCGACACGGCGATCCCCTTCAGGACCGTGGCCGAGACCATCGCCGCGCGGCTCGGCCTCGAGGCCAGGAGCGTGACCGCCGAGGAGGCGCCGCAGTACCTCGGTTTCCTGGGTTACTTCGCGGGCGTCGACGCGCCGGTCTCGACCGACATCACCCGAAAGCTGCTCGGCTGGGAGCCGGCCCGCGCCGGCTGGGTCGAGGACCTGCAGGCGGAGCACTACTTCGCCTGACGGCGACAGCTGACGGTGACAGCTGTCAGCGACCGCTGACGGCCCGTACGGTCAGCGGCGGTGCCAGGGGAGCGGGTCCGGGTTCGCGCCCTCGACGGCGTCGGCGACGGCCCGGCAGGCCTCGCCCCAGGCCCTCGCCTGATCCTCCGTCAGCACGTCGAACACCGCCTGGCGCACCGCCTCGACGTGGCCGGGGGCCGCCCGTTCCAGCAGTTCCCGGCCCGCCGTCGTCAGCACCGCGATCTGCCCGCGGCGGTCGGTCGGGTGCTCGCGGCGCTCGACGTAGCCCGCGTTCTCCAGCCGGGTGACGGCGTGGGTCAGCCGGCTCCGGGTGATCTTCAGGCGCCGGGCGAGCTCGGACATGCCGAGCGCGGCGTCGGCCGCGTTCTGCAGGATGTTCAGCAGCGCGTAGTCCGGATGGGTGATCCCGGCGTCCCGGCGCAACTGCCGGTCCAGGTAGTCGTCGAGCAGCATGCTCACGTCGATGTACGCGAGCCAGGTGCGGCGCTCCTCGGCGGTGAGCCAGCGCGGTGCGGACATGGTGACGGCCCTCGATCATGGCGGGTGCTAATGTTTGAAGTATAAAACGTTCCGCACCTCGGGAGGACGCCATGCGCGTCGCGATCACCGGATCCACCGGACTCATCGGTTCCGCCCTCACCCGTTCCCTGCTCGCCGACGGCCACCAGGTGCTGCGGCTGACCCGCGGCGCCGCGAAGGCCGCGGCCGACGGCAGCGAGTCCGCGGCCTGGGACCCGAAGGCCGGGACCGTGCAGCCCGGCGCGCTCGAAGGCGTCGAGGCGGTCGTGCACCTCGCGGGCGCGGGCGTCGGCGACAAGCGCTGGAGCGACGCGTACAAGAAGGAGCTGCGCGACAGCCGGGTCCTCGGCACGCAGACCATCGCGCGCGCCGTCGCGGCCCTCGACGCCAAGCCCCGCGTGCTGATCTCGTCCTCGGCGGTCGGCTACTACGGCGATACCGGCGACCGGATCGTCGACGAGAGCACCCCCGCGGGCACGGACTTCCTCGCGGGGCTCTGCGTCGAGTGGGAGGACGCGGCCGCCGTCGCCGCGCAGGCGGGCATCCGCGTCGTGCACCCGCGCACCGGCCTGGTCGTCTCCGCCGAGGGCGGCGCCTGGGGCAAGCTCTTCCCGCTGTTCCGGGCCGGCCTCGGCGGGCGGCTCGGCTCCGGCGACCAGTACTGGCCGTTCATCGCGCTGGCCGACCAGATCGCCGGCCTGCGCTTCGCCATCGACAACGAGGACGTGGTCGGCCCGCTCAACTTCTCCGCGCCCGAGCCGCTGACCAACCGCGAGATCACGAAGGCCATGGGCCGCGCGCTGAACCGGCCCACGCTCGCCCCGGTGCCCGGGTTCGCGCTCAAGATCGCGGTCGGCGAGTTCGCCGCCGGGATCACCGGGAGCTGCCGCGCGGTGCCCGCCGGACTGCTCAAGGCCGGCTTCGCCTTCCGGTTCCCGACGATCGAGCAGTCCCTGCAGGCGGCGATTCACCCGAGCGCGTAGCGGTCCAGCCGCCCGCACATGCCGAAGGCGCGCCCTTGCGGTTCGGGCGCGTCCTCGACCCGGAGCGCGGCTTCGAGCAGGTGGTCGATCCGGCCCCGGCGCAGGGCCCAGAGGTCCCCGGCCGTGCGCTCGGCCGCGGCCAGCGCGCCGGAGCGCAGCATCTTCTCCCAGCCGTCGAAGAGGTCCGAGCGCAGCTGGACGGCCTGCCGGTAGAACTCAGCCAGCAGGCCGGGCTCGCCCGCCTCGACCGAGGCCGCCAGCTCCAGATACCCGCTGACGGCCAGGTCACGGCGTCGCCGCGCCCCTTCCTCGTCCTCGGCCTTCGAGGCCAGGCGGTAGGTGACCGGGGACTCGAGGTACTCGGGCGGGAAGGTCATCACCGCGTCGCCCGCCTCGGGCAGGCCGCTGTTCTGCATCACGACCACGACCTTGAGCGCGCCGTCCAGGTTCACCGCGCGATGCACGGTGCCCGGCCCGAACCACGCGACGACGCCCGGATGCAGCGGCGTGCGCCGGACGCCCGAGACGGTCAGCGTGTGCAGCTCGCCGGCCCCGCCGACCACCACGTAGGCCTCGGTGCAGGCCAGATGCACGTGCGGGGAACCGCCGCAGAGCCCGTCCTGCGCGTCCCAGTCGTAGACGCGCAGCCCTGACACGGCCGTGGCGCCGGGGAAGGCCGGGTGCATGCTCACCACGACTGCTCCGCGAGGTGGGATTCGATGCGCTCGCGGTCCCAGAGGCCGTCCGCGACCGTGATCCGATAGGTGCGGCTCAGTGTCTCGTTCGGCTCGAAATCCAGGCTGTCGTGGAACGCGAGCGACGGATTGACCGCGGCGAACGGCTCGCTGCGCACGAACCAGTGCGGATCGCCGCCCTCGGTGTCGGGCGCGGCGCGGAACAGCAGCGTCGCGTGCCCGTCGATCACGTCGAACTCGCCGGAGTACGCCAGCCAGGGAGCCTGCCGCCCCATCACCTCCGGGCCTTCGAGGCCGCCGGCGGCCAGCACGGATCCGCCCGCGAACGAGCGTGGCCCGCGCCAGAAGAACCCGCTGTAGCCCGCGAGAACGCGGCCGAACACGGTCGGGCTGCCGATCTCGAGCACCCTGCCGCTCACGTTCAGCAGTTCGGTCCCGAACTCCAGCGTCCACCGGCCGTCGGACGGATCGACATCGAGCACTGCGACGCTCCGCCTCTCCGCGATCCATCGCCCGCCGTCGGCCGCGATCCAGTCGACGTGCTCGACGAAGCCCGTGCCGTCGAAGGACTCGAACTCGCTGTGCGCGAGGCTCCCGACGTTCGGCAGGTCCACGTAGCCGTGCCCCGGGGCGCCCGGCACGTAGGTGCCGCCGCCCCAGAAGTTCTGCCCGGACAGGTGGGAGATCGTCATCGCCAGACCCTTGTGCCAGCGGTGATCGTTCGGCCGGTGATTGGTGAGCACGCCGCCGCCGAGGGTGCGCAGCGGGTGGAAGAAGGGCGCCGGGCACTCGAACGGATCGGTCGGATGCCGGTAGCTGTACTTGAACAGCTGCCGTCCGGCCGCGCGCGCCGTGACGATCGCCGCATCCTGATCGTCCGTGAGCAGCCCGCTCGTGAGCTCATCGGTCGTCGTCATGGTCACTGCCTCCCGTCGAGCCGGTGGTAGAAGGGGTCGTGCGGTCCGAGATCCTCGCGGCGCACGGGCAGCCCGGTGGCCGCCGAGCGGTAGATCGCGGTGACCAGTTCCAGCGTCGCGCGTCCCTCGGCGCCGCTCATCGGCGGCCGTCGTCCCTGCTCCCAGGCGTCGATCAGGTGCGGGAGCTGGGCCGTGTGCGAGCTGGGGATATCGGGTTCCGCGACACGCCAGACCTCCTCGGCCGCGCCGGGAGCCGCCGTGAACGTCCAGTCGCCGCTGTCGTAGCCGTAGAGGTGCCGCACCTCGACGCTCGCGTTCGCGAAATCGAAGCGCTGATAGCTCTCCTCGCGCGGTGACAGAACACTGTTGAGCACGGTCGCTATCGCCCCGGAGGCGAAGCGGACCACGGCCGCGGACACGTCCTCGGTATCGACCGCGCGGTCCAGCGTCCCCGCCATCGCGCGCACCTCGGCCCACTCACCGAGCACCGCGAGCATCAGGTCCATCTGATGGATGCCGTGCCCCATCGTGGGCCCGCCGCCCTCGGTGTCCCAGCGCCCGCGCCACGGCACCTCGAAGTACTCGTGCCCCCGGTACCAGGCCGTCACACACTGCGCGACCAGCGGTTTCCCGAGCGCTCCCGCGCGGGCGAGCCCGGCCAGCCGCAGCCCGGCGGACCCGAAACGGTGTTGGAAGACGACTGACGCGTACGGCCCGGAGCCCGCACCCTCGGCCGCCGTGATCCGGTCGTACTCGGCCAGGCTGCGCGCCGGTGGCTTCTCGATGAGCACCCAGGCGCCCGCCTCGAGGCACCGGATCGCGTCCCGCGCGTGCGCGGCCGGGGGAGTGCACAGGTGTACGAGGTCTGGCTTGTCGTGTTCGAGCAGTTCGGCGAGGTCGGCGCGCGCGCTCGCGATCCCGTGCCGCGCGGTGAACTCGGCCAGCCGCACGGGGTCGGTGTCGACGGCGGCGACCACCGACACGCGGTCGCCGAGGGCTCGCAGGGCGGGGAGATGGGCCTGTTCCGCGATGCCCCCGGTGCCGACGATCGCGACACGGGCCGGGTGGGGCGGGCCGAACGAAGTCACGCAAGGCCTCCGAAAGTTTCGAGATCGCTTTCGAGTCAGCGTGAAGGAACGTATGCCCGGACCGGTCCGCCGTCAACCGCCCGCAGCCGAGTCTCCGGTACTCCGGAATCTCGACGTCGAAAACCGAAGCCGCTACCTATCCGGCAACATTCGAATGCTCCTTCGAAACTGGCGAAGGATCATCGGCATCCTTATCCGACATCCCACAGGAACCGGTGCGTGTGGATGGCGAAGTAGAGGAAGTTCTCGACGCGGGCCACGCCTTCGATGGGGCGGACCACGTCGTTGATGAAGTCGAGGAGGTCGGCGGGGCGGCGGCAGACCACCTCGGCGAAGAGGTCGAAGGTGCCGGAGGTCAGGACCGCGTAGATGACCTCCTCGTGCTGGGCCAGCTCGTCGGCGACGGAGCGGGCGTCGCCGTCCACGTCGATACCCAGCAGGGCCATCGCCGAGCCGCCCATGGCCATGGGGTCGGTGACGCCCACGACCTGCACCGCCTTGCTG
>DASTAE010000266.1:0-6055 GCA_035712985.1 Actinospica sp.
GTGCGGCCGAGGCGAGGTGCCTCGGCCGCACGATCGCTGCTTTTCGGAAGTTCCGCGAGGAGCCGGGTGGGGCAGATCCCTCTCATGAACGGATCCGGCGTCGAGACCCCATCGGTGCGGTACGGGCGCCGGGACGGGCGCCGGGTGCTGGTCGCGACCGTGCTCGGCTCCGGGATGGCGTTCCTGGACGCGACGGTGGTCAACATCGCGCTGCCGCATATCGGGGACGAGTTCCACGCGGGCGCGGCCTCGCTGCAGTGGATCGTGAACGGGTACACGCTCAGCCTGGCCTCGCTGATCCTGCTGGGCGGCTCCCTCGGCGACCGGTTCGGGCGGCGGCGGGTGTTCGTGCTGGGGGTGGCCTGGTTCGCGGCGGCCTCGCTGCTGTGCGGGCTGGCGCCGAACGTGGGCCTGCTGATCGCGGCGCGGGTGCTCCAGGGCGTCGGCGGGGCGCTGCTGGCGCCGGGCTCGCTGGCGATCATCGAGGCGTCCTTCCACCCGGACGACCGGGCCAGGGCGATCGGCGCGTGGTCGGGCCTCGGCGGGGTCGCGGGGGCGATCGGGCCGTTCCTCGGCGGCTGGCTGGTGCAGGCGGCCACCTGGCGGCTCGTGTTCCTGATCAACGTGCCGGTGGCGGCGCTGGTGATCCTGATGGCGCTGCGCGGGGTCCCCGAGTCGCGGAACCCGGACGCGGCGCGCAGCCTGGACGCGGCCGGCGTGCTGACCGCCGCGGCCGGGCTCGCGGGGCTGACCTACGGGTTCACGGCGTGGCCAGAGCGCGGCGGGTCCAGCCCGGTCGTGATCGGCGCGCTGGCGGTCGGCGCGCTCGGCCTCGGCGGCTTCCTGCTCGTCGAGATGCGGGTGCGGGAGCCGATGCTGCCGCTGCGGATCTTCCGGTCACGGGCCTTCAGCGCGGCGAACCTGGTCACCTTCGCGGTCTATGCGGCGCTCAGCGGCGTGCTCTTCCTCGTCGTGCTCAATCTGCAGGTCGTCGTGCACTTCACCGCGCTGTCCGCCGGGGTCTCGATGCTGCCGGTCACGATGCTGATGCTGCTGCTCTCGGCCCGCGCCGGCGCGCTCTCGCAGCGCATCGGGCCGCGGATCCCGATGTCGGTCGGCCCGGTCGTCTGCGCGTGCGCGCTGCTGCTGTTCTCGCGGATCGGCGCGCACTCCACGTACGTGCGCGACGTCCTGCCGCCCGTCGTCGTCCTGGGGCTCGGCCTCTCGCTCACCGTCGCGCCGCTGACCGCGACCGCCCTCGGTTCGGTGGACGAGCGGCATGCCGGCATCGCGAGCGGCGTGAACAACGCCGTGGCCCGCGCGGCCGGACTGCTCGCCGTGGCGATCCTCCCGCTCGCCGCGGGCCTCGGCGGCGGCAGCCTCACCGACGCGGCGGATCTCGGGCCGATGTACCACCGGGCCATGCTGATCTGCAGCGGGATGCTGGTCGTCGGCGCGATCACCGCGTTCATCGCGATCCCGACGAAGTTGAGCAGGCAGACCCCGGAGCCCGCCGAAGAATCCGTGCACGTGCACAGTTGCGCGATCGCGGGGACGCCGCTGCAAGGGCATTCGACGCACTCCTAGCCGTAGAACTCCCGCAGGACTTCGGCGAACGCGGCTACGGCTTGGGGATAGGCGGCCTCGCTCGGGGCGCCGTAGCCGACCACCAGGCCTCGGGTCCGCGCGGCGGAGGCGCCGTGCCAGTGCTCTGCCAAGCTGCTCAGCGCCAGCCCGCGCCGCGTCGCCGCATCTATGACCTCTGACTCCTCGGGACCCTTCGACGGCAGCGTGACGAGGATGTGCTGCCCGGCGCTGATTCCGGCCGCGGTCAAGGCGGGGAACGCGGCGATCGCCGCGACGAGCAGGTCGCGGCGGTGACGGTGGCGGGTCCGTCCGGCGCGGATCTGGCGGTCGTAGCCGTGCGTGGTGATCAGGTCGGCCAAGGCCAATTGGCCGAGGCTCTCGGTCGCCAGCGTGCTCAGCCGCAGTTCCGCCAGCACGGGGTCCACGAGCCGGTGCGGGAGGACGACCCAGCCCAGGCGCAGGCCCGGGGCGAGCGCCTTCGCCGCGGTGCCCGCGTAGACGACGTGGTCCGGCGACATCGCCTGCAGGGCGCCGACGGGCTGCCGGTCGTAGCGGAACTCGCCGTCGTAGTCGTCCTCGATGACGACGCCGTCCGCCGCTCTGGCCCAGTCGATCAGGGCCCTGCGTCGTGCGGGATGCAGGGTCACGCCGGTCGGGTACTGGTGCGCCGGCGTAGTGACGACCACGCGCACGTCGGCGGGCAGCGTACCCGGATCGGCGCCGAGGCCGTCCACGGGCAGCGGCCAGGGCTCGGCGCCCGCGTGCCGGACCAACTCGCGGTGGTACGGCAGGCCGGGATCCTCCATCGCGAAGCGGCGGGACTCCGGGCCGAGCACGCGGGCCAGCAGCGTCAGCGACTGCGTATAGCCGCTGGTCACGACGATCCGCTCGGGCGTCGCGGACACCCCGCGGGCCCGGCCGAGGTAGTCCGCGAGCGCGGCACGGAGCTCCGGGCGGCCGCGCAGGTCGTCCGTGTACCCGAAGGCCGAGGCCGGGGCCGCGGTCAGCGCGCGGCGGACCGAGCGCAACCAGGCCTGTACCGGGAACGCGTTCATGTCCCCGGTCCCGGGCCGCAGGTCGTGGCGGGGCCTCGGCGTCGGGCGGCGCGTGTGGTGGCTCGGGGCGCGCGGCACGTGGGCCACGGTGGTCCCCGAGCCGTGCCGCGCCTGCAGGTAGCCCTCGGCGACGAGCTGGTCGTACGCGGCGCTCACCGTGCCGCGGGACAGGCCGAGCTCCGCGGCGAGCACGCGCGTCGCCGGCAGCTTCTCGCCCGCCGCCAGCCGCCCGCCGCGGATCGCCTCGCGCAGCGCGCGTTCGAGCCCGTCGCGCCGCTTCTCGCCCGGCAGCAGCTCGAGGAACAGATCGAGACCCGCCGAAGTGGCCCAATCATTCGCCATGGAATTGGACCTTAGCACCGGTCCACTTACGGCCTAGAGTCGAAGACATGACAACGAACACGAACACCGCCTACGTCCCCGCCCCCGCCGTCCGCATCGCCGCCGACAAGCTCGCGCCGGCCGCCATGCGCGCCATGTCCGCCCTGGACAAGGCCACCGCCGACAGCAGCCTCGAGGCCGGGCTCAAGGAGCTCGTGCGCGCCCGCGCCTCGCAGATCAACGGCTGCGCCTACTGCGTCGAGACGCACTCCAACGACGCGCTCGCGGGCGGCGACACCCAGCGCCGCCTGTTCCTCCTCCCGGTCTGGCAGGAGACCGGCCTGTTCACCGCCCGGGAGCGCGCGGCCCTCGCGCTGACCGAGGCCGTGACCCGGCTGTCCGACGGCCCGGTGAGCGACGAGGTGTGGGCCGCGGCCGCCGCCGAGTTCGAGGACACCGAGCTCGCCGAGCTGGTCTGGCTGATCACCACGATCAACGCCTGGAACCGGGTCAACGTCGCGGCGCACGTCTGGCCGGTCGACTAGCCTGGCGGGGTGGCATACAAAATACGGGGAATTGTGCTGCCCGAGCGCGAGGAGCGCACGTTCTGGACCGACGGGGATCGGCTGCGGACCGAGCCGGTCGCCGACGCCGAGACGGTCGTGGACGGGGGCTGGCTGCTGCCGGGGCTCGTCGATGTGCACACCCATCCCGGCACCGAATCGCGTGAGACGCCGTTCGACGACGAGGTGCTGCGCAAGCAGCTCCTGGAGCACCGCGACGCCGGAGTGCTGCTGGTCCGCACTCCGGGCTCGGCGCGGCGCATCCCCGCGTGGGTCGACGAGGACGACTCGCTGCCCCGCGTGCGCTCGGCCGGCCCCTGGCTCGCGACGCCGGGCCGCTTCTTCCCCGGCTACGGCCGCGACATCACCGAGGCCGAGCTCGTGCAGTCGGCCGTGGAAGAAGCCGCCGCGTCCTCCGGCTGGTGCAAGATCATCGGCGACTGGCGGCCCGACGAGCCGCCGGTGCCGCTCGACCTGCTCACGGCGGCGGTCGAGGCCGTCCACGCGATCGGCGGCAAGGTGGCCGTGCACTGCCAGACCGCCGGAGGCAGCCGCAACGCCGTGCTCGCTGGCGCCGACAGCCTGGAGCACGGCATGCACCTCGACCCCGATCTGATCGACCGGATGGCGCGTCAGGGTACTGCCTTCGTCCCCACGATGAGCGTCTTCGCCGCGAAGGAGGCCGCCGCCCGCGCCCGCGAGCCCGGCCCCCGCCGCGACTGGTGGCTGAGCGGCTGGGACGGTCTCGCCCCCAATGTCCGCGCGGCCCACGAAGCGGGCGTCACCGTCCTGGCCGGAACCGACAGCTTCCCCTGCGGAACCGTCGCCGCCGAGGTGGTCCAGCTCATCAAGGCGGGCCTGTCCGCCGAGGACGCGCTGGCCGCCGCCTCGTGGCGCGCCCGCGACTGGCTGGGCCTGCCCGCCCTCACCGAGGGAGCCCCGGCCGACCTCGTCGCCTACCCCGTCGACCCCACCCTCGACCCGGCCGTCCTCACCCACCCGACCCGCATCATCCTCAAGGGCCGCGTCGTGGCCTGAGACCGTCAGTTCACGTCCGCCGGCAGCCCGAAACTCGCGAAGTCGGCGCCGATGAAGGCTGTGACGGCGGTGATGCGGTCGCCTTCCGCGGTGAGTGAGAGCACGTCGATGCAGTGCGGGCGGAACGCCGCCTTCGCTTCGTCGTAGATGTAGCAGCCGACGGCGAGGTGGCCGTTGGCTTGGGCGGGAAGATGGCGCCACGTCTTCGTGAGCGGCATGCGGCGCAGGAAGGACGCGACCGCCTCGTGGCCGCGGAAGTACGTGGGGACGGGCGGCATGGACCACGTCGCGTCGGCCGTCAGCATGCTGATGAGGGTCTCGACGTCGGCGCGCTCGATGGCATCGGCGTACTGCTGAACCAGGGCGCGGGTGCGCTGCTCGCCCGCGTTGGCCAGCGCCTGCTGTTGAGTGGCCTCGGGGCGGCGGTCGCGGACTGCGGCGCGTGCCCGTTGGAGGGCGCTGTTCACGGACGCGGCGGACGTGTCGAGCTGTTCGGCGATCTCGGCGGCGGAGAAGCCCAGGACTTCCCGGAGCAGCAGCACGGCGCGTTGCAGCGGGGGCAGGTGCTGCAGCGTGATCAGGAACGCGAGCTCGATGCTCTCGCGCTGCTCGACCTTCGCGCCGGGGTCCGTGAGCCACTGGTCGGGGTACGGATCGAGCCACGGGATCTCGCTGGACGGCGGGTCCAGGTCGGCCTCCGGGCCCGCCGCGGGGCCGAAGTCGACCGGCAGTTCGCGGCGTGAGCGGTGCGCGGCCAGGTCGAGCGCGGTGTTGGTCGCGATGGAGTAGAGCCACGCGCGCACCGTGCCGCGCTCGCTGAAGCCGGCCATCCCCTTCCAGGCCCGGAACACCGCGTCCTGCAAAGCGTCGTCGGCATCGTGCACCGAGCCGAGCATGCGGTAGCAGTGCGCCCGCAGCTCGGACCGGTACGTCGCGATGAGCTCGTCGAACGCGCGGGAGTCCCCGCGTCGGGCGCGGTGCACCAGGTCGGTGACGTCCTCGGAGGGCACCTAGCTATCCTGACGGCCGAGCACGGTCAGGTCCAGGAAGGCGTAGCGCAATTCGGTGTGGTCCAGCCCCCGCGCGTAGGCCGAATAGGTGTGGAAGATCTCGTCCCCCTCGCGCAGGAAGCAACTGGCGCCCGGAAGCTCGGTGCTGCCGCCCTTCTCGCCGAGGATGCCGGGCTCCTGCCGGTAGTTGTACTCCGTCTGCGGGATCGAGGAGTCGACGGTCACCCGGTAGTCGTAGTTGAAATCGCTGGCGTACGACGAGTACCAGGGCAGCGCCCAGCCGCGGCCCTCCGTGTACGCCTTCACCTTCTCCCACGGCGCGCGGCACACCATCGCGAACGACGTGTCCGCCTCGTTGATCCGGCCGAGCAGCGTAGGGGTGAACTCGCTGGTGCTCGCCGTGCAGCGCGGGCAGCCGGCCTCCCAGTCCGGCCCGAACATGATGTGCTGCACGACCAGCTGCCGGCGGCCCGCGAACAGC